>JBGTGG010000499.1:0-13475 GCA_041746855.1 Cyclobacteriaceae bacterium | reverse complement strand
AAATTTTATAAATTCATTGCTGAAAAGGGAATGCTCGCATTAAAACCTGACGGGAAAATATTTGTCGAAATAAATCAGCAATTTGGAAGGGAAGTCGCGAACTTGTTTGTTGAAACCGGATTTCAAAACGTGACCATACGAAAAGATCTTTTTGGTAACGACCGCATCGTTACCGCAACAAAGTAGAAAGGACATGTATAAGCAACCTTTTGTATCATTTATTGGATCAGGGAATTTAGCCTGGCACCTAGCACCCGCCCTCGACAATGCAGGATTTTCTGTGCGTGAAGTATATAGTCGCAATACCAAAAATGCGAAAGCATTGGTTGAGAAATTATATGAAGGCGAAGTAAAAGAAACCCTGGATTTTACTGACAGCAAATCAAAGATTTTTGTGATCGCAGTTTCTGATGATGCGATTGAATACGTGGTGCAAGAACTTGTGCTGCCAGAAAATGCAGTGTTGATTCATACTTCTGGAAGTCAACCGTTAAGTGTGCTAAGTTATGCGGCAATGGAAAATAGTGGTGTGTTTTATCCGTTACAAACGTTTAGTAAAAATAAAAAAGTAGACTTTAAAGACATTCCTTTTTTTATTGAAAGCGATAACAAGGATGTTGAAAAACTACTAATGGAAATGGCGAAGGCCATCAGCAAGAAGGTGGTGAAAATAGATTCGCGCCAGCGAAAGGCGTTGCACGTGGCAGCTGTGTTTGCGTCCAACTTCACCAACCACATGCTGAGTATTTCGAACGACATTTTGAAAGAATACAAACTCGATCCGGAATTGCTCAAGCCGTTGATTGCAGAGACCATTACAAAGGCGCTGGCCATCGGACCGGAAGATGCACAAACGGGTCCTGCACGCAGAGGCGATCTGGAGTTGTTGGACAATCACTATTCATTTTTAGAAGAGGATGAAGAAGTAGCGGAGATTTACAAGTTGGTGAGTCAGCATATTTTGGATCGTTATCATTTGTAAAGCATTTTTTTTCACGCAAAGCCCGCAGAGTTTTTTCGCAAAGAATCACAAAGAATTTGCGTGCTTTGCGAGAAATGAGGAATTCTCAATTCCAAAACTTCAATTACTTTTGCACCATGTCTATCAACCTCATACACCGTCCAAGAAGAAATCGAAAAAGTGCAGCCATCCGGTCGTTGGTGGAAGAAACCAAAGTGACCACTGATGATCTATTGTTTCCACTTTTCTTAGTAGAGGGAACCAAACAAAAAGTGGAAGTGCCTTCCATGCCGGGCATCTATCGGCTTTCTGCTGATTTGATGTTGAAGGAAATTGAGGACTGTTTGAAGCTCGGGATTAAAGCATTTGATATTTTCCCTGCGGTGGAGGATCACCACAAAGACAAGACCGCCACAAAAAGTTATGACAAAAATTTCTTTTACTTGCGCGCCCTAAAAGAGATCAAGCAAAAATTTCCGGAAGTGTGTATCATGACCGATGTGGCGATGGATCCATATAGTTCCGATGGCCACGATGGGTTGGTGAAAGATGGCAATATCCTCAATGATGAAACGCTTGAGATTTTAGGAATGATGGCGGTAGCACAAGCTGAAACCGGAATTGATATAGTGGGCCCTTCCGATATGATGGACGGCCGCGTTGGATTTATTCGGAGGGCATTGGATGAAAATGGATTTCAGGAGGTATCGATCATGAGTTATACAGCCAAGTATGCGAGTGCTTTTTATAATCCCTTTCGCGATGCGTTGGATTCCGCTCCCAAATTTGGCGATAAGAAAGCCTACCAGATGAACCCTGCCAACCGGACGGAAGCGTTACGCGAAGCGTTGTTAGACGAAGAAGAAGGAGCTGATTTCTTAATGGTGAAACCAGCATTGGCGTATCTGGATATCATCCGGTTGTTAAAAGACAACTCTACATTGCCGATCGCTGCTTACAATGTGAGCGGGGAATACGCAATGGTAAAAGCAGCAGCAGAAAAAGGTTGGCTGGATGGTGAACGAACCATGAATGAAATTTTGCTAAGCATCAAGCGCAGTGGAGCGGATGTTATATTGACTTATTTTGCGAAGGAGTTTGCGAAGGGAGGAAATTAGATTTTGCTTAATTTTATTCAGACGTTATAGGCAATTTTTTATGACAGGACAGTTATTTAGATCAATTCGAGATCGGGAAAATGAAAATGATTGGTTTATTGTTGAAACCGATAAAGGATTTTATGAACTCCGACTTGGAGGGATAAACAAAATAGAGTCGTGTAAATCAAATCGAATGCTTCTCCTTGAATTTAGGGAAGTTAAAATAATCAGAGTTTTAACGGATGATTTTACAGTAGTTATTGAACTTGCCAATGGACAATGTATAGAGCATTCAGATACATTTATTTATGGGGACGGGTTACTTACATTTGAGATCAGTGTGGTTGGAAAAGATGTAATAGAGAAAGATGGAAGGCTAGAGGACATGAGACCTATAACAATTTAATATTTGAGAATAAAAGACAAGTTCATTGCTAAATACAGATTATCACTTCAATGAACACTTGGATAACCCCCACAACCCCGGAAGGAAATAATAAACTTTTTCCGTTATATCAAAATCAAGTAACCAGTATCCAGAATCTTTTTAAAACGTCACCTTCAACGTCACTTCCTCTTCCCCTCGCTTCACCACCACATCAATCGTCTGGTCTTTTTCAAATTTGCCAAGTGCTTTCATGTAATCCTGGATGTCGTTGATTTTATATTCACCCATTAGAATCACAATGTCTCCGGTTTGCATTCCTGCATTCGCTCCAGCACGACCTTCCGTTACACCATCAACTTTTAATCCAACAACATCGGAAGTATAAGCCGGCATTATTCCCAGGGTTACTTTAAAGGAGCTTCGCGTAGCTGTTGCTTTGGTTTTGGTTTTTAAAAATCCAATTTTAGATTGTGTTTCCGGAGCTTCAATGATGTGAGCAATCAACGTCAACACATCCGCTTCACCTTGTGCATTTATTTTGTCTGAATCGTCTGAGGGTTTGTGGTAATCACTGTGCGATCCGGTAAAGAAATGCAACACCGGAAGATCTTTTAAATAGAATGAAGTATGATCGGACGGGCCTACACCACTGGAGTCAGTGGAGATTTTGAATTTACCATCACCTAATTTTTTAAGAAGTGGCTCCCACACCGGGCTCGTTCCGGTTCCGTGAACCATCAATGCTTTTGTGTCCGGATTTAATCTCCCCACCATGTCCATGTTGATCATGTAATTCACAGTTGCTAAATCAAGGGATGGATGTTCTGTAAAATATTTTGAACCAAAGAGTCCAAGCTCTTCACCGGAAAAAGTTATGAACAGAAAATTGTTCGCTTCTTTCTTTTTGTTGTTGGCAAAATAATTTGCCAGCTCAATCACACCCGCAACACCGGAAGCATTGTCGTCTGCACCATTGTGGATTTTTCCTGTTGGGTTTGCATCGAGTGAACTTCCTTGTTCGCCCACGCCAAGGTGGTCATAATGCGCACCGATAATAATGGTGGTTTTTGCTTTGTTGTCGAGAAAAGCGATCACATTGTTGGCAGTTCCGCCTGGACCTTCACCGTGCGCCCCACCTTTATAGGGGAAAGCTTGCAAATACGTTTTAGAATCCCCCATCGGCTGGAGTTTCAGTTTTTTGAATTCATTGACAATATAAGAAGCAGCCATTTGTTCACCTTTTTGTCCGGTTGTGCGCCCCTCCATGCTGTCACTCGCCAGAATGGAAATATGCTTTTCTATTTTTTTAGTATCGAATTGCTGCGCGTAAAGGGAAAACGACAGGCAAAGTGCCAGTAAAAGTGTGGTGAGGAATTTCATACGAATCTAATTTTGGGCAAAGATAGGATAATCGGCAAAACAGAAACCGTGATTTCCATCAGGGTATTTTATAAATTGCGATATGCGTGATGTGAAATACCTTGCGGCCTATTTAGTCCCCATCACGGCCTATTTCTCCATTCAGGAAGCGGGCTGGTGGTCGTACTTTACACCCGTGTTTGCCTTTGGGATAATTCCATTAGTAGAACCGCTCACCGGAAAGTCTGAAAAGAATTTATCAGCAGATGAACGTCAGGAAAAATTGAAAGCAAAACTCTTTGATTGGCTTTTATACTTAAACCTCCCCATCGTAGCAGCGGTGCTTTATTTTTTTATCCAGCGACTGGTGTCGGGCGGACTTGAACTTTATGAAATCATCGGCATGACGTTGACCACCGGCATTGTACTGGGTTCGTCCGGGATTAATGTTGCACATGAACTCGGGCATCGGAAAAATAAAGCAGAACGATTTTTGGCGTGGATGTTATTGTTGCCTTCGTTCTATATGCATTTTTATATCGAGCATAATCGGGGTCATCATAAAAATGTGTCGACACCATTGGATCCCGCCAGTGCGGAAAAGGGTGAGAACTTATACCGCTTTTGGGTGCGGTCAACAGTTGGCAGTTACCTGAGTGCCTGGCGTATTCAAAAAAAAATGTTGGATAAAAGCGAAGCGAATTTTTTCAGTTTGAAAAATGAAATGTTGGTTTTTCATTTTGTCGAATTGATTTACATTTCATTAATAGGATTCTTTTTTGGTATTCAGATTTTAGGTTGGGTTGTGTTGGCGGGCGTGATTGGATTCCTGTTGTTGGAAACGATCAACTATGTGGAACATTACGGATTAAGAAGAGAACTCCTTCCTTCGGGAAATTATGAACCCGTAAAGCCCCGGCACTCCTGGAATGCAAATCAGGAATTGGGAAGAATTATGTTGTATGAATTAACGCGCCATTCCGATCATCACTATTTAGCGAGTAAAAAATATCAGGTATTGGATCATCATGAAGAATCGCCACAACTACCGGCAGGTTATCCAACGTGTATGTTGATGGCATTGTTACCACCATTGTGGTTTAGTGTGATGGATAAACGAATTCAATAAAAAAATAGTCGATCATTTCTAACCGACTATTTCACTTACTGTTTTGAAATTTTAATCCTTTAAAGCAGGCAAAATAAAATCATCCAATGCACTGGGCTGTGCCATCAGGGCTTCAATATCTTCTGTTTTGCGCGGAGAAGTTTTGCTCAAATGATCATACCCATCTTTTGTGATTA
Organism: Cyclobacteriaceae bacterium; assembly: GCA_041746855.1. GTDB lineage: Bacteria > Bacteroidota > Bacteroidia > Cytophagales > Cyclobacteriaceae > JBGTGG01. Next base: position 8,362 of record JBGTGG010000499.1, on the reverse strand, counting down.
AGTAATCATCTTCAATACGAACAGCAATGCCCCACCATTTTTTATCACACTTACTTCCTTCCGGGATATAAATACCCGGCTCAATGGTGATCACCATGTTTTCTTGAAGGACAGAATAATTTCCCCGATCATGAACATCTAAACCGATATGGTGGCAGCAACCGTGCGGGTAATACATGTGGCGTGCGTTTTCATCTGCGATAATGCCAAGTTCTTTCAATCCTTTGTTCACGATGGTGCGCGTTGCTTGTGTCAATGCGCCAAAAGAAGTCCCGGGTTTACAAATTTTCATCGCTTCTTCCTGTGCGGCCAACACAATATCATAAATCGCTTTTTGCTCCGGTGAGAATTTTCCGTTGATCGGAATCGTGCGGGTAATGTCTGCGGTGTAACCGTGATACTCTGCGCCAAGGTCCATCAAAATCATTTCTTTGCTTGAAATTTCCGGTTTGTAGTTATCGATATAATGTAGGATACATCCATTGTGTCCGGCACCAACTATTGATGGATAACCTAAATCTTCGGCCTGGTATTTTTTGAAAACAAATTCGTGGATGCCCTGAATCTCACGTTCGCTCATTCCGGGTTTGATTGCTTTCATCACTTCATTCTGACCGGCACATGAAATCGCGACAGTCTTTCTTAACAAGTCAAGTTCTTCTTTGGTTTTGATGCCCCGAAGGTCATCCATAAGGGATGCCAATGCTTTCGTGTTGAGGTTGTTCATGGGCACTTCTTTCGTTAAAGTAAGCGATGCCTCTGAAGGGTAATTGACTTTTACTTTAAACTGTGCAATCAAATCATACAAATCAGAGGAATCGCGAGGATCGTTGCGTACATCGTTTTGGAAATCAAAGAACAGGATTTCATTAAACTTTTTAAAGTCGACATTGTAGCGTTTGAATTCTGTGTTGTTGTACGCCTGGCTAAATCCCAACATCGTTTTCACACCACTATCACCAAGCCTTCTTCCCGTCCACATTTCGGCACGTTCATCGCGGGGCTGCACGAATACAATTTCATTATAAGCAGAACCGTTTGCAGCTTTTTGGTTGTCCTTGAAAACCAACAACACCGCATTTGGTTCTTTGTACCCAGTCAGGTAATAAAAATCCGGATCCTGATGATAAACATAATCCACATCATTGGCGCGGTTCCGAACAGGATTGGCGAAGAAAACGGCAACTGAATTTTCAGGGAGTTTCTTGCGAAGAATTTCCCTGCGCTCTTTATGCCAATCTTTGCTTAAAAAGTCATTGGGCATATTCGGATTTTGGGAAAACCCGAACATCGTAATAAAAGAAAAGAAAACGGAAAATATAAATTTCATAATTTTTCTATTGTTTAGATTTCGGCAAGAAAGGGATATTTGACCAAGCCAACAATTTTACTTATGCAAATGTTCACATTCTGCTCGTTGAACGGTATTCAGGATGCCGTTTTCTTCTCTATGATTACGAATTCCAGCGGTGTTTTCGGTTTACCGTATCGTGGGTGATTAAACGCGAATGGCTTTTTTTCATTGGTAACATAATATCCATGTCGAACATACCAATCGATCAACTCCCTTCTTCCGGTAAGTACAGTCATGGTAACAGTATCACAATTATTTTCAAGGGCATAAACTTCAGCAGCTAATAATAGTTTTTTTCCGATGCCTTTTCCCTGAAGTTCAGGATTCGCGGTAAGCATACCCAAATACAATTTTTTGTTTTGAATTTCGAGATAAACGCATCCGATAAGATTATCGGATTCTTCGCATTTTAAAATTGTCCCATTTGGATGCTGGAGCATCTCCAAAATCCCATCTGCATCGGTGCGGGTGCCCTCCAAAAAATCTGCTTCGGTTGTCCATCCTTTTCGTGACGAATCGCCACGATATGCAGAATTCACCAACTGATTGAGGGCAGGGATATCTGCTTCAGAGGCTTTGGTTATTTGCAAGTCCATTTCCAAATATAAAGTGTTCCCTTCGCATTTAATGAATTGAATTCGGGAATGGTTTTATTTACATTTGAGATACTCAACCGTACAACTATGAAGTATTATTTATATGCCATCCTATTGGTATTCGTCTTTGGTTGCTCCCCTTCCGAATATGTGGAAACCCGCGAATGGAAAAGCATCGAAAAATCTCTACAAACACAACTGATCACTGCCAATGATGGCGATGTAATTGAATTGCCGGAAGGGAACTACATGTTTACCAAGTCGCTGACGATGGATGGAAAATCCAATATCACTATTCGTGGTAAGGGAATGGATAAAACAGTGCTGTCTTTTAAAAACCAAACAGAAGGGGCTGAAGGAATTCATATCAGCAATGGAAAAAATATTGTATTGGAGGGTTTTGCTGTAGAAGATGCAAAAGGCGACAATGTAAAAGTGAACGATGTAAACGGGATTACGATTAGAAGAATTTCCTCGTCCTGGACAGGCGGACCGAAAACGGAAAACGGAGCGTATGCATTATACCCGGTGCTTTGCAAAAATGTATTGATGGAAGAGTGTGTTGCGATTGGTTCTTCCGATGCAGGAATTTATGTTGGTCAATCCGATTCCGTAATCATCAGAAATAATAAGGCGTACTGGAATGTTGCCGGCATTGAAAGTGAAAATTCACGTTGGGTAGAAATTTATGGCAACGAAGCGTATGAAAACACAGGAGGTCTTTTGATTTTTGATTTGCCCGGACTCACACAGTATGGTCATTCAACAAAAACATACAGCAACAATATCCATGACAACAACCATGAAAATTTTGCCATGAAAGGAAATGTGGTGGCGAGCATTCCACCAGGCACCGGCATTATGGTGCTGGCTACACATGATTTGGAAATCTATGAAAACATTATCACGGACAATCGCACTGTAGGAACGGCAATTGTAAGCTATGCGTTAGTGGCTGCGCTGAATGAGGGTGAGCAACAGCAGGAAAATGCAATTGGTGGAGTGCAGTCTGTAAACAATCGGTACGAAATGGATAGTCTCTATAATCCATTTCCTTATAAAATAAATATCCATCACAACACTTATAAAAATTCATATTGGTTTCCTTCAACGGCCAACGACATTGGAAAGCTTTTAATAATGAAATCTTTTATGAGCCCACCGGATATTATTTTTGATGGAATATCAGATCCGGATCGATCCAGCAGGGAAATTTGTGTACACGAGAACGGGGAAATTATCTTTATGAACCTTGACGCTGGAAATGATTTTGAGAACCTTTCAAAAGACCCAAGCTTGTTTGCGTGTGAAGATGAGAAGTTTGCTGTAAGATGAAGCGTGGTGTACTCATACTGTTTATTTTTTTAAGCGGGGCGTGTCAACAAAAAACGCATCAAAAAGAGATTGTCGTTATAGAGGAAGAACTTCTTCCGGTTGATCTTTCGGGAATCGGAAAAGAAAAACTTTCAGAATATAATTTCTTTGTTGGGGATTTAAAAGATCTCTCTCCTGCAGAAAATGTTATCCCGTACGATTTAAACTCTCCGTTGTTTTCCGATTATGCTTACAAAAAGCGTTTTGTAAAAATCCCTGCTGGAAGTAAAGCTGTTTACCATCCTTCAGAAACATTTGAATTTCCGGACGGAACCGTCTTGATAAAAAATTTTTATTACCCCGCAGATTTCAGACAGCCATCCGAAAACATTCAAATCCTTGAAACACGTTTGTTGATTTTGGAAAATGGAAATTGGAAAACCCTTCCGTACATCTGGAATGATGAGCAAACCGAAGCATACCTGGATGTAGCCGGAAAAAATATTGATGTATCGTGGACGCATACCGATGGAAGTATTAAGGATATCAAGTATTCTGTTCCCAATATGAATCAGTGTAAAGGTTGTCATCTTTTGGGTGATAGAGTAAAACCAATCGGCCCCACCGCCCGCCAATTAAATAAGTCGTATGTCTACACTGCTGGGAATGAAAATCAATTGGTGCATTGGGAAGTATTGGAGTTGTTGGAGAATAAACCTGATCAACAATCAATTCCAAAATTGGCTTCCTATGAAGATGAAAATGAATTATTGAATGCACGCGCGCGTGCCTGGTTGGAAATAAATTGCGCCCATTGCCATCGGCCGGAAGGACCAGCCAAAACCAGTGGTTTACATTTATTAGCAAACGTAACGGATCAAATTGCACTTGGGGTTGGCAAAGCTCCGATTGCTGCAGGCAAAGGCTCCGGTGGTTTGCTCTATGGAATTGTTCCGGGCAAACCCCATCAATCGATTTTACAATATAGAATTGAGTCGACCCATCCGGGAATTATGATGCCAGAATTGGGAAGAACCATTGTGCATGAAGAAGGCGTGGCGCTGGTTCGGCAGTGGATAACTGATATGAGATAATTAGTAATAGTTAATAAGCCTGCATTTTATTAATTAACCATTTACTCTAGCAATTAGTCTAGCTCTCTGATCTCAAAATCTTTTCCCTTACCATATTTATAAAGATCTAAAAGTCGGCCGGTCTCAAGGGTGTGAAGATCTTTGATTTTAAAATCGCAATTGCCCAGGATTTCTTCAACCGAAAAATCGAAGCGCTCACCGTAGTTGATGAGTTTGTATTTTTTTCCGGTGCGTAAAACATCTAATGAAATGCCAGCCATATTATAAATCTTCTTCACGCTCCAGCATCAGGATTGAAGCTTGCGGTACAATAAAATATTTTTCACCTTCATATTGCACTTCGATCGCTCCTTTTTGAAGGAAGATGGCAAGATCACCTTCTTGCGCTTGCAGTGGAAGATATTTCACAGAATCATCTTTTCCTTTCCACATATCATCTTCATCTGAAGGAAGTGGCAAAGGATATCCGGGGCCAACCTTGATGATGTAGCCCGTTTGAATTTTTTCCCGTTCCTGAACTCCCGAGGGCAAGTACAATCCACTCGAAGTTTTCTCTGCCTTTTTTGCTGGGTGAATCAATACCCTGTCGCCAACGACAATAATTTTTCTGAGTTTGTTATCGTGTGTGATTTTCACGTGTTGATGTTTAAGGAATGAAATGAGTAATGGCGTTCTTAGAAAGATGATGCTGCCATTCATTTTGCAAATATGTGTATTTCAAATGTCTCCATTGTAAATTCTTTTTGCATACAACGATTGATGGTAAATACTCTTTTTATTACCAGCATCTTCCTCATATTTTCGTAAATTGCAATGACAGCAATCACACCGTTGAATGGGAAAAAAAATCATCGTTTCAAATCGTCTTCCAATAAAAATCAAGCAGACAGCATCAGGATTGTCCTATCAAACCAGTGAAGGAGGTCTTGCTACAGGATTAGGCTCCATTTATAAAGAAGATGGAAATCTCTGGTTAGGTTGGCCCGGTATAGTTTCGGAAGATGAGGAAGAAAAAGCGTCCATCACTAAGCATTTGAAAACTGAACAAATGCGTCCGGTTTTTCTTACGGAAGAGGAAGTAAAAGATTTCTATGAAGGTTTTAGTAATGAAACACTGTGGCCAAATTTCCACTACTTTAGCCAATACACGGTGTATGACGAAAAAATGTGGGAAGCGTATCAGGCCGTGAATCAAAAATTTTGCAGTCAACTTTTGGAGCTTGTTGAAGATGATGATGTGGTCTGGATCCATGATTATCAATTGTTATTGTTGCCGGAATATGTTCGTAAGCACCGACCAAAAATCAGCATCGGTTTTTTTCAACACATTCCCTTTCCTTCTTATGAATTGTTTCGGCTGCTACCGTGGCGAAAAGAATTATTGATGGGGATGTTGGGCGCTGATTTAATAGGTTTTCACACCTATGATGATATGCGCCACTTTCTGAGTTCGGTAAACCGGTTGGCCGGAATTGGCTATGCACAAGGGAAGGTAGAACTTTCCTCCCGCAATGTGCTGGTCGATGCATTTCCAATGGGAATCGATTATGAGCGTTATGCAACCGTGGCATCACATCCTGAAACCCTGGAGCGTGAAGTCCGCTACCGCACTTCTATCGGTGACATGCGCATTATTCTTTCTATTGATCGGCTGGATTATTCCAAAGGCATTCCCCAACGGTTAAAAGCATTCGAAATGTTTTTGGAAAAATATCCTCAGTATCGCGAAGAAGTTTCGTTGATCATGGTGGTGGTTCCTTCACGCGACACAGTGGCCAAGTACCAGGAGATTAAAGAAGAAGTAGATGAGTTGGTGGGCCGCATCAATGGAAAATATAGCCGCATGGGATGGAACCCGATTTTATATTTCTATCGGTCGTTTCCGTTGACAGCGCTTTCTGCTTTTTATCGCATGGCGCAAGTTGCGTTGGTAACACCGATGCGCGATGGAATGAATTTGGTGTGCAAAGAATACATTGCCAGCAAGCTTGATAAAAAAGGTGTGCTGATTTTAAGTGAGATGGCCGGGGCATCAAAAGAATTATCGGATGCCATCCTAATCAACCCCAACGACATCAACCAATTGGTTGATGGATTGCACCAGGCGTTGCAAATGCCCGAAGAAGAACAGATTAAACACATGCAGGTTATGCAGACTTCCCTCAAGCGATACGATATACACAATTGGGTAGAAACATTCATGAACAGATTATCAGAAATAAAAGACGAACAACGAAAATTAATGACACGATTGATCGATACCGAAATAGAAAGTGAAATCAACAGTCAATATCAGAGCGCTGGGACAAGGTTGATTTTTCTTGATTATGATGGAACATTGTCGGGGTTTACACCAGATCCCAAAGCTGCAGGTCCGGATGATGAACTGCAGAAGATGATGGCCAGTTTAACGTCTGATAAAAAGAATAGAATTGTTATTATTAGTGGACGGGATCGCGATACGTTGGAAAACTGGTTTGCTTCCTATCCGGTGGATATTATTTGTGAACATGGTGTCTGGTTGCGCGAGCATGGCAAGGAATGGCATTTAATGGAGGGCGTCAACAATGATTGGCAACCGGAGATACTTCCTGTACTGAAAACCTATGTTGACCGAACACCGGGTTCCTTTATTGAGGAAAAAGATTATTCGCTGGTCTGGCATTATCGCAAAGTAGAAACAGGATTAGGGGAGTTGCGTACGCGTGAGCTCACTTCCCACATGCGCTATTTAGTCACCAACAAAAACCTGCAGGTGATGGAAGGCAACAAAGTAATTGAAATCAAAAATTCCATTGTAGATAAAGGTGTTGCCGCTGCCATCTGGTTAAAAAAGTATACTGCTGATTTTATAGTGGCCCTCGGTGACGACTGGACGGATGAAGATACGTTCCGGGCTGTGAATGGAAATGGCATCACGATTAAAGTGGGACGCACCGCTTCCGAAGCAAAATATTGTGTTGAAGATGTAGCCCAGGTGCGTAGTTTGTTGAAAGGTTTTATTACGGGAAAATAGGTGGGTCAAATTTTGTGTTTCTCTTTTATATCGTATGTGCCATCGTGTCGAAAGAAAGAAAACATTTCATAGAGCGCTTGCAGGCGACACGTTTAAATTTTCATTATTTATCCGCGGGTTGCACCCACGGCTACAAATATTTAGCTCCTACGGAGCTTAATTTTTTTGTAATTTAAAATGCCAGTTTCGCTGGAACTTAAAACTTATACTTGTGATTTTCAAATTACGCCATCCCAGCGAGACGAAATGTTGGTAGAAATATTTTGGTAATATCACCACCGTCCTGTAGGGACGGAACTTTTAATTGATCGTATGTGCCATCGTGTCGGAAGAAAGAAATTATTCTATCGAACGCATGCTGGCGACACGTTTAAATTTTCATTATCTATCCGTGGGTTGTCCCCACGGCTACAAATGTTTCGCTCCTCCGGAGCTAAACTTGTGTTGCAATCTAAAATCCACAAGTCCGCTCGAGCTTTAAATTTTGAATTTGTAATTTCCAATTGAATAAGCCCATCCCAGCGGCACGAAAGGTTTGTAGAAAAATCAATGATACCAAACCAGTCCTGTAGGGACGGAACAAAAAGAAAACCTCAACCATTTGTGTTATCGTTTAATCATCGTGTCGCAAGAAAGAAATCATTCCATCGAACGCGTGTAGGCGACACGTATAAAATTTAATTTCTATGCACGGGTTGCACCCGTGGATACAAATGTTTCGCTCCTCCGGAGCTTAAAATTTTGTTTTACAATTTAAAATGCAAAAACTCTGCTGGAGCTTTAAATTTTGCACTTGTAATTTTGAAAAAAACCACGTCCCAGCGGGACGAAAGGTTTGTAGAAAAAATTGTCTTGTCCTGAAATAGGTTGACACAAAAGTCAACCAAAATGAATCAATTAGAATTAAAAGAAAGTATCATTGCGGAGTATTTATCCACGGGGTTAAGCTTTCGTAAATTGGGAACTAAACATGGAATCAATTTCCGGA
>JBGTGG010000498.1:0-17037 GCA_041746855.1 Cyclobacteriaceae bacterium | reverse complement strand
CCTTCTACTTTCTATTGGTTCAATGGAAATGTGAGCAGTCCTGTGATTGCTTCGGCTAATTTTGTCGGCCCTACTTATACCAACCTGAATGCAGGTTCATATACCGTGGTTGCTGTTGATAATGCTACAAGTTGTCAGTCTGCAAGAGAAGTAGGTGTGGTCAACGATATTTCAACGACACCAACAGTAGCCGCGACTGTTACAAACAATACTGCCTGTGATCCCTCAAAATCCAATGGAACGATATCCGTTACGTTACCGAATGCAGGTCTTACCTATCATATTTTTGCCGGACAGAATACAAATCCAGCCAATGAAGTAACGGGGTCACCTGCAGCATCTATTTCAAATTTGCCTACGGGAATTTATACCGTACAGGCAGTGAATGATGCAACCGGTTGTAAAGGAAAAACAGAAGTAACAATCTCCAATAGTATTGTTCAACCCACCATTACTTCCCTTGCCCCAACCACTGTGATTTCCTGCTCTACTCCGAACGGAACCATTACAGCGGCCATAGACATTCCTAATCTCGCAGACTATACTTTTTTCTGGTACGATGGTCCATCTATTAAAGCAACACCTGATTATGCGGAAACTGGTAATGTGTTGTCTGGTATCATTGCTGGCAAGTACACCGTATTCGCTCACAATAATGTATTAGGCTGTGATGTCATAGCACCCGCTACAATAGATGTCGTGGATGATCCATCGATAGTTATTTCCTTTACCGAATTTGGACCACCTGAAAAGATTATACCATCATTTTGTACTGATCCTACCGGACAATTGGCAGTTCAAGCAAGCTCTGGAACAGGTGGGAGTTTTAATTTCTCATGGTTTTCAGGCGATAAAAATACAGGTATGGTTCCATCAACCGGTTCAAGTACGGATATCCCTTTTGAATCAAGACATGGTTCAATTGCAAGCGGAATCTATACTGTAATTGCTACAGATAATCTTTCAGGATGTCAGGATTCAATTGCACTACATCTTCCATATATAGACCAAGCTACATTGTTAAGTGTAATCCCATTTGACCAAACGAATTGTACGGTACCGGATGGAGGGTTTTCGGCTCTTATTCAGACCACATTTCCACAAAATTATTACCAGCTTGAATGGTATCAAAATGGTGCACTAGTGGATTTCAAACAAGGGGAAGAGCCAGCTCCACCTTCTGGAACATCAGTTGTTGGATTAAAAGCAGGGAACTATACAGTAATTGCAAAGGAAACCCATGTGTCGTTGAACGATTGTTATTCAGCTCCAAACGACATTAATATTTTAGACGCAAGAGTATTTCCAACAATTACAGCAAATACACTTTTAGATAATAAAAACTGTGTTGGCGCCACACCAAATGGTGGAATTGAACTATCGATTGATGGCACACCTACTCCGGGTGTGGGTTATACTTACGATTGGTTTGCAGGCAAACTTAACACCGATCCAACTGTAAATGCTGCGAACATTTTGGCTCCTGGTCATACCACTTTCGATATGACTGGCGGTTCCTATCTGGTAGAAGTAACTGATCTTTCGAATAATTGTACAGGAGATGCCTTGTTTCTAATCAATAATGCACCGGATGTTATTTCTGTCTTAAGTGGTGATTTAATCTTGGACGATCAAACTAATTGTAGTCCAGTAGATGGTAATGCTGCTATTCTGGATGTACAGATTGATGGTTTTTCATCTGGAACTGCCGGATTTACATTCACGTGGTTTGAAAGTGACGGAGTCACTGTTATTCCTTCCAGTTCGATACTGTCTGCAGTAGGTACACCATTGCTTGCCAATGATTACAACGTGCAGATATTGAATACGGCTTCCAATTGTTCTACCCCACTGATTTCATTTACCATTGAGGACTTAACAATTGAGCCGACAATCGTTGAGACGATAACTGATAACACCAATTGTACAGGTGCTACTCCTAATGGTGAAATTGCAATCAACATCAATGGCGGAGAACCAGTAGGTAACTTTGATATTCAATGGTTTGTTGGCAATACAATCGGCACTCCGCTTCCCGCTGCAAATATTTCAACAGCTGACCTGATTATTAATTTAGCTGCCAATGATTACACGGTTCAAATCACTGATAACACACCTGCTGGTGAAGGATGTAGCACCATCGCAACCTTTACTATAAAAGACAATCTGCCCATCATTGGTATCGATCCAATTGCCATCAACACAACCCACCAGGCCGACTGTAGTCCGGTGGATGGTTCCGCAACAGTAACAGACATCACGGTCGATGGAGCGCCTATTGGGGGAACTGTCGGGTATACATTCCAGTGGTTTGATGATGCCATGAACCCAATCGTTGGTGCAGGTACAGATGCTACCATCGGTATATTCATCGGTGCGGGCGACTACTTCGTGCAAGCCACCAACACCTCTTCCAATTGTATGTCCACTCCTACTCCGTTTACAATTGATGATGTGCATGTGGATCCTATTGTCGATGCAACTTCGACTGTCAATAACTCTTTCTGTGTTGGTGTGACACCAAACGGTTCCATCACCATTCAAATGAATGCCGGGGCAAACCCGGTGACTGAATTTACCATTGAATGGTTTGAAGGAAATGGTGTGGCTACACCACTCGGTACAACAGTAGGTGCTACTGCTGGTGTTAACAATGAAACTGCACAACTGCTTGCGGCCGGTACCTACACGGTGCGCGTGACCGATACTACTTCACCGGGCAACAACTGTTCAACCATTGCTACTTTCACCATCATTGATGATCTGCCAATCATTGGTATCGATCCAACCGCCATCAACACAACACACCAGGCGGATTGTAGCCCGAAGGATGGATCTGCTACTGTGACGGATATTACTGTTAACGGAGCTGCAATTGGTGGAACTGTCGGCTATACGTTCCAATGGTTTGATGATGCTATGAACCCAATTGTAGGTGCAGGTACTGGTGCTACCATTGGAATACTCATCGGTGCGGGCGACTATTTCGTGCAAGCCACCAACACCATCTCAAATTGTGTATCTACTCCAACTCCGTTCATCATTGACGATATGCATGTGGATCCTTTTGTCGATGCTACTTCGATTGTCAATAACTCTTTCTGTACGGGTGTAACACCGAACGGTGCCATCACCATTCAAATGAATACAGGTGCAAATCCGGTAACTGAATTTACTATCGAATGGTTTGAAGGAAACGGGGTGGGTACACCACTCGGTACAACAGTAGGTGCTACTGCTGGTGTCAACAATGAAACCGCACAACTGCTTGCTGCTGGTACCTACACGGTGCGCGTGACCGACACTACTTCACCGGGCAACAACTGTTCAACCATTGCTACTTTCAACATCGTTGATGAGCTGCCAATCATTGGCATCGATCCAACCATAATCAACACAACCCACCAGGCCGATTGTAGCCCGGAGGATGGTTCTGCAACTGTAACGGCCATCACGGTGGATGGAACGTCAACCCTGGGAACTGTCGGGTATACATTCCAGTGGTTTGATGCGACCATGAACCCGGTTCTTGGTGCAGGTACTGGTGCTACCATCGGTATATTCATCGGTGCGGGCGACTACTTCGTGCAGGCCACCAACACCATCTCAAATTGTGTTTCTACCCCAACTCCGTTCACCATTGACGATGTGCATGTGAATCCGGTAGTCGATGCAACTTCCATTGTCAACAATTCTTTCTGTGTTGGTGTTACTCCAAACGGTTCCATCACCATTCAAATGAATGCCGGGGCAAACCCTGTGACGGAATTTACCATTGAGTGGTTTGAAGGAAATGGTGTGGGTACACCACTTGGTACAACCGTTGGTGCTACTGCTGGTGTCAACAATGAAACTGCGCAGCAACTTGCTGCCGGTAGCTATACCGTGCGCGTGACAGACACTACTTCACCGGGCAATAGCTGTTCAACCATTGCCACTTTCAACATCATTGATGAGTTGCCAATCATTGGTATCGATCCAATCGCAATCAACACAACACACCAGGCGGATTGTAGTCCGGAGGATGGTTCGGCTACTGTAACAACCATCACGGTCGATGGAGCGTCTATCCTGGGAACTGTCGGCTATACGTTCCAGTGGTTTGATGCGACCATGAACCCAATCGTTGGTGCTGGTACTGGCGCTACCATTGGTACACTCATCGGTGCGGGGGACTACTTCGTGCAAGCAACCAACACCATATCCAATTGTATGTCCACTCCTACTCCGTTCACCATTGATGATGTTACGGTTATTCCAACAATTGTAGTGGCTCAAGATGCTCCGAACATCGCTTGTAATACAAGCTATACGGGACAACTATCCGCATCCGTTTCTGAAGGGTTTACAACGGGTGTCACAGCTGGTTATACATTCAATTGGTATACGGGACAAAACAATACCAACCTAGCAGATCTTATAGGCACCGGAATTACACAAACAGGATTGCAGGAAGGTTTCTATACAGTAGAAGTAACTGATACATCTACACCCGGAAATAATTGTATTGGCATTCAGAGTTTCAATTTAATACGCGAGATACCAACGTTTAGCGGAACGGTTTCAACCATTGCACAAACCACTTGTTCACCAACCCAAAACGGAAGCATTACGGTAAACACCATTACGCGAGTATTGGCGGGAGTTAATACAACATTCAATATGAGTGTGCCTGCGGATCTTTCGAATTTTAGTTTCCAATGGTTTGACGAAAATCAAGTTGCCATCACTGGACTACTTGCAGCCAATACATCACCGGGATTAGATGCAGGGACGTATTATGTTCAGGTCACCAATACATTCGGATGTACTTCCACATTTATAGAAGCTATTATTGATGATCAAACAGCACCTCCTTCCATTACACTTGATCAGTTTGCAAATCCTGCTGTTTGTATCTTACCCGAAACACGGGGCAACCTTCAGGTTTCTGCTGATGGTAGTTTGAATTTTGGTAATTATACTTTCGAATGGTTTGAAGGACCCGATACTTCAGGACCACAAGTATCAACTGATCCATACATCGGGAATATTACATATAATGATCCATTGGAATACACCGTAAGGGTGACCAATAATGCATCCAACTGTTTCAGCCTGGAGACTTATCAATTTAAACCCGATACTATTGAGATTCAAACGATCGCTTCAGCAGTTCCCCTTACCAGTTGCGATGTTGACAATGGTAGCTTGTTTGCAACGGTGCAAAATGGAAATGGTGGACTGTATAATTACGAATGGTATGCTGGAACTACTGCTTCTGGTACACCAGTTTTTACAACCAATGATGTTTTGGTGGCACCGATTGGAACCTATACAGCAATTGCCACACATCCAACCTTAAACTTTTGCGTTTCGACACCATCCACTATAGAAGTAACGGATGGAAAAGTATTTCCGATCGTAAATGTTTTTGAGAAGGCTCCACTTACCTATTGTGATCCTGCAAATCCGAATGGTGTTGCTGTAGCAAATGTGGGCGGTTCTGTTGTCGGATATAATTTTGAATGGTACGAAAATTCATTTCCCGGAAGTTTAGTATACACAGGAAGTGAAGCCGGCAATCTAAAGGCGATCACCTATGTTGTTCGTGCGATTGATCAAATTTCGGGATGTGATAATACAGCATCCATTGTTATCAAGAACAATCCTGTTCAGGTAATCACGCCTACGTTAAGCATACTTTCTCAACGTACCGATTGTGCCGTTCCAAATGGGCTGATGGAAGTCAGCGTGAATGGTATAACGAAAGATCATATTTTCAATTGGTATGATGGAAGTTCCGTTTCCGGTAGTCCGGATGGAACAGGCGAATACTATCGTGATTTGGACAATGGCTTCTATACCGTTACGGCAACCGACCGTATTTCAGGATGTATATCTGCTCCGGTTACAAAAGAAATTACTATCGATACGGAAGATCCGCAATTCAATATTGAAATTACAAACACGCTTTGCAATGAACAATCCGGACTAGTGGTTTTTGTTCCGATCAATTCCGTTGAAATTGAAACCATCGAATGGGATATTGATGGCACAATTTTAAGTGGACCGATCCTTTCCAATTTACCAGCGGGAAGTTATTCAGTAACGGCCATCTCTTCCTTGCAATGTCAGGCCACATTAAACTTTGAGTTGAAGAGTGATCTTAATATTTACAATGGGGTTTCCAGAAACAACGATGGCATGAACGATTTCTTTGAGATCGGATGCATCGATGAATTCCCGGGCAACAATGTTCGAATCTTTAATCGTGCAGGTGCCCTCGTGTATGAAGCCAATGGATATGACAATGGTGATGTAATCTTTAATGGTGTTTCCAATCGCGGTGTCAATATTTTAGGAAATGAATTACCAGATGGAACCTACTTCTACATCATTACAAAAAATGATGGCTCTGAACCGAGAACAGGATACCTTGAATTAATGCATTAAGAAATCATGCAAACAAACATCCGCTATATTGGCTTTGTTCTTCTGTCGCTCCTTTCTTTCCAGATGGAAGCTCAGCAAAGTTCAGTTTACTCGCAATACATATTTAATGGATTGTTAATCAATCCTGCCTACGCGGGTAGTCATGTTCAATTCAGTGCAACATTATCGTATCGAAATCAATGGATAAATTTCGAAGGCGCTCCGGAGACTGCTGTCTTCTCCGCACACTCCACTGTGAAAAGGGAACGCATTGGTCTTGGTATTTTAGCCACGTCAGATAAAATAGGAAGCTATTCCAACAATGGATTATTTGGAAGCTATGCCTACCGAATTAAAAACATGAGGGGTGGGGTTTTGTCCCTCGGTGTTCAAGGAGGTATCAACAATTATCGGGCGGATTACAGCAAACTGAATTTAAAAGCCGGACAAGATCCAACCTTTACGGCAGACATGAACGAAATCCGACCCAACTTTGGTGGGGGCGTATTCTACTATGACAAAAAATACTTTGCCGGCTTTTCGGTTCCTTCAATTTTGAAGACAACCTCTTTCATGAGCAATGCAGCGCAACAACTGATTCAGCCCCGTAATTATTTTCTTACTGCCGGTGCCATTTACCCGATGAATCGCGAGGAGACTTTAAAAGTTAGCCCTTCCTTTTTGATTCGCGCCCAGGATGGAAGTCCATTGGGTTTTGATCTCACCTTGAATGTTATCTTTTATGATTTGATTAGTCTGGGATCTTCGTATCGGTCCAGTGATGCTGTTGTCGCCTTCATGAATTTCAAACTCAGTGAAAAATTTCACTTTTCATATTCCTATGATATCACCACCTCCGCTATTAATCAGTACAGCATGGGAACCCATGAATTTATGCTGAATTACAGAGTAAGCTTTCGGGGCATTCACAAAGATGTTGAGTGTCCATACTACTTTAGTCACTAATAAAACCTTAGCCTAAAGATTTATTTTATCTTTGCCATTTCCGGGCAATGAAAAAACGCATTTTAAAAGGATTACTGATTTGTTTTATCTCCCTTGCGGTGATACTTATTATCTGTATTGCCCCCATCGACCGCACTCCGCTGCATGAACAGCCTTTTTATACAGCAATGATACAATCCCTGGATACGATGCAATTCAATCAGTATCCGGCAAAATCAAAACTACAAATAGGTTGGAGCAGCGCCAACATCATGCCTTCCTATTCCATGCCCATGGCAGGTTATGCCCCGCGTGATCGCTATGATTCGGTTCATGATTCACTCTATGTGCGAACACTTGCCATCAACAATGGAAATGTTACTGCCTATTTAGTTAGTATCGATTTATTATTATTTCCGCCTGCGTTGATGAACCGCGTCAATGACAAACTCGGACAGATACAGGGTACACCAACATTCGTGTATTATTCAGCAACGCACACGCATAGTAGCATGGGTGGTTGGGATCCCAGTCTCGTTGGAAAATTTTCCATGGGAGATTATCATGAGGAATGGATTGAAGAAACCAGTACCCTTATCCTTGAACAATTTAAAAAAGCAACTGCAGAAATGAAGCCTGCGTCAATCGGGTATCTTGAAGCAGAGGCAAACACATTTGTTTACAATCGGCTCGACAGAGAAGCTGAAACAGATGGAATCCTCCGCGGGTTGCACATTGTTAGAGAAGATAGCAGTCGCGCCATGCTAGTGAGTTTTAGTGCGCACCCCACTTCACTGAACAGAAAAAGCAAAATCATATCGGGAGATTATCCTGCATATCTGATAAAGGAAATTGAAAAGGAAAATGATTTTGGAATGTTCATGGCCGGTATGATGGGTAGTCACGGGCTACATAAATTTGATCAGCGCGAATTTGCCGCAATTGAAAATACCGGAAAGCAACTCGGTGAAATTGTTTTAAAAAGCAAAACCACGTTGGTTGATTCGCTGACAATAACAACCAAACACATTCCTGTTTTCCTGGGTTCTTCCCAACTTCGTATTGCAAAAAATTTTCGCGTTCGTGATTGGATCATGCGATCAGCAATGCGTCCCTTAAAAGCCGAGCTAACGTATTTAGAAATTGGTGATTTTATCTTACTGGGTACCTCCTGTGATTTCTCCGGTGAAGTTTATGTAATCAACAACCTTGAAAAGCTAGCTTCAGAAAAAGGAAAGAAACTCATGATCACGAGCTTTAATGGAAACTATACGGGCTACATCACAGCCGATCATCATTACGATGTCTTGAAAAAAGATGAAGTACGGATCATGAATTGGGTTGGGCCTTATTTTGGAGAGTATTATACGGAGATTATAGAAAAGATACTCGATGCTGGACGCTAGATGCTGGATACTGGATACTGGAATGACAGACAGACAGACATTAAACGCTAGTCCTATTTTGTAATATTCAACTAGACGTGAATTATATTCAGTTGTGTATGTCTATTCACCTTTCTGGAATTTCACATGCCGTAGGCATGAAATGTTGGTAGCCATTGGATTAACATTACATCTGAGTGCCGTAGGCACGCAATATTCAAACATGACAAAGTATGACTAGACATTAGACGTAAGAAATGTTCTTAGGGATACTGAAGCTGGATACTTGTTCGTGAGATGTTATTGAAACTAACACGGGATCCAGGAACCAGTATCTAGTAACTACCATCCAGAAACCAGTATCTAGCAACTAGCATCAGTTAATCAACTAATCATTTGCTCCTTCTCCGAAACGGTTTCTTCTTCCTGTTTTTATCAAAAGGTTTGTCTATTTTCTTTTCGGGTGTGTAGGCGGGGCCTTCTCCGATATCTTCTGGTAAAGGCATTTTTGCAATATCAATTCCGATCAAGCTTTCAATCCTGTAAAATTTGCGCTGGTCTTTTTCATTTACAAAGGTGATCGCGGTACCTGTTTTTTCAGCACGTGCAGTCCGTCCGATGCGATGGACATAATCTTCCGGATCACCGGGAACATCATAATTCACAACCAAACTAATCCCTTCCACATCAATACCGCGCGATAGCACATCGGTTCCGATCAGCACAGCAAGTTTTTTGTTTTTAAAATCGCGCAGGATTTCTTCACGCTCTTGTTGTTCCAGATCGGAATGGATAGCACGCGTACCAAGCTTACGCAAAGAAGTATTCAACTTCTTTACATTCTCCTTTGTGGATGCAAAAATAATTACGGAAGTATGCGCCACATCAGAAAGCACGTGGTGTATTAGTGGCAGTTTCTGCGCATCATAAACCATGTACGCTTGCTGCACAATACCGGCTGCAGGTTTCGAAATTGCGATGTTGATTTCTTTTGGGTCGTTCCTAAGAATCTTTTTGGCGAGCGACCTGATCTTCGGAGGCATCGTTGCTGAAAACATGAGGGTCTGCCGTTTTTCGGGCAGGTACTTAATAATGCGCATGATGTCATCGTTAAAACCCATGTCGAGCATACGATCAGCCTCATCCAAAATTAGATGCTGAAGATTATCAAGTTTAATTGTACCTGACCCTAATAATGCCAGCAATCTTCCAGGCGTTGCAATCACAATCTCCGCTCCATGCTCCAATGCTTTTCGTTGTTGGTCCCATGCGGCACCGTCACCCCCGCCATAAATGGCAATGGAACTCACTCCAACAAAATACCCGAACCCTTCAATCTGTTGATCGATTTGTTGCGCCAGCTCGCGGGTTGGTGCAATGATGAGTGTGTTAAGATGCGTATTGTGTGTGTTCACAATCCTGTTGATGATTGGCAAGGTATACGCAGCGGTTTTTCCTGTACCGGTTTGGGCGCAGGCGATGAGGTCATGTCCTTCCATAATTTCAGGAATGGCTTGCTCTTGTATAGCGGTTGCTTTGTTGAATCCCATGGAAGAAAGCCCTTCCAACAAGTTTGCTTCAAAATTAAAGTCTTCGAAAGTCAATGAATACGTGTTTACTGAAATGTGAATTAACCTGCGAGTTAATGAATTTTTCCTTCAGGTTAAAATAAAAAAACAGCCAGGTACATTCCTGGCTGTTTTTTTAACAATGTTTATAACGATTGGTTTACGCAGCCTTGCTTACACGCTCCAATGAAATCTCTTTTTGATCGGCTATTTTGATCACCCGGGTTTTGTCCAATAACCAAATCACCATGTAGGTAGGGTCTAATTCGTGCCAACGGATTCCTCCAAAGTTGGCGCGCTTACCATTTTTATGGTGATTGTTGTGATAACTTTCGCCCATCATTAAAAAATCTACCGGAAGGAAATTACGGGATGTATCCCCTACCGGAAAGTTTCTATAGCCATATTTATGGGCAAACCAATTGATAATGGCGCCATGGATCGGGCTCATCAAAAAGTGAACAGGCAACAAAAGCCATAACCACCACACATTGGCGAAAGCTGCATAAAAAGCAACATATCCTAATCCCCAGAAAAGCCGGGATGGCCAGGAACGCGCAAATTTATCGAAGGGTTCCCATTGTGGAACGCCATCTGTAAAACGATTATCCGGTATAAGAATCTTATTTGCAATATCGGAATAGATGGTTTTGGTTTTCCACATCATCTTCCAAATCGACTCATCATATTTTGGCGAATGCGGATCGTTTTCTGTATCAGCATACACGTGGTGCATACGGTGCATGACACCATATCCGTACGGGCTTAAATAGTTTGACCCTTGAAATATCCATGTCAATACATAAAAGACTTTCTCCGTTCCTTTGCTCATTGTAAAAGCAGCATGCGATGCATACCTATGAAGGAAAAAGGTTTGAAAGAACAGGGATAAATACCAGTGGGCAATAAAGAATATAAGAATAGCTACCATTATTGTTTACGTTGGGTTTTGTCAGGTTTATTTTGGGCTCTTTTAAAATTTTTAGAGTTACTCTTCTTTATAGACAAGGATTGCCCAAAAGTGTGACAGAAATGAGTATTAATTTTTAATTTTTTTTAAAGAAGGCTCTGGAATGTCCTTTTTAAGCGTATTGATAAAGTCTGTAATATTTCCTTTGCATGCATTGAGGAAAGAATCCGCCAATTGTGCTTGTTTTTCATTCACCTCTATTATCGCTGCATTTTCACCCAGCTTTTTACGCGCCCGGCTAAATAATTGACGAAGGTGCTCCTTTTTCTTATCGAAAAGCTCTTGCAGGGCATCGTAATCAAAATTGAAGGCCTCTTTCAATAAGTAGATCGCGCGCTCCAAAGGTTCTAATTTGCTCAGGATCAAGCTGAAAGCTTTTGAAACTTCGACTTCAAAATCCAAATGGGCGAAATCACTTTCCTTGATTTTCACCAGAAATTCAGGTAAATGGAAAGTATCAAGATACTCTTCTTTCTTCCGTTTAAGGGCATTGAGATGATTGATACAGTTATTGGTTACCGCGGTGATGAGGTACGCCTTGGTATTCTTTATGGTTGATTGATCAATGCTCAACCATTTGATGAAGGTTTCCTGCACCATATCCTCCGCATCTGCCTTACACCGCAATAGCTTCTGGGCTGCGGATTGCAACACAGGGTGGTAAAGTGCTATGGTTTGATCAGGGCTCTGCATAATTGCTACAAAGGTACGGCAAAATTCATTAAATCAATACTATCCTATTTGTGACTTTTACTGCATTTAAGCTTGAAAAAGGACCGTATATCTGGTAACTTCCCGCATCATTAAAATCAAAACAAAATGGCCACCAGGAAGTTCATTTTAAGTACCATGCTAAGCGTTGCTTTCCTCAACCTATTCAGGAAATCCCCACAACCGGAGTTCAGATTAAACTTGCTGTGTTGGCGGCCCCGGAAGAGGCGCGTGGTGCTGCCATGGTATATGGGTATTCTGAAAAAGGCGAATTTATTGTTCTTCGTGAAGGATCAAATGAAATGATTTGTATTGGGGATGATCCCACTAAAAAAGGATTGAATGTGTCGTGTTATCATAAAGACATGGAACCTTTTATGGCACGTGGAAGGGAGCTGAAACAGCAAGGCAAAACCCCTCAGGAAATTTTTGATATCCGGGAGGAAGAGGTAAAAAACGACAAACTTAAAATGGGGAAATATGGATCGACCTTATTTGTGTATACCGCCAATGATGAGGATGTCAATTATAGCTCAGGAGAAGTAACGAAAGGAAATTTCAGATATGTGGTGTACATTCCTTTTGCTACGGTTGAATCTACAGGGTTGCCACTAAAACCCGAAGCCCCCGGCATGCCGTGGATTATGGACCCGGGAACACACCGTGCGCATATTATGATCAACCCGCCTAAACAATAAATTTTCTTTCCTTATTTTGATAGAACTGAGTCGATCCACGCAGCAGTTAAAGCGGGAAGATCGGGTGGTGTGATTTTTTTTGGAACCTTGAAGGAATGATCTGCTCCTTCCAAAATTTTCAAGGTTGCGGTGGGAAGTTTTTTGCATACCTCTTCAATGAGTTCCAGTTTCGCCAGTTTGTCTTTTGTTCCCTGAAGGAACAACATCGGTACGGTGATAGCATTTAAATGCTCAGCACGATCGGTCGATTCCTTGCCAATGCCGTGCAACGGAAATCCGTAGAAAATTATTCCGCTTACATACGCAGGACATTCCTTTGCCAGCCGCTGCGAACTCATCCTTCCGCCAAAAGATTTTCCTGCTACGAAAAGTGGGAGGTTCGTAAATTTTTGGTGCGTCCATTCGCAAAGTACTGCAACTGTTTTTTCAGCAACAGCCGGTACATCCGGCCTTCTCTTTCCGTTTTCCATGTATGGAAAATTAAAACGGACCGTAGCAATATCAAGGCTAGCAAGTTCGGTGGAAAGGTTCTCCATAAACGTATGTTCCATGTCTGCTCCGGCTCCATGCGCCAATACCATTGCAGCTTTCGGGTTTTTAGGTACATTCCATATGGACGATACTGAACCAATACTTTCTGAAATTTCAATGCGTGCGCGGTTTGTCATCATCATTTATTTAAATACTGCCCACTTTGATATTCCGCTTGTGTTATCTGCGTCTTTAGCTTGCTAAATGTTTCGAATGGCCCTTCAGCCTGTGCCATGTTCATCAGCCACGCAGGTATGGATCCACCAATATCGATCATCAAATTATATTCAATGCGAAGATGGTTTTTGTTAACAACATGGATGTTCCAGTTTGCTTTAAAATGGGGTATACGAATATTATCTTCTACCAATGGCACCAGCGCTGGCAATCCGATTGCATCAATATCCATAATTCTATTAACAGAATCATACTTAAATTTTAATTGTACCACCATGTCGCGATTGGAGACAGGCCAGGGTGCAGAAACTTCAGAATGATAGATCAATTCGTTTCTATGCTGGCTCACCAGCTTACTTTTGATCATGCGATATTGCCATGCTGTATACGCTGGCACATCTTGTACTACCGCTACGAGTTGACTCAATCCGGCTTCCAGATCAAAGGTTGCCTTTATTGCCTTTAAATTTGAATCGTTCACCGAACACGTATATACTTTTATACCGTTGGAATCCTTGCGTAATGTGCATTCAGACTGTGCATGTACTATTCCCAGAGGAATTAGAAACCCAATTGTCAAAAACAGTCGTTGATTTTTCATTCACAAAATTAGTGATTAAACACAAAACAAATTAAACATTCCATAACACACGTTGAATTTCCAATACCAAATCGTTTGCGATACCTGATCTATTTTTAACAGATTATAATCTGACAAATGTCATATGACTTTTGGTGCTAATGTGCTAATTTAGGCCAACGTAAACAGCAATACCCATGAACAAGATCCTCGTCCCTACAGATTTTTCAGAACCCTCCAAAGTTGCAGTTTTTTATGCAGCCCATTTGGCGAAAAGCCTGGATGCCAACATTACCTTACTGGCTGTTGTAAATTTAAATACGGCCACGCACAATGTAATCAACAAACAACACCTTCTTGATGCCATGATTGAAGGAGCGCAGGATGATGCAGCCCAACTTATCTCCGAAATAAACACAAAAGTGCACGAAGAGATTTCCATCGATTTCAAATGGATTACGGGAATTCCCATTCCTGAACAAATCGAACAATTTGTCCAAGACCATGATATGGATATGATTGTGATGGGTACAAAAGGTGCAACAGGATTAAAAAAAGTTTTGATCGGAAGCAACGCAGCAGCCGTTATCGACAACAGTAGTGTACCGGTCATCGCGGTTCCGGATAACGCAGCGTATGAGAACATACAAAAAATTGTCTACGCTACAGACCTAACAAATGTTGAGGAAGAAATAAAAACCATTGGCATGTTTGCCAGTTTGTTTGATGCAGCAATAAAGGTGTTGCATGTTCGGCCTACCGACTCCATCCATAAGCTTGACGAAAATGAAATTGTTGCCGACTTGAAAAAGCAGGCAAAATATGATCAAATCGATTTTAGCATTACACATGGTGACCATATAGCAGAAGCAGTAGAAAAATTTACAACAGAGCAGCACGCTGACCTGTTGGTAATGTTTACCCACAAGTTGGACTTCTATGAAAAACTTTTTGGCAGAGGTGTTACACGTGAATTGGCATTTCATGGAAAAGTTCCACTCTTGACATTTAATAAGACCATGTTGGCATAACCCTAACTGAAACTGTAGCCATTGTTCGGTATAAGGATGAAAGCCAGATGTTTTGTTGTTTACTAATACGCTTATTATCTTTCATAATAATTCTGTAACGAATCGTTGGTACCATGAAAAAAAATTTCATCATTGCTTCCCTATTGGTCATAACGTGTTTGTCGCTGATATTTGGCTTTCAGCAAAAAATGAGAGCGGATAAAGCAAAAGCACAAATAGAACACGCTACAATGCAGGCGGAAAAAGCCCTCAAAAATGCTCAAGAGCAAACAGAATTAGCACAACAACATGCTAGAGCTGCAGCGATGAAATTAAAGGAGGAAAATTAGATCTCCTTTGTCATGTTTAAATAGTGCTTACCTACAGCACTTGGATACTCTATCATTTTAAATGGCTACCAATATTTCATGCCTAGCGGCATATGAAAGTCGCAGAATGACGAAACCCTTTATTTGAGGCCGGGGAAAATAGCACATGAACGGGGTAATATTGTAGTATCATTTAAGCGGTTGCTATCCTAGGTTTATAAAGTCCAAATACTTCATAAATGAAAATCCTACAAATTACTGTTGGCATTATCCTACTGACATCTTTCCGTGTTTTTGCTCAACCGAAATTTAGCTTCAACGGGCAATATATGAACCGCGCAGAATACCGCCACGGCTTCACCACGTTGGCCGCCCCCGACCAAAAGCCTGCTTTCTTTATTTCCCAACGAATGCGGTTGGAAGGCACCATGGTATATGATCGTGTTGAAGTAAAAATGAATATCCAGGATGTTCGTACGTGGGGCAGTACATCCAACCTGGCCATCGACAAGAGTGGCTTACTGTCAGTGCACGAAGCATGGCTCGGTCTGCAACTTAGTAATAAAGTAAAACTCAAAATGGGCCGTCAGGAAATCAAGTACGATGAGGATCGCATCTTCGGAAATTTGGATTGGGCCATGCAAGCACGGAGGCACGATGCAGCACTTCTGATGTATTATGATTCGGCCAGCAAAGCAATGTTGCATTTTGGTTTTGCCTTTAATCAGGAACAAGAAAGTTTAGCGGGAACAACCTATACGTTGCCGAATAATTACAAAACTTTTCAATATGGATATTTCCTCAAACCCTTCGGTAATTTATCATTTTCGTTTTTGTTTCTCAATAATGGAGTTGAATATACAATACCCGAGACCAACCCCGTAGAATACAAAACTGTTTTTAGTCAAACGTTTGGGCCCCGCATCGTTTATAAAAATCCAGCGAAAAAATTATCGTGGAACACCACTTTCTATTTACAAACCGGAAAGAACAATCTCGATCAATCACTTTTTGCATACGATTGGTTAGCGGAAGTTGCTGTTCAACTCGTACCAACATTTTCATTGACTGCTGGTTTTGAGTTGTTGTCCGGCACAAGCCAACTTTCGAATAATCCTGAAAAGAGTAAATCGTTCACTCCTTTTTATGGAACCAACCACCGCTTCAACGGCTACATGGACTATTTCTATGTCGGAAATCATGGTAACTCTGTCGGCCTCCATAATTTTTATCTAAAAGGATTAATCAAAAAAGAAAAAGTTTTCGTTGGAGTAGACCTCCATCTGTTTAATGCAGCAGCAGATATTATGGATGCTGAAAATATAACTCAAGCAGCCGGAAGAAACCTGGGAACGGAGGTGGATATTACTGTGTGTTATAATTTTTGGAAATCGGTTTCCCTGCAAGGAGGATATTCCCAAATGTTTGCAACCACTAATATGGAGTACCTGAAAAATGTTCCGGAGGGAAGTCAACAGGTTAACAACTGGGCCTATTTAATGGTGATCTTCAGGCCCGGTAATGATTGGCCGAGAACAGGGTTGAAATTGTAGCAAAGGATAAAGCCAATGTTTGCTCTAAATAGTCGTCCCTTAAAAAGCTGAATGGGATTTAATTTCTAATAAAAAGTATACAAATGAGTTGTTAAAATCTGCAAGAAAATCGATTTTGATATCGAAAACCTTGCAGATTTTTTTATGCTTCCAAAACAAACTTCTC
>JBGTGG010000497.1:0-10812 GCA_041746855.1 Cyclobacteriaceae bacterium | reverse complement strand
AATGGCAGTGATCAACTTGCCATTGGAGCAAACTGGAGAACTGGTGGAGGACCGGGCGGACCACCTTCACTGAGAACAGACCGCTTTTATGTAATCAAAGATGCTGCTGGAAATTATTACAAACTGAAGTTCACTGATTTGTATAAAAATGGTGTGCGTGGAAACCCAGCGTTTAAGTACGCGCTTCTTTAATAGCCTGTACTGTATTGTAATGATTTCAGTTCTTGTATTGGTGTTGGGTCTTTTAGTTGTGGTGTTAGGTCTTTCGACCTGACACTTCTAGAATAGGGTTGTTAAGATTTAGTCCGGTCGAATAACCCGACTACTCATTAAAAACCGATTGTACGTGAAGGATTTAAAATCCAATTTTATCAGACATTGCAAATCCCGAAGAGATCGAATAGAAACAATAGCCCCGACATTTATGTCGGGGACTAAAGGAAAATAAATTGAACGGGCTTTAGCCCAATGATTTTTTGGCTAAAGCCAACACCTTAATATCTAAATCCCCGACCTAAAGGTCGGGGCTAATGGATGACTGGGTACGAAAAGTCTAAACAAAGAAGGCTACGATTTTCGTAGCCTTCTTTTATATACTCAACGTCAATTGCTTACTTTTTCCTTTTCGCAACTTTCTTTGTTGCCTTCTTAGGGCTGGCTTTTTTGGAAGCTACCTTTTTCACAACTTTCTTTTTCGCAGCTTTCTTAGCAACCTTTTTAGTTACCTTCTTCTTTGCCGCTTTTTTAGGAGTAGCCTTTTTTGCTACTTTCTTCTTCACTACTTTTTTAGCAACCTTCTTCGGTGAAGCTTTTTTCTTTACCGTTTTCTTAGTTACCTTTTTCGTGACTTTCTTTTTCGCTGCTTTCTTAGGTATAGTTTTCTTTACTGCCTTTTTTGGTGTCGCTTTCTTAGCAACTTTCTTTTTAGGCGTTGCTTTCTTGGCCACTTTCTTAGTCGACTTTTTCGGTGCCGATTTTTTAGTTGCTTTCTTCGCGTTCTTCTTTACAGCCTTTTCGGGTGTAGCTTTTTTAGCAGCTTTCTTCGCTGTTGCTTTCTTTTTCTTAGCAGGTGCTTTCTCCTCCTCCTTAGCAATAGAAGCAGCCATCAGGTTCAATGCAGATCCGGCTTTGAACCATCCAATTTGTCCGGCATTGTAGGTATGGTTCGCCTTAATTGTATCCGTTGTTCCATCTTTGTGCTTCAATACCAGTGTTAACTGTTTGTCCGGAGCAAAGTCAACCAAGTCGATAATATCAATTGTATCATCTTCCTGTATTTTGTTGTAGTCTGCTTCGTTCGCGAAGGTTAACCCCAACATTCCTTGCTTCTTCAAGTTCGTTTCGTGTATACGAGCAAATGATTTCACCAAAATAACTTTGATACCTAAATGGCGCGGTTGCATCGCAGCATGCTCACGGGAAGATCCTTCGCCATAGTTGTGGTCACCTACTACGATCGATGGAACACCTGCAGCTTTGTAAGCGCGTTGCGTATCAGGCACTGCTCCGTATTCACCCGTAAGTTGATTCTTTACTTTATCGGCTTCATCATTGAAGTAATTGATCGCACCCGTTAAGGTATTGTTGGAAATATTATCGAGGTGACCCCTGAAGCGTAGCCACGGACCGGCCATTGAAATGTGGTCGGTGGTACATTTTCCTTTTGCTTTTATCAGCAACTTCAACCCGGTCATATTCTTGCCATCCCATTTTTGAAATGGGCTTAATGCTTGCAACCTTTTTGAGTTTGGATCGATACTCACTTTTACCTTTGAACCATCTTTAGCAGGGGCCAGATAACCTGCATCTTCAACATCATAACCATTTGGTGGTGCTTCCTCACCGGTAGGAGGATCTAGTTTTACGGCCATCCCTTCGTTGTTCGATAGCATATCCCGAATTGGATTGAACGTTAAGTCACCGGCAATCGCCAATGCGGTTACAATTTCAGGCGAGGCAACAAAAGAGTGTGTGTTTGGGTTTCCATCATTTCGCTTCGCAAAGTTTCTGTTGAAGGAAGTGATGATTGAATTTTTACGATTAGGATCATCCGTGTGACGTGCCCACTGACCAATACACGGTCCGCACGCATTTGCCAACACCACGCCACCCATCTTATCAAAGATGGAAAGGAAGCCATCACGTTCAACCGTGAAGCGCACTTGCTCCGAACCTGGTGTGATCGTGAATTCTGCCCGTGCGGTTAATTTTTTATCAATGGCTTGTTGTGCGATGGAAGCAGCACGTGAGATATCTTCATACGAAGAGTTGGTACACGATCCGATCAATCCCACTTCAAGTTTGGCAGGCCATCCGTTTGCACGAACGGTGTGCGCAAATTCAGAAAGAGGCGTTGCCCGGTCTGGTGTAAAAGGCCCGTTGATGTGTGGCTCAAGTTCTGTTAAGTTGATTTCGATTACTTCATCGAAGTATAATTCCGGTTGTGCATATACTTCCGGGTCACCGGTTAAATGTTCTTTGATTTTGTCAGCAAGATCGGCCACTTCTTTCCTTCCTGTGGAAGTAAGGTAAGCCGCCATTTTCTCATCGTATCCGAACGTAGAAGTAGTGGCGCCAATTTCGGCCCCCATGTTACAAATCGTTCCTTTTCCCGTGCAGGATAAAGACAAGGCGCCCGGACCAAAATATTCTACGATGGCTCCAGTTCCACCTTTTACGGTAAGGATACCCGCCACTTTCAGGATCACATCTTTTGAGGATGTCCAGCCGCCAAGTTTTCCGGTAAGTTTAACACCAATTAATTTTGGCCATTTTAATTCCCACGGCATTCCCGCCATTACATCCACTGCATCAGCACCACCAACACCAATCGCTACCATTCCGAGGCCACCGGCATTTACAGTGTGTGAATCGGTACCGATCATCATCGCGCCTGGAAAAGCATAATTCTCCAATACTACCTGGTGGATAATACCTGCTCCGGGCTTCCAGAATCCGATACCATATTTATTGGAGACAGATTCCAGGAAATTGAAAACTTCGCCACTCGCGGTGATGGAATCTTTTAAGTCTTTTTTTGCACCATCTTTGGCAAGGATCAGGTGATCGCAGTGCACGGTTGACGGAACTTGTACTTGCGGCATTCCGGCAGACATGAATTGAAGTAATGCCATCTGTGCCGTAGCATCTTGCATCGCCACGCGATCAGGAGAAAAATCAACATAGGATTTGCCTCTTCCGAATTTTTCAATCGGTTGATCTTTATGCAAATGGCTATAAAGTATTTTTTCAGATAGGGTGAGGGGCTTGTTGACCACTTTGCGTGCTTTTGCAATACGATCCGGCATGTTTTTATAAACAGCCTTAATCATGTCTAAATCGAATACCATAGATAGAATTTTAAGACAGCAAATTACGAACAACTGGGTAGATACACAATTCAGAAGGGAGGTTAATAGGGTATTGGAGGCCTATTAATTCCAGATATCTTAGTTCGAATGGATTTTATCGAGCAATGAATTCAAAACTTTCGCCTCTTCTTCTGATAATGCAAGTAATTCATTTCCGAAATCAGTGACCGGTGAATCCATTTCTTTCAAGAGTTCTTCTCCTTTTGTCGTTAGCCGTATTTGTGCTGCGCGTTTGTCTGCCTCGGAAGCAGTACGTGATACAAGGTCTTTAATCCGTAAGCGCTCTACAATTCGGGAAGCATCCGACATTTTGTCGATCATCCGTTCTTTTATCAGGTTAATGCCGGCAGCATTGGGTTGTTGGCCACGGATGATTCGAAGTACGTTGAATTGTTGGCGGGTAACACCGTAGGTCTTTAAAAGGTCATTGATTTTTCCAATCAGGTAATTGTGGGTAAACAAAATATTGAGCAAGGCTTTATGATGTTCCGAGCGAAACTCCCTTTGCTGAATAGCATCTTCAATTGACATCTCGAGGTTATTTTAATTGAAACAACCTACAAGATATTAAACATGTTGAACAAATGAAGGAAATTACTTGCTGTTTATGTAATTCAGGAACTCCCGTTTAACGTTTTCGTCCTTGAATTTCCCTGAAAAGTAGGCAGTACCTGTTTTGCTGTTGGTATCGCTTACGCCTCGTGAGGCCACGCACATGTGGTTGGCGTCCATCACTACACCAACGTGTTCGGTTTGAAGGAGCCGCGAAAGCTCTTTTCCAATTTGAACGGTTAATCGCTCTTGTACCTGTGGGCGTTTCGCAAAATACTGCACAATCCGGTTGATCTTGGAGAGGCCGATTACTTTTCCGGAAGAGAAATAGGCAACATGCGCTTTGCCATAGATGGGTACAAAATGGTGTTCACAATGGGAGTAAAAAGTAATGTCTTTTTCCACCAGCATTTGATCATAGTTGTATTTATTCTCAAAAAGCCGGGCATGGGGTTGATTCTTGGGATTGAGCCCGCTAAAGACTTCCTTCACGTACATCTTGGCAACCCGCCTGGGTGTTCCGTTCAGGCTGTCATCATTGAGATCCAAACCAAGGATATTCATAATCTCACGAAAGTGAAATTCTATCTTTTCAATTTTCTCATCATCCGACAAATCAAAAGCATCGTCACGAAGTGGTGTTTCTGCAGATGAGCCCAAGTGGTCATCCTCATCGGAGGCATCCAACGGTTTAAGCGGCTGGATATTCAACGGAATTTCTTTCGGTCTCATATACGATTACTTTAAGGTCGAGGTGGTGGTCTACTTTAGCACGAAGAATATTCCAAATCACAATGGCGATGTTTTCGGCTGTAGGGTTGAGGTTTTCAAAATATTCTGTATCAAGGTTTAAATTTTTGTGATCAAATTGGTTCAGGATGTTAACCTTGATGAGATCACTTAGTTTTTTCATATCATAAACATAGCCGGTTTGCGGATCAGGTTTTCCGGTAAGACTTACGATAAGTTCATAATTATGTCCATGAAAATTGGGATTGCTACACTTACCAAATACTTCTGCGTTTCGCTCATCCGTCCATTCCGGATTGTATAACCGATGCGCGGCATTGAAATGTTCTTTTCTTGAAACCTTTACTTGCATTGTCTAGGATAAACAGTGTCTTAACCAAAAGGTTTCAAATATCCGAACTTTCAAAGTATTTAGAAGCTGGAAATGGAAGAATCTTGAAAATCGAAGACTGCGAGGTTGACACCGATTGTGATTTCATGGCTCGTAAACTGTGTTCCTATTGATTTGTCGGTTGGAAGTTCAAACGTATAACCCATTCTATACCCTTTTCCGAAACTAAATCCGGCCAGGACTCCATAGGAATTCAAGTTTCGTGTAAAAGCACCCGCTGTGTATTTCTCATCGATATTGATAGCAGCGTTGAAGTCAAGGGATAGGGGAGAACCTTTCACACCTTTCAGGAGTGCGGAGGGTTTAAGACGAACACGTTCTGAAAGAAAGAAAACATAGGCTGCTGTTGCGTAAAAGTGGCGACTGTACAACTCTGTTGTTACATCGTTAAATGAAACAGATGAATTCAACATACGGGGAACAGAAAATCCAAGAAACAACTGATCATTTTTCAAGATCACTCCGGCACCAAAAGTGGGCTTCCAGATTTGTTCGTCTTCCATAAACGCAGGATCTGATGGATCGTAAATATTTAACGCACTGTTTGTGGTTTGGTAATTTGCCATCCCGCCTTGTAGCCCAAAGGATAAATAGGTTTCTCTCACTTTAATTTTAAAAGAATAGACGGCAGTAGCTTCAGTATTTTTAGTGTTTCCAATATTATCCTGGATGATGAGCGCACCAAGTCCCATTTTATTGCCCGCAAATGAACTATGCCCACTTGCATTAAAGGTATTCGGATGCCCTTCAAAGCCTGTCCATTGCATCCGATAAGAGATGGATGCATTCATATTATTATTGACGCCCGCGTAGGCTGGGTTAATAACCAGAGGATTGGTCATGTATTGCGCATACAGCGGATCAACTTGGCTAAATCCTGATATCGTGATGAAAACAAAAGTGAAGGCTAGTAGAGTTTTTACCATAGATTACCATTTAAGGGAGAGATAGCCTGTTACTGATTTGGAATCATCTGCGAATTCGATTTTATAGAAATACGTACCCGAAGGAAGCTGTTTTCCATCCTGGCTAAATCCTTCAAAACGTTTGCCCGGAGTGCCATTGTCATATCCTTCAATAGAAAATACCGGATCACCCCAACGATTATAGATTTTTACTTTGTGGCGGACTTCAGCGGGTAAATTTGAAATGCGCATAAATTTATTGTCGCCCGTACTTGCAGGGGCAATGGCATTGTGAACAATTAATTCACCTTTAAACTCAACAGCCAATATGATCGTCCCTTCTGTACAGGCATTTAGTAAATCGCATGCTTCAATTTTTAAGTAGTCGTCTCCTTGATAAACAATGCCGGAATAGTTGATTTTCAATTGCTGTTGATCAATGGTAGCGATAGCACCACTAATAGGCTGCTCCAGAATTTTGATAGAAGATACGTTCAGATTATTGTCGGGATCAGAAACAAAATCGAGAAGATTGAGGGTCACATTGGCTTTTTGTGCAGGCAATTCAGGAGGGTCTATAACCGGAGGGAGATTACACGCAACATTCACAGTCAGATAATAATCACCAGGGAGTAAATCCGAGAGTTCTTCGGATGTACTGGTGAAACTGTTCGCGCCAGTCCATTGAAGATTGTAGTGTTCGGTTGTTGAAGTAACCTCAATTTGGATTGCACCGTTGGGCGTACAGCCGGTATTGGGCGTATTTAAAGTAGTGTTAATGGTGGCTGATGGTAATGATTCATCCAAAATGGTAATAGCCGAAGGGCTCCCTTCAGGAACAGAAACTGTACATCCGGAAGATAAATCAGTAATGATAAAACCATACACTCCTGGGCCCAGGGTCGTAGGGTCTTCATCTGTCGATACGGTGATTTGGTTTTTTATCCATTGTACACCGAAAGGTCCGGTTCCGGTAGGTTCCAGGTTTACGGATCCATTATAGGGAGGCAAACAATTTGTATTGTTAGTGTACCCGCTAATGTTATATCCAGGTGCAGTTAGCGATTCGGTGATTGTAAAAGTGGCATATCCGGTACACTTGGAAACATTGTCGGTAACATATACACTATAGGAACCTGCGCGAGCATTCAACAAGTCTTCGGTAGCTCCAGCATAAGTAAAGGTGGATTGGTTGTACCATACATAGGAATAGTCTCCTGTTCCCCCATTTACCAAAATATCAATGCTTCCGTTGGAAGGAGCACAAAGGCTATTGTTGATAATGGAATTGGTGGTGATGTTTAAGGATGTAGTGGTGTTAAGGTAAGCGTATTTGGTAACTCGACATCCCAACGTCAGATCGATAACCAAAAGGGTATAGTTGCCAGCTGGAATTGCGGTCAAGTTTTGGGAGGTGGATATGCTTCCGGAAGGATGTGTCCATTGATAGGAGTAATTTCCGGAACCTCCCGTTACGGTGGTGGTAATTCCTCCTGTATAAGGGGCTTGGCAAGAAGTATTTTGAACAACACTCGTGGTAACAACAAATGGGGATGTAACAGTGAATGATTCGAATTGCGTTCCACAGGCTGCATTGTTTGCATCTCTGTAGCGGAGTTCATAAAAACCGGGCAGTAATCCCGTGAGGTCTTCTGTATTCCCCAGGAATGCTCCGTTCTTATACCATTCATACGTAAAGACATTAGACCCTCCTGTAATGCTGATGTTGATTGACCCATTGGCTACGGAACAGGAGGTAGCGTTTACCACGTTTTTTGTAACAAGAAATGTGCAACCGGAAACGCATGTACTTTGAATATTCCACGTGAAAGATTCAGAGCAGTTGCCATCGGATACGGCAACTGTATACGCACCGCCTGCCAGCCCGGTCAAGTCCTCGTTGGTTGATGTGAAACCACTAGGCCCCGTCCACGCATAGGTATAGTTTCCGGAACCACCGGATGCAGTAATACTGATTGCTCCCGGACCTGTTACACAGTCCGAAGCTTTCAGGTTGTCAAGCTTGACCGATAGCTTTTGATCGGCTACGGTAAACTTTTTTTGTATCTGCTTATACTGAGCAGATGCAGTAAGATGTACGGCCAAAGTACAGACTAAGACGATGATAAAATTTTTATTCAACGCAAAAAGGTTTAGTCGGGTCGTGAATTTAGCAATTAAAGCTATTATTCAAAATCAATATTTAAAACCTTGATAATCATATAATATATAGTTAACCATCTAAAGATTAATTCAAGTACAATTTTTGGTCAGATTAGTCTGTTAAGGCCATTTTTGAAATAAAAAAAGAGGCTACCGTTACCGATAGCCTCATCAAAAAAAGTTTTAGGATTTTTACCTAACAGTACTCATCAAACACCTCTAACAAGTGTTCGCCTATCATTTGGGCATTCCGTCCTTCGATGTGATGGCGCTCTACAAAGTGTACCAATTCACCATCTTTAAACAACGCGATGGCTGGTGAAGATGGAGGATACGGCAATGTATATTCCCTTGCTTTGGCAACGGCTTCGGTGTCAACTCCTGCAAATACTGTGGTTAATTGATCAGGCTTTTTGGCCGAGTTTTGGATCGCCCATTTAATGCCCGGGCGTGCTGCACCTGCTGCACATCCACAAACTGAATTGATCACCACCAGGGAGGTTCCTTTGTGATCCGCTAAGTGGTTATCAACATCTGCTGCAGATTTTAATTCTTTGAAACCAACTTCCGTAAGATCAGCCCGCATGGGAGCCACTAATTGTTCTGGATACATAGTTATTCTTAATTTATACGCTTTTTACTTCATTACATAAAACCAAGTTCAAGCTTGGCAGCTTCCGACATCATATCTTGTGAATACGGTGGGTCGAAAGTCACCTCAACTTTCACATCATTGATTCCTTCAATTGCTTTAATCGCAGCTTCGATTTCCCCGGGTATCACCTCAGCCGAAGGGCAGGAAGGTGATGTCAGTGTCATCAAAACATAAACGTTATTGATCGGATAGAGATTGACCTCGTATATTAACCCCAACTCATACACATCAACAGGAATTTCCGGGTCGTAGATCGACTTGATCGCCTTCACCACTTTGTCCCGTAAATCGTCTGTGTTGGTGTTTTCCGATTGATTGGTTTCTATAGTAGAATCTTCACTCATTGTTTACTTCCATTTTCGTTTTAAAAGCCAATGCATACAGCTTCATTTGCTTGATCATGGCGGCAAAACCATTCGAACGCTGTGTTCCTATAAACCGTTCCATCCCGATTTTGTTCATGAAATACAGATCAGTATTCAGGATATCATCTGGTTTTTGGTTGGATAATATACGAATCAGCAAACTTACCAGCCCTTTTGTAATGGCGGTGTTACTATCCGCACGGAACACAATTTTTTCATCTTTCAGCGAAGCGGTAAGCCACACTTTCGATTGGCATCCTTTTACAATATTTTCTTCAGTCTTTTCGCTTTCAGGCATATCCGCAAGCTTCTGACCCAATTCCATAATATAGAAAACGGTCATTTCCATATCACCATCCAGAAGCGAAAATTCACTTATAATTTCATCTTGAATGGTGGCGATACTGCTCATGGTTGCATGAAATTGATAATGCGGCTCAACCCATCAACCAGTTGATCGATTTCTTCCTTTGTGTTATAAACAGCGAAAGAAGCGCGAACCGTTCCCTCAATTTTAAATTGATCCATCAACGGTTGTGTACAATGGTGCCCGGTGCGAACAGCAATGCCGCGCGCATCCAACATCTGACCAATATCAAAGGGATGGATGCCATCAATGATAAAGGACAATACACCTACTTTGTCTTTTGCTGTACCAATTAATCTTACACCTGGCAATTCTGCAACTTTGCGGGTGGCATACGCAAGGAGCTCATCCTCATGCTTCCGGATGTTCTCTTTTCCTAATTCATTTATAAACCGGATCGCCTCACCAAAAGCAATTACATCGGCAATATTGGGAGTACCGGCTTCGAATTTATAAGGAAGATCGTTGTATGTGGTTTTCTCAAAGGTAACGTTGGCAATCATTTCGCCACCGCCTTGATATGGTTTCATTCTTTCGAGAATAGCCTTCTTTCCATAAAGGATTCCGGTGCCGGTTGGTCCGTACATTTTGTGCGAGGACAAGCAGTAGAAATCACAATCCAAAGCTTGAACATCAATATCTAAATGTGATCCGGCTTGGGCACCATCGATTAAAACAACTGCACCCACTTCATGCGCCTTATCAATTATTTCTTTTATTGGGTTGATGGTTCCCAGGCTGTTGGAAGCATGGTTTACCGCTACGATTTTTGTATTGGACGTTATGAGGTTTTGATAAGAAACCATGTCCAAATCTCCTTCAGGTGTAACTGGGATTACTTTTAAAATTGCCCCCGTTTCATCACACACAAATTGCCACGGTACAATGTTGGAGTGATGCTCCAATCCTGATATTATAATTTCATCACCTGCTTTGAGAAAAGCTTTGCCGTAGGATTGTGAAACCAGATTGATGGCTTCCGAGACACCACGTACAAAAATGATTTCTTCCGTAGCGGTAGCATTAACAAATTCCCGCGCTAATTCCCGACTATTTTCATACGCCTTTGTTGCTTTTTCAGCCAGTGTGTGGATACCACGGTGAATGTTGGCATTGTACCCTTTATAGTAGTCGATTAGCGCTTCTATGACTTGTGCTGGTTTCTGTGAAGTAGCAGCATTATCAAAATAGACAAGGTCTTTTCCATTTACCTGTTGGTGCAAAATTGGAAAGGACTCCCGTATTTTTTCAACATCGATTGGCGCCAATGTTTTGGTTGTCGTCATATTAAAA
>JBGTGG010000496.1:0-8628 GCA_041746855.1 Cyclobacteriaceae bacterium | reverse complement strand
CTACGCCCCTTTTAAATAATGTTGATTATTTATTACGAAGAAAAAAGGGCTACGCCCCTGGTTCAATTGCACCGTTATCGCTAACCCGAAGCAAGGGAATAAAATCTCAATTCTAGCAGCCGTATCCCATCTTGAATGATTACCCAACAACCACAAAACCAAGTCTGTATTCAGGCCTTTCTTCCTATTAGGAAAACCCTAATCCGAAACAGGGGCGTAGCCCTAACATCATCGTAGCAAAAAATATGTATGCAGTAAAAAAGGGGCGTTAGCCCTGACCTCTTCTAATCGTAAATGTTATCTATCGCTCAACCCTCATCCCTTCAGGAGAATTGATCACCTACAGGAAAAATTACAAAACTCAACTACTCCTCACTCACCGAAGGCACCGTAACAATCGATCCAAAGAACAATGCATTTAAAAACAACTTATTCGTACCATACCAAATGCCTCTGAAGTTTGGGTTGTCGGAAAATAAAATCACTTTTCCTCTTCCCATTCCATTGATTTGAATGGCTGCACTGTTCGCTACTTTCTTCAAATTACTTTTATGAAAATAGCCACCGATCAACGGGTTGCTGGTGTATTGCGCCACAGTATTGTACGGACTTTTGCTTGGCAAAATGAAAGAGCTTCCATTGCGGTATACCGGAACTTTGCGGTCACTAAAACCAAAACCAATCGGATGGGTGATATCCAAATCAACCTGAAAGATCGAACCCCCAATGCGTTTGGCACCTTCCGTATTTTGAGCATCTTCGTAATTAGTTCGCTTAGCAATTTTGGTGGTGTCTTCCTGAAAAAGTTTCGCATCGCTGAGTTTGTTTTTGATTGCCCATTCTGAAGCGGTTTTAAAGGTGATCAGCGTTCCGCCATTTTGAATCCATCCTTTTATTTTTGCAATTGTACTTTTATCGGTTGGGTAGGTGCCGGAAACCAATACCATCGTAGTATACTTTGTCAGATCAGCACGTTGAAGATTAGACATCTCCAGTTTTGTAATGGGCATGCCAATGCGCTGGTCTAACAAGTGCCAGGCTTCCCCTGCTTCATAGCTGGAAGTTCCAGCGCCCACCAACATCACCACTTTTGGTTCCTTAACCGTGCGAATGTAGTTGGATCCCAAATCAATGCCGGCAACATTATATCCCGTTGATACGGAATATACATCCAGCATGCAATCAGCAGCAGCCTTCGACACAACATCATAAACCTCATCTTTTGTAAGTGTTTGTTGCTGAACAGGGATCACCAAGGTGCCCCGCGTGAAATCCATTTTTGCACCATTCACCAGGGAAGAAAATGGCGTGAAACTGGTTTGTACAATTACTTTGTTTTTTAAAAGTTGATATAAAAATTTGTGTGCATTGTAATCGCTGAGTGAAACCAAATAGACGTAATCACTTTTTTCAACAGCTCTTGGTTTTTTAATCAACGATTCTTTTACCTTCTCACCTTTTGCCGGTGTTGCTTTTATTTCTACATAGGGAAGATTAAACGCATTGATAAGTGACCAGGTGGAAGCATCATAAAAGGTACTATCGGTATAGGTGATGCCTTTTTCAAATACTGATCGCACCATAAAATAATTTTCTTGCTCCGTTGGTACAACATACGATGAACCCTGCTCAAAATTCTTTCCCGATTGCGAAATGTTTTTAGGAAGCTGATAGACTTCAATCTGGTGCAACAACAGCATGTTGACAAAAGCATTGGTTTTATTTACATCCATTTTATCCCCAAATACATATCCTTTTACAGGATTGCTTTTCGATTCAGTCTGTACTGTTTTGTAAAATGTTCTGCGCATGTTCTTGAGCATTTCCCTTTCTGCGAAAGAAGCACGCACCGTTGCCAGTGAAGCAGTGAATTGATTGCGTATGGTAAAACCAAACGTGAGGGGAATGGTGGTGGTTTCTTGCACATGTCCGCGTGAACTGGCTTGTTCAAACAAAAATCCCGCACCGCCATAAAAATTTGCATAGCTCGATCCATAACCGGGATAAAGTTTATCGAAGGATTCTTTTGTGTAGTAGACAGAGCCAATGGAATTCAATGCTGCCGAAAAGTATTCACCAAATTTCGGATAGACTACATCATACAAATAGGGAGGAACAATCGGATTGTTGGAAGAATATTTTCCTGGATCGAAGTAGAAACTCGAGTTCGTTCCCATTTCATGATGGTCGGTCATCACATACGGTCTCCATTGGTGAAAAACTTTCATTCGGTTTCTGCTTTCAGGATGAATTCCGAGAAACCAATCACGGTTTAAGTCAAACCAATAATGGTTCGTGCGACCACCAGGCCATACTTCATTGTGTTCGCGATCCAGAGGATCCTCTACTGGAGGAGATGCTTTGTGCATGTTTGCCCAATTGGTATGGCGATCGCGGCCATCGGGATTGTAAACGGGATCAATCAGGATCACCATTTTATCCAGCCATGCTTTTGTTTCTGCTGATTCACTTGCTACGAGATAGTAGGCAGTAAGCATCGCGGCTTCTGTACTGGAAGGTTCGTTGCCATGCACGTTGTAACCAAGATGAATAACGACAGGTGTGTCTTTGTTCACATCGTCTAGTTTGCGTTGTAAATGTTTGGTGCGAATGTCTTCGATGTTTCCATGATTGGTTGGGGATGTAACCACAGCCGTTATTTGCGGACGATGCTCATAGGTATAGCCGATAATTTCCATCGTCATGCGATCCGACAACTCATCTAATTTTTTGAAATACTCAACCACTTTATCGTGACGGGTATGTTGATGGCCAATCGGGTACCCAAGAAATTGTTCGGGCGTTGGAATCGCGGAATTAAATTCTTTTGCGGTAGGATAGAAATAATCCGGTTGTGCTAGTGTCGCGAATGACAGCAATAGCAATGCAAGGAAGAGCAGGTTTCTCATGGTATAGGCGTTGGTTCGTAAGCAAAGCTAACCGACTTTACGAATGCCCGATACGTTTTTTGTTGAACGGATGAAACTAGAAGATATACGGAAAATTGATTTAGCACTAATCAAATTTGCAATCGTTTGAAGTATCAAAAAACCTTATCTTTGAAGATCAAATTGAAGAAAATGCCAGGGACTGAAACAGCCAAAGAAAAAGTGAAAAAGGAAAGTGGGAAACCGGAGAAGGCTATTTTGAAAAGGGCCTTTGAACTCATGTGCCAGGCCCGGGCCATGGCCGAGTTGTATGACGAGAAAAAGGAGATTGCCAGCAAATATGTACACAGCACCTCGCGTGGGCATGAGGCCATACAACTGGCAGCGGGTTTACAACTAAAGGCTATTGATTTTGCATCGCTTTATTATCGTGATGAATCTATTTTGCTGGGCATCGGCATGCAGCCCTACGAGTTGATGTTGCAATTGATGGCCAAGCGTGATGATCCTTTCTCGGGAGGAAGAACCTATTACGGACATCCGGCTTTAAAGCGCGAAGGGTTTCCCACTATTCCACATCAAAGTTCGGCCACGGGTATGCAAGCAATCCCGGCAACGGGTATGGCCCATGGTATTTCGTATTTGGAATCACAAAAAATAATTAAAGGAAAAGAAAGGCCTATTGTTTTATGTTCGTTGGGCGATGGATCCGTAACAGAAGGGGAAGTGGCCGAAGCTTTTCAAATGGCAGTGTTGAAAAAATTACCAATCTTATATTTAATACAGGATAATGACTGGGGGATATCCGCCACCGGAGATGAAATGCGTGCCATGGATGCGTATGAATATGCCGCAGGTTTTAAAGGTTTGAAAAGAATGCGAGTCGATGGCGGGGGCTTTATTGCTTCTTACAAAGGAATGAAAGAAGCAATCGACTATGTTAGAAAAGAACGCGCTCCCATTTTAGTGCATGCAAAATGTCCGTTGTTGGGCCACCATACTTCCGGTGTGCGAAAAGAATGGTACCGTGGTGATGATTTAGATGTGCATCAACAACAGGATCCGCTGCCTGCGTTTGAAAATTATTTACTAAAGAATGATTTTTCAGAAACAGAATTACGAAACATCAAGTCGATTGCATACAACCAGATAGCGGAAGACTTTGACAAGTCGTTTAATTCACCTGATCCGGAAGTAGAAGATTTTGATTCGCATGAATTTGCGCCAACAGAAATTATTGAAGAGAAAGGGGAACGCAAACCGAAAGGTGGCGAGAAGGTAGTAATGGTGGATGCCGCCTTGCATGCGGTCGATGAGATTTTGAAAAAACATCCCGAAGCATTGTTCTACGGACAAGATGTTGGGAGAAGGTTAGGTGGAGTGTTTCGTGAAGCGGCAACACTCGCACAAAAGTATGGCGATCATCGTGTGTTCAATACGCCTATTCAGGAAGCATACATTGTGGGTTCTACAGCGGGCATGTCGGCAGTGGGAGCGAAGCCGATTGTTGAAATCCAGTTTGCCGATTACATCTGGCCGGGGATCAACCAGTTGGTGGAAGAGCTTTCAAAAAGTTGTTATATCACGAAAGGAAAATTTCCGATTCAATCATTGATCCGTGTACCGATTGGTGCATACGGTGGTGGCGGCCCGTACCACTCGGGTTCTATCGAATCAACATTGCTTACCATTAGAGGAATAAAAATAGTTTATCCTTCCAATGCAGCCGACATGAAAGGCTTAATGAAAGCAGCTTTCTATGATCCGAATCCGGTGGTGATGTTGGAACACAAAGGATTGTATTGGTCGAAAGTTCCGGGAACATTGGAGGCGAAAACAGTAGAGCCGGATGAACATTATATGATCCCGCTAGGAAAAGCGAATGTGGTGCAAGAAGCTGATGATGAAAAAATTTCAAATGGTGAATCATTGGTCGTGATTACTTACGGCATGGGTGTGTATTGGGCAAAAGAAGCTTCCAAATCTTTTACGGGTCGGATAGAGATTATTGACTTGCGCACATTAAACCCAATTGATTGGGATATGATTGAATCCTCCGTTAAAAAACATAGCCGTGTTTTTGTTTTGACTGAAGAGCCGTTGCTAAACTCTTTTGCAGAATCGCTGGCCGGTAGGATTTCGAAAGAATTGTTTTCGTATTTAGATGCGCCAGTCTGGACGTACGGTGCTTCCAATTTACCAGCCGTTCCCCTCAACATTGATTTGGAAAAAATGATGTTGCCAAATGCAGGGAAGGTGGCTGTGGAAATAGAGAACGTGTTGGGGTATTAGTGT
The DNA here is from genome assembly GCA_041746855.1 of Cyclobacteriaceae bacterium. Classification (GTDB taxonomy): domain Bacteria; phylum Bacteroidota; class Bacteroidia; order Cytophagales; family Cyclobacteriaceae; genus JBGTGG01. The sequence continues at coordinate 3,445 of JBGTGG010000496.1, read as the reverse complement.
TATTTGAAATTATTTTTCAATCCCCGCTTCTGCAAGCAAAATCAACAACGCCAATTTTATCGACTCCGGTCCACTGGCATCATTCATCCACCACTCGCCAAGCGAATGTGCGCCACCACCCTGGCCACCGCGTCCAATGGTCACCGCAGGAATGCCCAACGAAATCGGAATATTTGAATCGGTAGAGCTACGCGTGAGAACAGGTTCTGCTTTGAAATATACACTTGCGGCAAGTGACCGCTGGATCAATGGTAAATCATCTGCCAATTCCCCGGAAGGGCGATCACCAATTTTATCAATAGCAACTGTAAGCTTCGCGCCTTTCTTAACAGTCTTGTTGTAATCTTCCAATGCACGATTGGTTTGTGCAATTAAAATCTGTTCAATTTCTTTTAGACGATCCGGACTTACCGAGCGCATGTCAACTTCCATCCATGATTCAAAGGGAATCGAATTGACGGACGTGCCACCGCCAATGCGACCAATGTTATAACTGGTTCTCGGACCACTTGATGTAAAGGCTCCGGCAGCTTCATCAAAATACATTACCGCACGACCGGCTGCATGATGTGGATTCGCTAAACCAAACGCACCCCATGAATGTCCGCCCGGACCTTTGAAGGTAATTCTGTAGCGATACGAACCGAGTGCTTTCGTGTTCACAGGCCCCATGCTACCACCGTCAATGGCAATCCACGAATCAATTTTTGGTTCGTTCTTTTTGAACAGATGCTTGACGCCACGCAGATCACCAAGTCCTTCTTCACCAACCGTTCCCACAAACAACACATCCACAGTGGTTTTGATTTGTGCTTTGTTCATCACACGAAGTGCTGTCAACACCATGATTAATCCGCGCGTGTCGTCACCCACACCGGGTGCATACAGCGTATCGCCTTTCATTTTTACGGTCACATCTGTTCCTTCCGGGAATACCGTATCCAAATGGGCATCGAGAGCTACGGTTTTACCATTGCCTTTTCCTTTTCGAAGCGCCAGCACATTTCCTTCTTCATCAATCCAAACCTTATCCGCACCGGCTTCTTCCAACAGTTGCTTGAAACGCGCTGCACGTTTTTCTTCCTTGAAAGGAGGTGCCGGAATTTCCGTTAGTTCGATCAGGTTTTTATGGGTGATTGGTTCAAGTTCATCGATATATGCAAAAGCCTGTTGGATATTTTTGTTTTTCGCGAGCTTGTCAATTTCTTTTTGATAGGCAGGTTGTACCGAAGCCCTGGATTCATCCTGACCAAAAGCAGGAGCGATGACAAGGGAAATAAAAATGATGCCGATAAATTTTTTCATGCTGCAAGATACACATAATGTAGAGACGCGTAATTATGCGTCTCTACATTTGCATGCGAATCCGCCACGGGGTCGGGTACATGTTGTTGAGGCGGTTGCCCAACATATTTGCCCACCCCAACGCAACATCTTCATACGCCATCAATGCGTACCCTTTTGCCGAATGTTGAATATCCAATTGGTCTTTTCGTAAATATTTCAAGGCGTCTTCCAGGTTCAGATCAATTTTCAGAAAACGGTCTTCCGCAATTTTTGTAGCGAGCGCCAATGCTTGTTCCGGAATAAATTTCGCATGCTTTTGTGTGGCAACCGGTGTGCCGATGTGCATCACATGCAACGTAGCGCGAAGGTATTCCATTTCTTCATGCAAGCTTTCGGGCACGGCATAAACCAAATCCTTCCATTGATAAAAAATAGAATCGTCTGGATTGGTTATCCATTCATTTAGAATAGCAGTGCTTTTTTTTGTCAGGGGTTCTGCATCTTTTCGCTTCGAATGCATTCTGATTTTTGGGGTGGGTTCTTTTTTACGGATTACCGAAATAAAAAAACCTTCCCCTTGCACGCGATGTGGAAAAAAGCGATATCCTTTTATTTTATTTTCTTCAATTTGCTCAACACCCCAATCGGGATGGAGCTGTATGCTTTCCGATGCTGTTGAAAACTCCTTCGAAATCCAGTTTAGATTTTCTTCATTTTCTTTTTCGTTGTACGTGCAGGTACTATAAATGAGCAATCCATTTTCTTTTAGCGCGGGCCAAAGGTCCGCCACAATCCTTCGCTGACGTAGCGAACACAACTCCACATTTTTTTCCGACCATTCGGCAGCGGCACTTGCATCCTTGCGAAACAATCCTTCACCCGAACACGGTGCATCAATCAGGATAATATCAAAGTATCCGGCCATCGATGAAAAATTGGTGGGGTCGTTGTTGGTCACGATCACATTGGCATTTCCCCACTTCTGTATATTCTCCGAAAGGATATTGGCACGTGAACGAATTACTTCATTGGAAACCAAAAGCGAATCTTCACTCAACAACGACAGCAGGTGGGTGGATTTCCCTCCGGGGGCTGCACATGCATCGAGCACGCGCAAGGGTTTTGTGAGATCGGTTGTTTGTGTAAGCACTTGCTCGAGAAACATGGAGCTGGCTTCCTGCACATAATACGCGCCACCGTGAAAAGTAGGATCGAGCGTAAAGCTTGGGCGTGTGTGTAAATACCGTCCGGTTGCGCACCACGGAATTTGTTCGCCTTGCAGCCTGTTCTTTTTATGCGGGTTTAACCGGATGCTGACAGGCGAGGGTGCTTGTAGGCTGCTGAGAAATTCAGGGAATGCACTGCCCAATTGGATTTTCATCCGGTTGATAAATTCGTGTGGCAGTGTTTCGGGTGTTTCCATGGAGGGGCTAAGTTATACTTTCTATTCAGCTTGCCAACGTGAACATAAAAAATTAGGTTTACCTACGATTGCACATACAAAAATCAATTATTAACCGTCATTCAGAGGGAGGTACAGCATGCCCCGAGTTATCGGGGACCGAGGAATCTGTTTCGATAGATTCTTGACAGTCCGCCCAAACGGTTCTGAATGACTTTACGATTGGAAAGATGTCCATTTGTTCAAGCAAATTTTTTCAATAATGAGAAAAGCAAATTCACCAGCACTGACCAGTTGGGTTGAAGTTCCGAAAAATTCAGACTTCCCCATACAGAATTTACCTTTCGGGATTTTTAAAACCGATTACCTCCCGCCCGGAGCGGGTGTTGCCATTGGCAACCATGTGTTGGATTTAGTGTATCTGCACGAGCACGGATTTCTCTTCGGACTCGATCTTCCCGTTGGCATTTTCAACCAACAAAACCTCAACGACTTTTTTGCCCTGGGCAGAAAAAAAGTGGGCGAAGTGCGCGAACGGATTTCTGAATTACTGCAACATGATTACACCGAATTAAAAGACAACAAAGAAGCACGCGAGATCGCGTTGATCCCAATGGACGAAGTGCAGATGCTAATGCCGGTGCGCGTTCCCAACTACACCGATTTTTACAGCAGTGAAGAACACGCCCGCAATGTGGGCTCGATGTTTCGTGATCCTGAGAACGCACTACTGCCCAACTGGAAACATTTGCCGGT
>JBGTGG010000495.1:0-7578 GCA_041746855.1 Cyclobacteriaceae bacterium | reverse complement strand
CGCCTCCCAGGTTTGATCCTGTGTTCGAAACTGGATCTTTATAAACAACTACTAAGTCGGAAGCCCCGTCTAGCGCACCAAGGTTTTCAGCACTCAGTGCGATTGGTGAACCTGGAATGTCCCCGTTGGGGGATGACAATTCCCAATGGTGCGAAGAAAGTAACTCATCAATTTCAGCAGGTAGCGGATCGATGGACAACCCGTTACTCAGAACACGCATACCCAAAAGAATGGAACCACCTTCGGTGATTTGTGTAGGTGCGAACAATCCGGTAATTCCGATAGGGAAATAACGTGTTCCGTTACCTTCGTGGTAAAAGAAACCGTTTACATACGAATTTGTATTGCCAGACAATGTTTCACTTCCTTGGTAGATAATCCTACTTGAATTTAAGGATGTTAAAATTCCATCGGTGAATGTCATCGAATTTAGAAAGATCCAGTCACCTGAAGTGAAAGTGCGTGTGCCTCCGTTCGTAATTACCACATCCTTTATTTCCAATGGGTTTAGTGTGCTTAGCTGTTGACTATTACCCAATAAATGTAATTGTGTATTCGTGAGATTGGTTACCGTACTTTGATTGGTAATGTTGGCATTGGTGGCGATGGTTGCGTTGGAGGCGGTGTTGATTTGCGTTCCTGTGCTTACACGAACTTGTGCCATGAGATTACAGGATGCGAGCAAACTGAGAATAAGTAGCGAATTTCTTTTCATCACCTTATTTTTTTGCTTCTGCACCTAATAACCTTTTAATCTCATCAAGACTTTTTGCAAGTGCTTGCTGCTGCGCTTCGATTTCCGAGACTTTAGATTCGAGTGATCCTTTTTCGGATTTTAATTTTTGGTTTTCGGATTCGAGGGCTTCAATTTTTGAATTCAATTCTTGAACGGATTTTATTAATACTGGTACCAAGTCAGAATATGATAGCCCTAACGTTTTTTCCTCATCTTCACCAATAATAACGGCTTCAGGAATTATTTTCAGAACGTCTTGTGCCATTAATCCCAAATGTGTCCGTGTATCTGTATTCTCATTTTTCCATTTGAAACTTACAGGTTCTAATTTCAATATTTCCTGTAAGCCATATTTTATTGCTCGCTCATCTTTTTTGAGTCGTCTGTCAGAAGTATTAATGGTTCCGTTGGTGGCAAACAATGTGCTCCACCGATAGATCGAGCTTCCCAATGCTTGTGTGCCACTCGCACCAGGTTCAAAAGCGGCCGATGAAAATTGAAATCGAATACTTGAGTTTGCAGCAAATGCATCAGTTGATTCATCCATTCTTGCTCCACCTGAAATTGCATTTGTTGTTAGGCGCCAGCTACTCGTGCCATCAATCATTTCAACACCTGCTTGGTTTCCTGCAGAAGTAGTGGTGATCCTGATTCGGGTGTTGGTGGTTGATTGAACTTCCAGATTAGTTGATGGTGTGGATGTTCCAATGCCAACATTTGTGTTTGCACTGGCTCCATTTACACCATTAATACCGCCAAGTACAAGGCTGTTGGATTGATTAACAAAGGCTCTGTAACCAATGGCAGAGGCATTTTGTAAAGCAGCTGCGCCTACATTTGCATTGGTACCGATGATTGTATTGCGGCCACCGTTAGCATTTGTAATACCTGCTGAGTTGCCCACAAAGACGTTTTCTGAGCCAAATGTATTAGCTTGACCGGCCTTTTCACCAATAAAAGTATTAACGTTCTCAGTAGTTGATTCACCAGCCTGTGCACCTATAAAAGTATTCCCAGCATTGTTAGTTGCAGCAGCGCCTGCTCGCCAACCAATGAGAGTATTCAAAAAACCTATCGTATTTGCTGCTCCTGCACTAGAACCTATTAAAACATTCCAGCTACCACTTGAGTTCGCGTCACCTGCGCCTGAACCATAAAATGCATTATCTGTTCCTGTAGAGGTAGTTCCAATAGGTGCACCCGCAAATAAATTTCTAGTTCCAGGATTTGTAATCAGGGTACTTCCTGAAGGGGTGATCCATACAGGTGGTAAACCAGGTCCAGCTGAGGATAAGATATCGCCCGAGGTGCCTGGAAGATTATTCGGCAATAATGCACCTGAAAATTCAATATCCCCAGCAACATCCAATGTTGATGAAGGAGCCGTTTGGCCACCTAACCCGATATTTTTATTGACTGGGTCGATAAAAAAAGGTGGCATCAGCATATCTCCGAAGGTGCCTATACCAAAGCCTCCATTGTGAACCAAGTTGTTTGCTCCGAAAAGCCAACTTGTTCCACTTGTACTTCTAAACCATGCGTTATCGTCATCACCTGTGTCAACACTTTCTATAAAGCTGTCATTTACTCGTATTGCCGCTTGTCCACCTGTTCCTGTTATATCTATTGGAGAGGCTGCCAATGTTATTGTATTGCCCCCATCATAGGCACTTTGTAAAGAACTTGCGCCAGCAAGCGTTGACCACGTAGGTACAGTACCGGCCCCTGCTGATGTTAAGACTTGGCCTGCGGTTCCAGGATCTGCCCCTAATATTATTTCATCACTAATAATCAGTTGCGAAAAGGTTCCTGATCCAGTCGTAGCAACATTTTGCGCTCCAAAGTTAGGTGCAACTTTTGTTCCTGCGATAGCGGCAGCAGCATTTACATCTGCATCTACAATACTACCATCAGCAATTTTAGCGGAGTTAATCGCATTGTTGCCAACGGTAAGGGTACCTGCGGAAGACATCGTTGCATCTCCACTTACAGCAACACCAGTAGCAATGTTGGATGCATTCCCAACAAGAATTTCCCCGGCAGGTAAGGTATTATTCATCGCACCTAAATTCGCTAATGCTGCTCCGGGTGTGGTAGCTCCTGTTCCTCCTTGTGCAATGGGTAGCGTACCCGTTGTAATTTTTGAAGCATCTAAAGCAGGGATATCTGTTGCGGCCAAAGCCCGGAATGTTGGTGCTCCGGCAGATGCTGTCGGGGCAGCAAAAACTGTTGCTGCGGGTTGGGATGCTAGTGTTGCTGCTAGAGTTCCGGTAGTAGTAACTGGTGAACCTGCAACGGAAAAGATTGAAGGCAGGGTTAACCCCACACTGGTCACGGTTCCTGAGCCTGTAGGTGCCCATATCAAATTGCCCGATCCATCGTTTGTTAAAGCCCCGGCAGCGTTAGCAGGAACTGTATTACCATTAATTCTTGCTACGGTTGCAGCAGCAGTTACATTACTCGTTCCATCGAATGATGGACTCGTATAATTTACATCCCCAGTTAAGGAAATGGATCTGCCGGTTTGAAGTGCTGTCGCTGAACCGGCATTACCGGTTATTGTTGTTTGATCACCTGTATTTGTTCCCGATAAATTTGATCCGGAAACTGTTCCGGTTGCCGCTACACTTGTTGGTGTGATGGCTCCAAGAGATAAAGTAATGGCTGGGGTGGTTGTTGAGGTTGCTACTGTTCCACTAACACCATTTGCTGTCGTCACAGAAACATTGGTGACGGTTCCTGACCCACTAGGTGTTGTCCATGCAGGGACAGTACCTGGTCCAGATGATGTTAAAATTTGCCCGGAAGTTCCTGGGTTTGCTCCAAGTCGAATTTCATTACTAATGATAAGTTGGGAGGTGCTTGTATTTCCGGTTGTGCTTATGTTTTGTGCACCAAAATCAGGAATTATTTTTGAACCCGCGATCGCTGCTGCAGCATTCACATCTGCATCAACGATACTTCCATCTGAAATTTTTGCTGAGTTAATTGCATTATTGGCAATGGTTAAAGCACCCGCACTTAGCGTTGCGTCTCCGCTCATCGCCACGCCTGAGTTTGAACTTCCATCCCCAATTAAAATTTGACCATTCGATAGAGTTGGCGTTGCCCCGCCTCCCACATCATCGGCAGCTGGTGCCCAACTGGTTCCATTAAATTTCAGGATTTGTCCATTTGTTGGAACTGTGCTCGTAACTGCACGACCTTGAATTCCAACTACTGTTGGGCTAATAATTGTTCCTGATAAGTCCCCGGCTGTTGTTGAGGCAGTTCCTAGTTTTGCGTTGAATGCTGCCCAGTCGGTCGATAATAAAAAACCATTGGTTGTTCCATTCGCTTGTGAAATGCTAATTACGGGAGTAGTGGTTGGAGTGGTTACCGAAACGGGACCGGTTCCAGATACATTGGTTACTGTGCCACTTCCTGTAGCTATGGTAGCAGGGTTCCACAATGTGCCATTGAACTGCAATACTTGACCCGTGGTAGCGCCCATCGAATTAAGATCATTGGCAATGATGGTACCATCAGCAATTTCAGCTGAAGCGACACTTCCATCCGCTATTTTTGCGGAATTAATTGCATTATTGGCGATGGTTAAAGTCCCTCCATTTAGTGTTGCATCTCCAGAAAGGGCTGTGGCAGAATTTGTGGTTCCGTTACCTGTTAAAATTTGTCCATTCGATAAAGTAGGTGTTGCTCCTACACCTGCGTCATCGGCAGCTGGAACCCAGGTTGTACCATTAAATTTTAAAACCTGGCCATTGGTGGCACTCATTGAATTTAAGTCTGCTCCTAATATAGATCCATCCGCGATTTTTGCTGAATTGACAGCGTTATTGGAAATTGTAAGGGCGGAACCACTTAAAGTAACATCCCCGGTAATCGTGGTAGCTGCATTCGCTGTACCATTTCCGGTGAGTAATTGACCATTATTTAAGAGGATACTTGCTCCACCCGCATCATCGGTTCCGGGTGCCCAACTTATTCCGTTCCACTTTAGTACTTGTCCGGTAGTTGGGGTGGCAGCATTGGAGGAAGTCCATTGCGTTCCATTCCATTGCAGGAGTTGTCCTGCAAGCGTTGGGGTTGTACTGGCTATTTGAACTGAATTTCCACCCGAAATCGAAAGGGTATTTCCCGAAAGGGTAAGCGTCTGGGCAACGCCAGCGCCTCCACCCCCTACTTCAACCCAGATTGTACCGTTATTGTAATACACTTTTTTGTCGGAATCATCGAAAACGATCATTCCTCTGGTGGCAGTTACAGCAGTTCGATTCGTGACTACTGGCAGTATAAGCCCTTGACTACCATTCCCTTGTAACCACAGGACAGCATTGTTGTTAATTTGATCCGTACCAATGGAGACTGATTGCTGTGCAAAGCCAGCAAGGGATATTACCCCAGACAGGAGCAATGATAAAAGGATTCTTTTCATAAAATATTGAGTGTGTGAATGAGCCATAACCAACTAAAATTGCGACAGGTTTAATTTCAAATTAAAGAGAATGGGGGTGCTTGAACGTGAAAGTTAGTGATTTTGTCGAGAAAACGGTGTTGGAACGCGCTTAAGATGTGGAATTTTTTACACGGTTTCAGTGTAAGAAGAAAGTGCTCCGTGACCGGAGTTTATCCGGCATTAACGGGGTAATTGAGAATGGAAAAGCTGAGGGGAAAGATGAAGTCCCGTATTTATATAGAGTCAAAAAGTTTAATGTGCCCAGGACTGGATTCGAACCAGCACACCAGTTACGGCACTACCCCCTCAAAGTAGCGTGTCTACCAATTTCACCACCTGGGCAAGGTGTTTAGTCAGGGCGACAAAAGTAACAACTTCGTCCTTATCGCAAAAAGTCTTGGCTAACTTCTTCCTATCCAAATCCCGAAAAGGACTGCCAAAACCCCAAGGATAACACTGGCTCCTATATATAATAGTGTAGTTCCAATCTGTTTGTCATTGATCAGGTTAATATTTTCAAGGGCAAAAGCTGAAAAGGTAGTGAAGCCTCCACAGAACCCTACGCCAATAAAAAGTCGGGTTGATTCTGATAGGTCTGCGCGCTTTAAAGCAACCCCCGCAAGAATCCCCAGAATAAAAGATCCAATAATATTGACCGTTAATGTGCCGATAAAGAAATTTTTAACTAGGTATTGATCGATTGTCTTTACCGAAACATACCGAAGGATGCTTCCTAAAAGTCCACCTAGACCAACGGCTAGTACATTATGAAAAGTCATAAATGAATTGCTTCAGTTTAAATTATGCAACTAATATAATGGTGCTAACTTTATGCACAAAACCAACAGCGATGCTTTCGAAGAAATGTAAATATGCCATCCATGCTTTAGTGTATTTAACAGAACGTTATCAGCAGGGGCCAATCCATATTCAAGAGATTGCTGAGAAGCAGGGTATTCCTAAAAAATTTTTAGAGGCAATTTTGTTGGACTTACGCAATGCGAATATCCTACACAGTAAAAAAGGGAAGGGTGGAGGATATTATCTTTATAAAAACCCGGAGGAGGTAAATTTAATTGAGATTATCCGCTTGATGGATGGTGCGATTGCAATGCTTCCGTGTGTTTCGCTAAAATATTACGAGCCCTGTGAGGAATGTAAAGATGAAGTAAGCTGTGGGATCCGGGATGCATTTATTGGGGTGCGGGATCAAACGCTGGCGGTGTTAGCCCAAAATACCTTGTCGCATATCGTAGATCGAAAGAAAGAAAAGCAGGAGTCAGCCGGGAATTAATAGATTTCAAAGAATTTTATCGAACCCAATAGGGGTCTTGTTCGTTGTAGTTGTCAAATTTGAAAAAACAAATACACATGGACAGAAGTCGCCAGCCAATCCGATACGATGAACGCCAACCTGTTTCGTATCAGCAATCGTTTGAAGTAGCACAACTTAATCTCATCCGCTCGTTAGAAGAAGAATGGTTCCATAAATATCTTGAGGAATTTGTTGATATAACAGAATAGATTCCTTTCTGCCTTTTTAATTCTTTTTGTAGTTTGCCGAGATGAAGAAAGTCGTACTTTTTCCTTTTTTAATCATCAGCACATTAACATTTAGCCAGGACCAGCCACAGGATTATGTTGGAAATTGGATCATGTATTTTGGGAACCATAAACTTTCCGAAAAATACAGTATCCACAATGAAGCACAGCTCCGTTTGTTTGAGCCTGTTAGTAATTTTAACCAAGGGTTTGTGCGGTTAGGATTGAATTACCACATCAATGACTATTCGTTGGTGACCTTAGGATACGGCTATTTCCGAACGGAGTCTTTTGAAAAGGGAGATAATAAAGTTTTTTCGAACGAGCATCGGATTTGGCAGCAATTTATTTTACGAGATAGAATCAGTCGTGTCGATTTTGAACATCGTTATCGTTTGGAGCAACGCTGGATTTCTGAATCCACGGGTGAAGATGATTACAAAAACCGGATTCGGTACAGATTATATTTAGGCATTCCATTGAATAATCCTAAAATGGATGACGGAACAATTTACCTGGCATTCTATGATGAAATCTTTTTGGACTTATCGGAGACTCCCTTTGATCAAAACCGATTGTATGGAGCGCTTGGATATAAGTTGAATAAAGCATGGAACTTTCAAGTTGGGTATCTAAGCCACCGGCTTGGAAGCACATCATTTGATCGTCTGCAATTCTCCGTTTTTCTGAATACGGGATTGGATAAATAGTCGTCCCTTAAAAAGCTGAATGGGATTTAATTTCTAATAAAAAGTATACAAATGAGTTGTTAAAATCTGCAAGAAAATCGATTTTGATATCGAAAACCTTGCAGATTTTTTTATGCTTCCAAAACAAACTTCTC
>JBGTGG010000494.1:0-2541 GCA_041746855.1 Cyclobacteriaceae bacterium | reverse complement strand
AGGAAGTAGTATTCAAACAGAATATGATTACAATGATGGAAAGCCTGTTATCAAAAGGTTAGCGAAGATTGATCTAATTGATGACAAAGAAGGAAAACCAGTAGGCATCAACCGGTACATTGGACGCAAACCTGTTTTTGCAGTTGGTAATTCCGATGGCGATTTACAGATGTTGCGCTGGACGGATGCCAACACACTGAAAAGCTTCAAACTCTATGTTCATCATACGGACTCCATGAGGGAATGGGCGTATGACAGAGCATCGCATATCGGAATGTTTGATAAGGGATGGGACGAGGCGAATGAAAAGGGTTGGACAGTTGTTGATATGGCCACTGATTGGAAAGTGATTTATCCATATGAGTTAAAAAAATAGGACAATCGACTTGGTATCAAAACCAACCAACACCATGTGTATCGGTACGATGGTATCATTGCCGCTACAGAAGATCTTTTAGGAACCAGTAAATGGCAGGGTGCAAAAACGAAACCCATCTCCCTAAAGGCGAGCAACCAGCAACTTTATCAATCACCCAAGCAACGCCTGGCATTGTTCCGCAATATCCAATTCTTCATTGGTAGGATCACTAAGATTTTAACAGGAGATTGACGGCCTCAAAAAATATGGACTTTTTTTGCTATTTTTGATTGATTCAAGGAACAGATATGATTATAGAACGAATAAATAATGACCAAATAACCATTACGGTTTCTTCATCAATCGACAGTTTCGGATTACAAAGACTAATTGATTATGTCAAATATCTTGAAGCGACTTCAAAAAGTAAGGCAAAGCAATCTGATGTTGACAAATTAGCTGATGAAGTAAATTCGTCATGGTGGAAAAAGAACCGTAAGCGTTTTCTGAAGTGAGAGTAATTCTTGATGCCAACATCGTATTCAGCGGAATTCTAAACACAAATGGAAAAATTGGCGATTTACTTATAAATTCCAGAGGACTTTTCGAGTTTATCGCACCAAATTTTTTAAGGACAGAAATTCAAAAACATTATCCAAAACTGGTGAAAATATCAAAAATGACTTTGGAAGACATTCGAGAGTCAGAATTTCAAATCTATACTGACATCACTTTTATTTCAGAAGAACAGATTAAATTATCAACATGGTTGGCAGCTGAGAAGTTAGTTGCTGATGTTGATATAAAAGACATTCAATACATTGCCTTTTCAAAACATTTCCGCTCCAAAGTTTGGACGGGAGATAAAGAACTAAAAAAAGGCTTGAAAAAAAAAGGTTTTACAAATTTCATCACCACAGAAGGGTTATGGAGGTTGAGAGAAAAAAGACGAAAAAAATAACCTGTTCCGGTGCAAGCTTCCGCTTATTCCATCAACAAACAAACCATTCGCTTGGAAACATTACTCCTACATGGATACGCCCATCAGGAAAATAAGGCCATGGCGTTAATTAACCAATCAACTCCACGCACTGCTCAGCAATCTCCAATTCTTCATTCGTTGGGATCACTAAAATTTTAACAGGAGATTCGGTCAGGTTGATTTCGTGGGTGACTTTGCTGCGGATATTATTTTTTTCTTCATCTAAAAGAATTCCGAAAGTATCCAAACCTTGTGTTGCTAGTTTTCGGGTGAGGGCATCATTCTCACCAACACCTGCTGTGAAAACAATGGCATCTACACCATTCATTACGGCTATAAAGGAACCAATATATTTTTTGATATGAAGGGCATACATTTCGTACGCCAGCACAGCATCTTTGTCACCTTTGTTATAGTTTGCTTGAACATCTCGCATATCGCTGTATCCTGTTAGGCCGAGCATTCCACTTTTTTTGTTCAGGATGGTATTCACCTCATCAAGTGAATAGCCTAATTGATTGACCAAATAGAAAATCACCGATTGATCGATATCCCCCGTGCGGGTTCCCATGATCAATCCATTCATAGGGCCAAAACCCATACTGGTATCGATGCATTGGCCATTTTGAACTGCCGTCATGCTACAGCCATTCCCCAGGTGGATAACAATTACTTTTGTTTCCTTTTGATTTAAGTAAGCGTTTGCTTTTTGGGAGACATACTTATGACTCGTTCCATGAAATCCATAATTCCGGATTCTATTTTCCTGATAAAATTTATTAGGAATAGCAATGCGATACGCAACCGGGGGAATGGTTTGATGGAAGGCTGTGTCAAACACCGCTACTTGCTTGGCAGCAGTAAATATTTTTTCTGCTACTTCTATGCCCATGTAGTTGGGTGGATTGTGAAGGGGTGCCAGCGGAAAAAGCTCTTTTATTTTCTCTTTAACTTCTTCCGTAATAACCATGGTAATTGAAAAATTTTCACCACCATGAACGACCCGATGTCCTACTACATGTATTTCCTCCGGATTTTTAATAACACCAATTTCTGAATCGGTCAACAAGCGAGCTGCTTCCTTTAAACCAGCGGAATGATCCGGTATCGAAAGGCTTTCTTTTTTAATTTGTTTATCACCCTTGTGAAAAGTTGTGTGTTGAAGCGAAGATCCTTCCTGCCCGATGCGGTCCACAATACC
>JBGTGG010000493.1:0-5034 GCA_041746855.1 Cyclobacteriaceae bacterium | reverse complement strand
ATCATCACAATGAGGATACTTTTAAAATTAGGGGGGTCAATATATGCCGGAATGTCACATCATGACCCGGGGTCAGCTTGACCGGAACAGGGGGTCAGCTTCAACCGGAATGGGGGGTCAACATGAACCGGAATCTCCAATTTTACATTCCGTTTACATTTTTAGTAAGGAGAAATACAATACTGTCCGGATTTGGTGCTTCGAATTTTGTGCTGTACAGGTCGAAGTAAGACCCTTGCTCTTTGATCTTTGGATTGAAATTACTGGAGATAGGCTCATTGTATTCGTGATATCCATAATCGGATTCTACCAGATATTGATGCTGATTATTCTCGGTTCTAATTTCCATTTTGAATGGTTTGTACCCCTCCATTTCTACCAATACAATTCTATCCGGGCAAATGTTTGTAGTAATTGTGAATTCAAATTCACCAGTTTCGCTAGTTGTTTCGGTCCATTTAGAAATTGAAATTTTAGCGCCTTCAATTGGTTGTTTGGTTTCGGCATCCAATACTTTCCCATACTGTGTTAAAGAACAGTCGCATGAAAATAGTCCCACAAAAAGTAATATTGGAATGAATCTGCTCATGACGTTTAACTACTCTGGACTTCAATTGTAAACTGAAAAATAAAAGATACAAGATATTGAAATACCGGGTTCGCATGGAGTTGCTTTTTTCCTTTTATACAAAAACCGTCTTCTGTTTCTTTGCCTTATAAAACACAACCGCCAAAACAAGATTCACAAATCCAAACAAGGTCAGCACGCCAAAGATTAAATATTGACGGTTGCTTAAATCTGCTGCTAGGAAGTTTGTGTTGACCATGATGCGTACAAATTGATACACCGTGATTGCGGAAACAAAGATCAATTGCTTTTTAGTGAGTGACCAGGGGTTCATAACTTTTTCATTTCATGTTTTACAACGGTTCTTTTCGGCTGTTGATTCAAATTTAGCAATCGGTTTTCAAATACGGATTAATTACCACATAATCATTTCAAGAACTCAATGGTTGCCAGAGCTTTTAAAAGATTTTCCTTGTTTGATGTAGCATAACTTGATGGATAGAGAACAAAATTACTCCACAACTCATCTCTTGGCAATTCCATTGTGAAGCCAGTTAAATTTCCCTTTGTTACAGTATGTATAATACGATTATTTAATGTGTCTGTTTTTAGTGAGAATCCCAACTCTAGTTACTGCTTAGCGTCAGAAGCAAACATTCCATATTCGTAATTAATTATATTTTTTGATGTTATAAAAGAACCGACATAGCCAGGACAAGTAGGTTTTGTTGAGAATTTTTCTTCTGTTTCGGAAGCTTTTGAACATGATAGTAGCCCATAAGAAACTACTAATACTAAACCTAAAACATGCTTCATATGCGAATGGCTGGTTTTATTTTGGCGGCTTAAACTGTTTTAAAGAAAGTCATAGACTTTAATTTATTCAAGGCTTTAAGTGCAAACTGAAGTCAAAGTTGGGATTAATTTATTCCCCCCTTATATATTTTTGTACAGTTCCAAATCCTGAACTGTAATTTGATCTCTTGAGACCAGTTTGTAGTGCTTTTCTTGAACTATTTTAACCTGTTGTTCATGAATTGTCAATTCAAAAAGTGCAATTAAATCATCTTCCATAAACTGAGCTGAGATTGCACGACAAATTAGATTCGGAAATTTTTCTTGACAGCATTTGATATCTTGACTTGTTTGAACTACTGATAACTGATCATTTCCTCCTTTTGCTTGGATTGGTATTACAAAATGTCTTCCACCATCGTCAAGCTCAACATAAATTTCATCAATTTCAATCTGACCTATTTTCTTTACGGTAGTCCTTAAATGGTTCTGTAATGAATAAGTTGTTAACCGCAAAAAAATATCAATAAGTCTATTATATCTTATTTTGGCAAGCAATGCTTGCTCATCTGAAAGTGAGTACTGAGTAACTATTTCAGGAGTTGAATCTGGAATTTTTATCGTTAGAAGTTTGTGGTTAGGTAGAATTCTATTAACCTTAACTATCTTAAAGCAATATTGGGCTTTACCCTTACCCTCAATTATCCACTCTTTTCCTTTTGTTTGTGTTTTTATAATTGATTCAGGTAAGGGAGTTCGATACCGAACTGAATAGATGACATCACCCAAGTTCTTCGGAAGATCGATTCCTAATTTCTTGGCAGATTTTGATAGGTCATCCCGTTGAAAAATTATTTCTTCTATGCCAGGCTTGAAGGACGAAAAAAATATATCTTCTATTATCGCTTGATATCTATTTAGCTTTGGTTCCACTTTAGTATACCTCTAATTGTTTTCGTTTTCTGTAGCTACCTTTTTTATCACGTTTTCCAATTGGATTTTTTATTCCCCAATATTTTGAGGCACTAGTTAAATCCGAGTATATAAGCCTCGGTTCGCCAAGTTTTATCTTTCTATTAGGTTGAAATGGTTTATAGGGGAGTACTTTCATTATTTCCATTGCAACTGAAAATGCCAAAGGTGGAGGAACCGAATTTCCTATCTGGCGTGCACCATGCCACTTTGTACTATTAAATCTAAACCAATCAGGAAAGCCATGTAGTCTTGCCATTTCTCGAACCGTTACACATCTTGGATATTCATAATGAATTGGTCTTGGGCTTGTAAAAGCTCCTCTTGACGAATCAGTTCCAGCACGTAAGGTGTTAGAAACACCGTTCCTGGATAGTTTATAGAAACGGGATACTGTTTCAACATCACCTTCTAACGTTCTTTTGAATCTTTCTCTTGAAATCTCGGTGTGGTCAGTCCTTCTACTACTTGTAAGTATTTTTGAGTTCCATTCTCTTTTGTACCCATATTTCCAAGAAGAATCATTTACACATCTCATTTGGGCAGAATATCCACTTGCTTTCTTTAAATAGTTAGTTTCGACCTTATCATCATTTATTAATTCTACAAAATCTTCTGCGTTTGGTAGATCATCTAGTGCATCAGAGCATGTGACTCTTTTGCCAAGTGGAGATGGGTAATTTGGTACTGGGTGTCCTGATTTTGATCCGATGAGGAAAAAACGTTCTCTACTTTGTGGTACTCCAAAATCTTTTGCATTTAATACTTTCCATGGTAATCGAATTTCGTATCCTAGTTTTGTGATTTCCTCGATTAATTCTTTTAGAAAATTTTTATGTTTCCCAATAGTAAGACCCTTTACATTCTCAAAAACAAAGTGAATAGGTTTCAATTCTCCAACTAATCTAATGTAATCTTTTACCAAAGAATTTCTTGGATCGTCAAGGGCTCTTTGTCCAATCAAAGAAAAACCTTGACATGGAGCCCCTCCAATAAGTACATCAATTTTGTCTTCCTTAGCTAATCCACAAGTTTTCCAAATTAAATTAGCATTAACCTCTTGAATAGACCTTGCAATTACTTTAGAGTAAGGAAAGTTATACTCATGAATCGATGCATGCACAGGGTCAATTTCCACCGCACAGACTACGTCAAAGCCTGCCTGTTCAAATCCAAGACTTAAGCCACCTGCTCCAGCGAATAGATCAACAACTTTTGGACGACTTTCTTCTTTCATATATTACATTCTTCAGTCAAGAATAAGATTTTTTTTTTAATGGCGTAAACAAGATTGGAATAAATCATGTCAACTATTGTCAAAGATATCTTCAATGGGTCAAAAATGTAATTAATAAAGAAAAAATCATTGAGAGGTCTGCTTTTTTATTTCCTCATTTTAAAATTACTCATATTTCTCTAACAAAAGTTATACTAATCCGTATATTTGTTTTACAATCTGTATACAAATGGAGAAAAACTATCTCGGGGAGTTTGAAGAACTGGTGCTCACCATGGTCGGAATTTTGCAAGAGGAGGCCTATGGCAATGCCATCGTCACGGAAATTGCTGACCGCGTAGGGCGGGAGGTCAACCTCAGTGCCGTACACGTAACGCTCTACCGCCTGGAGGATAAAGGCCTCGTAAAATCTTCAATGGGCGGAGCCACCAACGCGCGGGGGGGTAGACGCAAGCGCATCTTTACCATCACCAACTCCGGGCTCGCACTGCTGCGCGCCATGAAAGAATCGCGCATGGATTTGTGGAAGCTGATTCCGCAATTAAAGTTTGCTGTGCTTAACGTGTCAGCCGCAAAATGAAAACGTCCGCGCCTCCTTCCTGGTCGCTACGCTTTCTCCGGTGGTTTTGTCCCCCGGCACTTTATGAAAGTGTAGAAGGCGATTTGCTGGAAGCCTTCGATGAAGATGTGGAGAAGAATGGTATCCGCATCGCCAGACGAAAATTTACATTCAATGTGCTCCGGTTTTTTCGACCGGGCATCCTCCTTCGAAATTCTTTTACCCTCCAATTAGTCAATACCATCATGCTGGGAAATTACGCGAAAGTAGCGCTGCGCAACATGCGCAAACGGAAGTTGTACACCTTCATCAACGCCTTTGGGTTAAGCATCGGCATTGCGTTTTGTTTGTTGATTTATTTGTTCATCGAAGACGAGCGCAGCTTCGATCAGTTTCATGTGAACAAAGAACGCATCTACCGGCTCGAAGAAAAAAGTTATGATACGTGGATGCGTGATCCGGCAAAACTGTACAGGCAATCTGCTTACATTCAAACGGGTTTGCTTCCCGCCTTAAAAGATGAAGTGCCGGAGGTTCAGTATGCCACCCGCTTCAACGGGGGCGGTGAAGCCATCATGATCGTAGACGATAAAATTTTCACGGAGAAGATCGCGTATGTGGATGCGGATTTTTTTAAAATGTTTTCCTTCCCGCTTTTGTCGGGCAACGCGGATAAAATATTTCAGACCAAAGAAGAAGTTGTTTTAACACCAGCCATTGCCACCAAATATTTCGGATCGGAAGACCCACTCGGCAAGACTGTTGTTTTGGATCGTGAAGGGGAGCGGTCGTATACCGTGGTGGGTATTATTGAGCCCGCGCCATTCAACTCCAGTATTGAATATTCTATTTTAATTCCACAGGAAAACCGTCCGTACTTTGATCAAAATTTAAAAAACTGGG
>JBGTGG010000492.1:0-3087 GCA_041746855.1 Cyclobacteriaceae bacterium | reverse complement strand
CGCGATTGGGCTACGTTGGGGCCAAAGCTCGAAGGCAAGATTCATATCTATTGTGGTGATATGGATAACTACTATTTGAACAATGCGGTGTATTTGATGGAGGATTTTCTAGAAGGAACAACCAATCCATTTTACAATGGTGAAGTAGATTATGGAGATCGTGCAGAGCATTGTTGGAATGGCGACCATGAAAATCCGAACTATGTTTCACGGTTGCGTTACAACACGATGTATATTCCGAAGATTTTGAAACGCATTGAAGCGAGCGCTCCGAAAGGGGCAGACACAAAGAGTTGGAGGTATTAGATTTAATTGTTAGTTGTTAGTTAATAGAAATTGGAAATTAATTTATGGCAGCGATCACGCGTTTGACAAACGAACTCGATCAGGTAACGGAATCAATTAAAAATGAATTCGGAAAACTATCGGGTGAAGACCTCAACAAAAAACCTTCACCAGAAGAATGGAGCATCGCACAAAATATTGATCATTTGATCGTGATCAACGAAACCTATTATCCTATTTTCAAACAACTTCATGAGGGGACTTTTCAATTGCCCTTTATTGGGAAACTTGGATTTTATGTGAAGTGGATGGGCAACTTCATTTTGAAAGCAGTAGAGCCAACACGCGTGAAGAAAATGAAAACCCAATCCATTTGGGAACCCTCTACCAGCGAGATTGATGCAAGCATCATTCAAAAATTTGAAGCCCATCAAGAGCAACTTAAAAAACACATCCAATCGTGCAGTAGATTTATAGAGGAAGGGGTTGTGATTTATTCCCCCGCTAGTAAGGCAATTGTATATACACTCGAACAAGCATTTAACATCATCGTAACCCACGAAAAGAGACACCTTAACCAAGCACGTGAAGTGCTTGCAAATATAAAGTAGGGATTACAAGGATAGGCTTTAATTAAGGGCAAAAAAAGCACCGACTGTCATCGCCAGTCCCAAAGCACAAGCTGCTCCGAAGATGGCAAATGTTCCCTTAAATTCACTTGTATGCAGTACATTGGTGTTGTTGATATTCCCATTATATTGATTTGGTGGTAATTTTGTTTTAGCAATCTCAGATATCCAAAAGATTCTTTCCTCTACAACTTCTGAATTGAAATTCGGACTGGGTGAAAGTGTAATGTAACTTCTAAAATGGAGTGGGCTATTTTCTTCAGTATACTTGTACTGAGCAATTTTGTTTGAGCTTTTGCTAATTGGTGTTGTAGAACTTGCATCAGGTTGTTGTTCATCAAAACGAATCTCTTTAATCATTGGTAATGGGTGAAACCTTTTCAAAACAGATCTTGGCGGAATAAAACCAATTTGCTCCGTACCGGTAATCTCGCCTTTAATAGTTGACCCATATGCATTGGTGTGCTCTGACCATTGCAAATCATTTTCATCTTCACTTAAACTTACCTTAGCGTTGTTGGTCCAATAGGTTTCCGTTTCGTTTTCTATTATCAGTGCCGATCGCTGCCAATTAACATATATGGGAATGTTGCTTTCATTTTTTTTAAGAATTTCCATTCCTTCATTTTTAGTGTTGAAATTGTATTGGACGGATAGGGAATCGGATAATATTCCCTTTGGATTGCTCCCTGCGTTTTCTTTTTTATTTACGGTATAATATTGGTAGTTCATACAGCTTGTAAATAGAACGGTACCAATGGCTAGACTAACGTGTACGGGTTTCATGGTCTTTTATTTCTTCGAACACAAGCAAAGATTTAGCCAATATGATATAGTTCAATCACTCAAAAGAATGCTAAATTAGCATGCACATCTTTTTTAATATAGATGGCCTTATGTTCATCAGAATAATTACCCCAACCATGAAAAAAATCTTACTCCTCCTTTTTATTCTCTCCAGCAGTGTTGCATTCGCGCAAGACAAGCTCGACTACATTGATGTGTTTCAACTTGAATGGGTTTCTGATCCGCAAATTTCTCCGGATGGATCGAAGATCATTTATGTCCGTAATTACAATGACATCATGGTGGACCGAAATTATTCCAATCTGTGGATCATCAATGCTGATGGTTCGGATAATCGTCCACTTACCAGCGGAAACCAAAACGATTTTTCACCGCAGTGGTCTGTTGATGGAAAGAAGCTGTTATACAAATCCAATAAAGATGGTTCAACGCAATTGTACTTGCGGTGGTTAGATGGCGCAACAGAAGCCAAGCTCACGAATATAAAAACAGGATTCGGCAATACGGTGCAATCGCCCGATGGAAAATGGATTGCCTTCAACATGTTTGTAGAAGAATCTGCAAAACCGTTGGTGAGTTTACCGGTTGCACCTAAAGGAGCGAAGTGGGCAGATGCTCCCAAGTACATTGATGAGATGACCTACCGTGCCGATGGTGCCGGATATTTACGTCAAGGCAATAGTCAGTTATTTGTGATGTCGATGGATGGAGGAACGCCAACACAAATCACAAAAGATAATTTTGATCATGGTGGAGATTTTGTTTGGTCGGGTGATAGCAAGTCGTTGATCGCTTCTGCGAACAGACATGACAATCACGAATTCGATCCTGCCAATTCAGAAATTTATGAAATCAATATTGCAACCAAGGAAATAAAAGCTTTGACTTCCCGCCAAGGCCCAGACTCCAATCCAAAACTTTCACCAGACGGAAAATCAATTGCGTACTTAGGTTTTGATGATACGTATCAAGGATATCAGATTACAAACTTGTATGTGATGAAGCGCGATGGAGCAGCATCAAAACTCATTTCACAAAAATTGGATCGGGATGTTGACAATATACAATGGAGTGCAGATGGAAAAGGTTTGTATTTTCAGTACGATGATCAGGGCGATACCTGGGTTGCGTTTATTGATTTGAATGGAAACATCACCAAACTCGCGAACGAAGTGGGCGGACTTTCACTAGGGCGTCCGTATAGTGGTGGAGTATTTTCCGTTGCCAACAATGGTCGCTTTGCTTTTACACATTCAACGCCTGATCACCCTTCCGATTTGGCAACTGGAATGAAAGGAACAAAAGTAAACCGGCTTACGCGATTAAATGATGATTTGTTTAGTCAGAAGAAGTTGGGCAAGGTGGA
>JBGTGG010000491.1:0-10955 GCA_041746855.1 Cyclobacteriaceae bacterium | reverse complement strand
TTTGCAAAACTTGTCGAATGCGCAATCGGATGATGGTGATAACTGGTATAGTACTGTTCGTGAAGAAAAGAATATATTGATTGTTGCCGTTACTTCTGACCGCGGGCTTTGCGGATCTTTTAACTCAAGTGTTTTTAAAGGGGTAAACAGGCTCGTTGCAGAGAAATACGAAAGCCAATACAAGTCCGGTCACGTTACGTTTTTGGCTGTAGGAAAAAAAGCACTTGAGTATTACACCAAGCGCAAGAACAATGTAGTTCGTGATTTCTCTACTGCTTTTCTGGATTTAAGTTTTGATACTGCGGCCAACATTGCGGAATACATCATGCACGAGTTTCGTGCCGGCAAGTATGATAAGGTGGAAATTGTGTACAACGAATTCAAAAATGTGGCGACACAAATTTTGCGTGTAGAACAATTCTTACCGATTCTTCCGCCCGTGGTTGAAGAAAAAACTGCTGAAGTTGATTATATCTATCAACCTTCCCAAGCAGAAATTATAGAGGGGATTATTCCGAAGTCATTGAAAGTACAATTATACAAAGCGTTGGCAGATTCAAATGCTGCTGAAAATGGTGCGCGAATGACGGCAATGGACAAAGCCACTGAAAACGCTGGCGACCTTTTGAAAGAGTTGCGTTTAACGTACAACCGTACACGCCAGGCGGCCATCACGAAGGAAATTTTAGAGATTGTGGGCGGAGCAGAAGCGTTGAAATCGGCTTAATAAGAATTAAGAATACAAAGAATTTAAGAAGCCTCTCCTGAACGGGGGGGCTTTTTAGTGTTGAAATACATCAGCGTTCCTTATCAGGTAACGAGGATGGGCGAAATTGAAGATCGGAGAATCATTTAGGATTAAGTTGCTCCTCTTTATAATTGTTATAAAAAATCGCGACCTCTTCTGGTGTCTTAACTTTTTTTTCTTTGATGAGCTCAATTAATGGGGGACAATCAACAAAGTAACCTGACAACAACTTTTGTTTCAATCCAAATAAACCTTGAGTAGCGCGCACCATCAAAAGCTCATCCTTTTTCAAGAAAAAGGGTACTGAAGTAATGTGTAAATCTTCATCAGCAAAGTACTCCACGTAAATACTCAAATGACCTTCTTTCTGTAATTCAAAAATTTTGTATTCATTTCCAGCGTGAATGGTGTACGTTTCGTTCAAAAAAGCATTATTTCGTTTTACCTGCCAACTCACGAATTGACTATCTCCCATTGAATAACCTGAAATTTCACGTGGGTGATATTTTTTAGCGAGACCTTTACCAGATGGTTTTATCCTTATATGGTTCAATAATTCGTCCCCAAATCCATGTTTAATATTTGCGACCTCACCGTAAAGTATTGTTCCATTTTTCAACGTAACAGATCCTTGTTTATAATTGTATTGTCGCTTAAATGTCTGTCCGCTTACTTGATTAAAGAGCAGTATCAAACCGAAAAGCAACAAAGTTATTTGTCTGTTCATTGCCGTCTATTTAGCATTAGTGGTAACAACCGGATATCTCCCACTAGTGGCAGATACTCGCATTGTAACTTCACCCTAAGCTAATAAGATTTTATTGAATCGCGTTATTCCGATCTTAAACTATCCACAGGGTTGGATAGACTGGCTTTTATAGTTTTAAAACTCATTGTGAACAAAGCAATTAATAACGTACTGATTCCCGCCAAGATGAATACCCACACGTTTACTTCAATTCGGTACGCAAAACCCTGGAGCCATTTCTCCATTACGTAAATGCCTAATGGAATGGCGATGATAAAGGAGATTGCCACCAGCAGGAGCAAGTCTTTTGAGAGGATCGATACAATCTGGAAAACATCTGCACCCAATACTTTTCGGATACCTATTTCTTTCACGCGTTGTTCCGTGGTGAACGTGACCAGTCCGAATAATCCAAGGCACGCAACAAAAATGGTGATGAAACCAAAAATCTGTAACACGTTTCCCATCTTCTGTTCTGCTAAATACGTCTCGTTGTAAAGTTCATCCAGCAATGCATACGTAAATGGTTCTTCCACCTGAAAGGCTTGCCATTTTTTATTGATGCTGGCAAGTAGTTCGGGCATTTCCGTTGTCTTTGTTTTGATAATCAACCCGCCATATGGGTTGTTCAGCATCACCAGTGGTGCAATTGGTTCGTGCAACGAACGGAAATGAAAATCTTTAATCACCCCAACTATGGTCAGGGTGCGCTTGCCACCTTCGTTGTTGGTGCTTTGATTAATCGTTTGTCCAACAGGGTTGCCATCAAGACCAAAAATTTTTACAAACGCTTCATTGACGATTGCTTTATCATTTTCACTTTCAATGTTTTCTGTGAAGTTCCTTCCGGCAATTACTTCCATACCGAGTGTGGGAATATAATTTTCGTCAACACTATAAAAGATGGTCCTTCGAAACTCCTCCTGATTTTCGCCAACCCAAACACCCGCCATATTATTATTCGTAGGCCCGGCAGGGATAAATGAAGACTTGGTAATGCTTTCAATCTGTGGGTCGGTGAGCAACTGATCTTTGAATGAATCGATGTTGTTGCCCAATAAGTGTGATTCCCGAAGCACAATCAGGTGGTCGCGATTGTAGCCGATGTTTTTATCCTGGATATAAGACATCTGTTGGTTCACTACAATAATTGCCAGGATCAATGTAGCGGAAATCACAAATTGAAAAACTACCAATGCACTTCGAATACCTTTGCTTCTTCCACCATTGGAAAATTTATTTTTTAAAGCAGCAATCGGTTTGATGGATGATAAGAAAAATGCAGGATAGCTTCCTGCCAATAAACCAATGAACAATCCCAAAGCCAAAAGACCTCCGATTACACGTAGATCCTGGAGGAAAGCAATGTCCAGTTCTTTTCCTGAAAGCTGATTGAACATTGGCAAGGCAACCAAAACAATCGCGATTCCTGCTGCCATTGCAAGCGTAGTGGAGATGAAAGCCTCAATTAGAAATTGATGTACCAACTGATTTTTTTGTGAGCCCAATACTTTTTTAACACCTACTTCTTTACTGCGTTTCGTTGCCCCTGCTGTGGAAAGGTTCATGAAATTAATACAGGCAATCAGCAACATGAACAACGCCACCGCCCCAAAGATATAAACCGTAGCAAGATCGCCACCGGGCTCCAATTCACTGGTGCTAACAAAATCAGAGAAGAGATGAATGTCGGTCAACCGTTGAACGAAGAGGCCAATTTCATTTCCGCTTTCCTGAAATTTTTCATACGTCATGCCGATTTGTTGCACCTGAGGCCCCATATATTTATCAATGATCGCTGGCATCTTCGCTTCAAGAACATGTGGATCCGTGCCCTCTGTTAGTACCAGATAATTAAAATAATTCGACTCCAGCCACCGGTCTTCTTTCGCATGCGCCAATCCTTCCATCGATGCAAAAAGGTCAAAATGGAAATGGGAATTGGCGGGCACTTTCTCAATCACACCTGTAACTTTGTACAGTTGGTTGTCATCTTTGAATTCCAGCACTTTATTGAGCGGGTCTTCATTACCGAAAAATTTTACGGCTTGTTCTCGGGTGATTACAATCGTGTTGGGTTCACTCAATGCAGTGTGTGCATCACCCTGGATAAACGGCAGCGTAAAGACTTCAAAGAAGTTTGGATCTACAAAAGCGAGCTCACTATTTCGGTAGGTATTTTCCTGATACGAAATTTTGGGTGTGCCCATTCTTCGCAGTCGTGTTGCTTCCAACACTTCCGGGAATTCACTTTTCAACGTGGGACCAACCGGAGCGGGTGTTACCGCTTCTTTAATAATTTCTCCATTCACTTTTCCTTTTAAGACAACGCGCACAATTTGGTCTGCTTTTTCATTATAGCGGTCATAACTCAACTCATTGACAACAAACATCATGATCATCAAGCACGTGGCAATGCCCAGCGCAAGTCCTGAAACATTGATGGCAAAGAGTGCTTTGTTCTTTACTACATTTCTCCATCCGATTTTAAAATAACTTTTGTACATGCCGTATGTGTTTAATTTTTTATATCCTTCTGTTGGTCTGATGATGCTTGGTCGAAAGAGTAGCAGTACATCACCAATAAATTTTAAATCTGCTTTTCGTTTACCTATTTCTTTTACGCGCTCTTCATACAATTCCATCAAATCCCCTTCAATAGAACTCCTCAACTTCGGATGGCAGAACCAGCGGAAGAAGCGGAGAAAGAAGCGAGGTGGTTTATTAGCTTTATCGTTTTTCACTTGTAATAAATGTTATTACCCCTAACCAACTATTCACTTCTAAGACTCTTTACTGGATTTACCAATGCTGCTTTAATCGATTCGTACCCCACCGTAAGCAATGCAATGCCAAACGTAAGCATCATCGACAGCGCAAAAATCCAGAGGGTTAGCGGAAGCTTGTATTCGAAATTCTGTAGCCATTTATCCATGAGCCACCAACTTATTGGCGCGGCCAGTGCAAAGGCTACTATAATAAGCCACGAAAGTTCTTTCCCGAAAATCCACAAAATCTGCCAGACATTTCCACCTAATACTTTCCGGATACCAATCTCTTTGGTTTTTTGTATCGCCATAAACGAAACCAACCCGTATAGTCCCATGCAGCCAATGAACAATGCCACCAGCGAAAATGTCTGGATCAGTTTCATCATGGTTTCTTCTGAGGTGTAGAGTGCAGCGATCTGTTCATCCAAAAACTGATACTCGTAAATCTGTTCAGGGTACATGCTATTCCACGCCTGACCGATAGCGGTCAAGGTGTTGGTGGCATCCTGCATGTTTATTTTTAGTGCGTAGTAATTGTATTGGTCTTTTTTCGCTGAAATAAAAATTGGATTGATCACTTCATGAAAAGACCGGTCGTGGAAATCTTCCACCACACCAACAATATTTCCGCCCATCTCACTGCCGGCTACCATTGTGGAGCCCAGAATATCTTCGTTTGATATATTGAGTTTCTTAACGAATGACTCATTCACCACAAATTCTTTTGCACTATCCGATGGCAGTACGTTTCTTCCCGCGATCAAATTCAATTCAAAAAGCGATAAATAATTTTCGTCCGCACCCTTATAACTGATGGAAAATGATTCTTCTTCCGTTCGGTTTTCAAACCTCAAAGAAGTAGTCCAGAAGGAGGATGAAGCCGGTGCATCAAAGCATAGCGAAAGTTTCTCAACGCCACTGATCTGCATAAGCTGGTGTTTGAGGGTCTCTCTTTTTTCATCGTATGATCCAATGGGCACCATCACGATGGCATCTCTGGTAAAACCCATGTCCGATTGCGTTGCGTAATGCATCTGCCGCGCAATAACAAGGAGGCCGATGATCAGTACCTGGGAAATAAAAAACTGGCCGACAATAAGCGTGCGCCTTACCTGGAAACCACCTTCGCGGGCGTGTGAAATTTTTCCTTTCAGTGACGCAACAGGTTTGAATCCTGCGAGAAGGATGGCAGGGTAGAAGCCGGAAAACAACGTGACACCAAACACCAACGCAACGATAAAAAGCGTCAAGGGCACATCGGAAAATAAATCAAAACGTATGACGGAATTAAACCACTCACTCAGGGAGGGCAACAACAAATGCGACAGGCACAATGCAAGGATGGTTGCCATTAGCGTAATCAGGCCTGTCTCAATAATAAATTGCCAGAACAACTGGGACCGGACACTTCCTAAAACTTTCCGAATGCCTACTTCTTTCGAGCGATGACTCGCCTGCGCAGTTGCCAGGTTAACGAAATTAACACAGGCGGTGAGCAATAGGAAAAACCCAACCAGTGAGAACACCAACAAGTTACTCTTGTTCATGGCACCGCCATACTTTTCGTTAAAGTGAATATCATTTAACGGTTGTAGTTTGTAGTGATGTACATTCTTGCTCGTAGGACGATACTTCTTCACATAAGGAGCCAACACTGCTTCAACTTCATGCGTGGATACATTCGGAAGCAGCTTCACAAAACATTGCATGCTGCTTGAAATCCCTCCCCAGGCATCTTCATCGGCCGACCATACATTAAATTGTTTAAGTGTATTGTACGAAATGTAAATCTCCGTCTGCCGATCACTATTGACAGGTAGATCATTCAGAATACCACTTACCTTCAGATCAATGCGATTATCAAGACGCAGTGTTTTGTTGATGGGATCTTCATCCCCAAAATATTTTTTGGCGATGCGTTCCGTCAGTATAACCGTATTGGGTTCGGTTAACGCCTTCTTGGTGTTTCCAATAAGCAGGGGATAGTTGAAGATTTCGAAAAAACCTGTCTCTGCAAAAGCTACTTCGGTTTCCTTAAATTTCCGAACGTCTGATCCGCTTTCGATTGTGATAATTTGTTCATCAAATGTGCAGATACGCGCTACCTTCTCGGCATGTGTGTATTCATCGCGAAAGACTTTCCCAAGTGGGCCAGGCACAGAATATCTGTAACTTATTTCATCACGATGTTGTTCCGTAACGATGCGATAGATCCGATCTGAATCCGAATGGAAATCATCAAATGTAAGGTGGTGTTTTACAATGGCGAAAATGATGAGCGCACAGGAGATGCCCAGCGCCAGGCCACCTATATTTATAATAGCGTAGCGCTGGTTTTTCAACAAATTTCTCCAGCCCATCTTAAAATAACTTTTATACATACCGTAGGTGTTTAATGTTTGATATCCTTCTGTTGGCCTAATGATGCTCGGTCTAAAGAGCAACATCACATCACCAATAAATTTTAAATCTGCTTTTCGTTTCCCTGATTCTTTAAAGCAATCTTCATACAACTCCATCAAATCCCCTTCAATACTATCCCTCAACTTCGGATGGCAGAACCAGCGGAAGAAGCGAAGGAAAAATTTTGGGGGTCTGGGATTGTCGTGTTTCAAATTAGTAAGACATTAATGTTGTTACCGGTGACCAGTTTCCTGTTACCGGTGACTGGTAACTGGTATCTGGTATCTGGTAACCTTATACTCCGGCTATCTTCGAGCTCCACGCTACTTTTGGAATCGCATTCCACAATTCATCGCGCGTACTCTTCGTGTACTCCATGGCTTTTTTTCCGTAGGCCGTAATCTGAAAATATTTCTTAGGTCGTCCGGCACGCTCTTCAGTACTTTCTCCTTCAAATGATTTTAGATAGCCTTTATCTTCCAATCTTTTCAAAGCGGATTGAAGCGCTCCCACACTAACGTTGCGCTTCAAGCGGTCTTCTATTTCTTTTTTGATGGAAACGCCATAGGCATTCTTATAAAGCACGCCTACTGTAAGCATTACGATTTCTTCGAATTCACCAAGTTGATATTTTTTCATCCTTCGAAATAATTAATTCCTAATTGTAGTATTAATAATGGTGCCAGATTGCAAACCTTTAAAATTTGCAGAAGAAATGGGGTGTGCTTTTAAGGAATGTTCGGATATGAACAATTACTTTGCGCGATCGGACAACTGAACCTTGGATGATTCAATGAGGTTGGGCGTTACCCGTCAGACCGCTTATTACTAATGTATTCAGCGGTCTGACGGGTACCTAATCGTAGTGCTTTTCGTATTTCCAGACTTCCTGGAGATTATATTTTAGATTTCTCCCCAAGAAAATCTTTACGTTATTTTCATACGGCATGCAGTATGTACAAGTTGAAATTTTCATGAGTGTTACAGATTCAAAATCATCAATATGATCTTCCAACTCCCCGCCTACAATCATCACCAGCTCCCCCGTATATTCACGCGGTCCCCAAAGGTAGTAGTTGTTATGATTACCGATTGATTTTGGAATGCCGAGTTTTTCTCCATAAAAATCAATCGCGCCACAGCGTCCATAGTTTGTAGAGAAGATGGCGCACTTTTCCTTTTCTTCTTCTGTAAGCGAATTAAAAACAACTGCGACATCCTCAGCTTTTTTCTTCCACCCAAACATATCGGCATAAAACTGTGGGAGTGCTGAAAGCTCTTTTCCTTCATTGGAGCTGGGCTCAATACCAAGTTTTTTACTATACGTGATATAGTGTTTTACCGGAAGCACCGGCATTACCATGGGCAATAAAGCAACAGCGGAGAGTAACAAGATTATCGGATAGGCGTATTTAATCCAGGCAACGGATCTGCTTGTTAATTTCTGTTCAAGAAAAATTCCGGCAACTGCAAACAAGCTTGCATAGGCAGGTGCATAGTATTCGCCCTTGCTGGAGCCATTTACAATTAGAATTACAAATGCAGTGAGATAGATCCAACCAATAATTTTATACTCCTTTAATGGTTGATAAACAAAGACAGCAATCAGTCCGCAAATCCAAAACGGAGTACTGATGGGGTTGAGTAAGGTTAACTGTTCTTTAATAAAGGTAAAGGCGCTTAGGCCTGAATACTTTCCCCCTGATGCATTTCGGATAAACTCAAGATGGGCATAGTTGTTCGCGACATTCCACAAAATGTAGGGAAGAAACAATAAAAGAACGAGGCCACCTGCTATGTAGATATACTTATGCGAAAACCAACTTCTGTTGGTAAATATAATTCCAACAAAAATTCCCGCTCCTAAAAACAGCACACTGATTTTATTGAGTAAGCCGATCCCGAGAACAATGCCAATCCAAATCCAAATTTTTTGATTTTGTGTGTTTATCAATTTAATGATCAGATAGGTTGTCAAAGCCCACAGAAAAATATCAATCCCATTCATGGAATAAATCACAGACATGCCAATGTGTATTAGCGAACAAGCAACAGCAAGGCAAGCTAAAAAAATTGCCATCACTTTTCCCCCTATTTCTTTTACCGTCATTCCGGTGACCACAATAGTAGCCGCATGCATCAGTGATGGAACCAATCGAATGGCGGCCAGGCTGTCACCAAAAATCAATCGACTTAGTTTTAAAAGAAAAAGTGAGAAGGGAGGTTGATCCACATATCCCCACGCAAGGTGATCGCTGCACGCGATGTAATATAATTCATCACGGAAAAAACCATAAGCACCCATCAGGTTGGTGATCAGGTGCAACAGGAAAATCCCACCGGCTATAATTAGTATCGTAAATTTTTCGGAACGCGTAAAAGATGAAAGCATGTAGTTTGATTTTAAGTCTATCAACAATAGACCTGCACCAAGTTAGATAGTTGCTTTGGTTCGAACCAAAGAAGTGCAATGATTATTTCGGAAGCGTAAACTTCATCCTCACTTTCACTCTTCCTTTTACACTCACATCACCCCGTCTTGGTGCCGACCATTTTGGTCCCTGACGGATCAACCGGATGGCTTCTTCATCACAACCAAAACCAATTCCTTTCGTAACCTGGAAATCGGAAATGACTCCGGTCGGGGAGATATCAAAACGCACGGTAACTTTTCCCTGCACTTTGTTTTCAATCGCTTGAATAGGATAATGCAGGTTGTCTTCCAAATATATTTTATAGGCCTTGAAACCACCTTCCGGTTCAGCTGCAACATAATCCGATAGCGTGTTTGTGAAAATGTCATTGTTATCATAGCCATATCCCGTTACTACCACTTCACTAAGTTCAGACACATCTTGTTCCATTTGAACATTTACTTGAGACCCATCAATTTTCTCTTCTTTGGTTTCCAATCCGATAAATGAAAAAACCAATGCATGGTCGGTATCTTCAATCTGAATTTGATAGTTACCCTCTAAATCCGTCATGGTTCCGGTCGTGGTTCCTTTTACAATCACATTTACTCCGGGAAGCGGTGCACCATCTTCTACATCTACTACTTTACCTTTTATAACGCGGTGGTCCGCTTTTTCTGCCATGAATCCATTTCGTAAATTTTCTTGTTCAGGAATTGTAGCCCCGGGTGGGATAGCAACTTTCTTTGCACGACTTGTCGCTTCAGGTTTTGCTTCGATTTTTATTTCTTCAATTTTCCCTTTGGAAATTTCCACCGGAGGTTTTTCATTCATTGCAATACCCGCAACAGGTTCTGCAAGTGGCTTAATTTCCAATGATTGATCATCTGCTTCTGTTTCTTTTGTTACCACGGTTTTATCTTTCTTTGCAAGCGGGACTGGCTGTGGTTGGGGATTCTCTTTTTTAAGTGGCTGGTTATTTGAAGCAATGCTTTCTTTATTTTTCTCGCGAGGTTCGGTTACTATAACTGAATCCATCAGCGTTGATGGAGCTTCCTCTTGCACCGGGATGGTATCTTCCGTTTCATTTAGCGCAAGGTCATTGGTGGTGTCATTCGTGATGAAAAAGTAAACTAAATACGAGGAGCAAATCAACAGCAGTACTCCTGCTGCAATTCGCATCGGCCAAAACCAACCGGAACTACTTTTTCCTTTTTCAGCAATGCGCTTGTCAAGTTTGGAATGAAGTTGATCTAAGTCGTGATGAAAATTTTCTGCATTGATTTCGGCCGCACCTTCCAATGCTTCCGCTAAGAATGGATCATTCAACGCAAGCTTTTCGAGCCGATGACGATCAGCAGGAGACAACTCACCCTTCAAATATTTTTCGATATCGTTGTTCAGATCAGCCATTGCTTTCGAGGCAGATTTTTAGATTTCTTTTTCCGTTTTGGATATAACTCTTCACTTTTTTAAGATCATAACCCGTAAGTTCGTTGATCTCCTGATAGCATTTGTGCTGTAGGTAGAACAACGTGACGCAAGCTTTTTGTTCTTCCACCAGCTTTTCTATGCACAGTTCTAATTTACTAAGATTCGATTCCAACGCATCCTCCTGATGCATTTCCACATCGCTTTCCATAAAACTTTGTGGGATTTCTTCGAGCGGAATGTCTTTCTTTTTACGCAGCTGCATCAACACATGGTTGCGGGAGGTCACATAAAGCCAGCTCTTAAAATGCGTGATTTCATGCTCCAAGAGGCTTTTAATCAGTTTTTCGAAGATTTGCATGACGGCATCCTGACTGGCTTCTCGGTCTTTGAGGTATTTCAGGCACACACCAAAAACCAGCCCGGTGTATCGTTTGTAC
>JBGTGG010000490.1:0-10390 GCA_041746855.1 Cyclobacteriaceae bacterium | reverse complement strand
ATTGAAATTTTCATAGTCTTCTACATCACAGAAATACAAGGAGGTAAACAGCTCTTGCAAACAAACTATTTGAGCTCCCTTTTCTGCTGCCTCACGAATCTTCTCTTGTGCTTTTGCAAGGTTTTCTGCCGGATCTGCCGTGCACGACATCTGCACGGTTCCGATTTTTACGTTTTTGCTACTCCCCATTTTTTAAAGCGTTTACCAGGTTCAAAAGTAAAAACTTATTCTGGTTATGGGAAATTTAAATTCTATCGTATAAAGCTCCCATTTCTATTTTCTGGAACGCACAAAAAATATTACCTTTAATAACCACAACTATAATGCTGTTAGCAACATCTAAGTTGGGAAACTAAAAAGTTAATATTATGAGATTAAAAAATCTACTCCTTACGGCACTTTTAATCGTTGGTTCTCAATTTTGTTTCGGACAAGATATACCCATTCCGAGTTCAGATCTTCAACCAAAACCTACTGTGAAGTTCAATATATCCTCCACTCGACCTAACTATGTTTTAAAAGCTGATGATAAGTCAGTCGGCATAGTATCTACCTATGCTAACGATTTTAAACTAAACTCAATTGAAACTGAATTGATAAGTAAATTGGAAGTAATTAAAGGCCATAATGCAACGGTTCAATACGGAGAGCTTGGTGCCGATGGCGTGATTGTTATTACTTTTAAAAATTACGTTACGCTGCCGCAAGAGATAAAAGACATGTTTAAGGATGCGAAATAATTTCCTTTAGAATCATTTGGCTGTTCCGCTATGCCAGAAAATATTTATCGCTTAGCGTTGAAGAATTCTTTTTTAAGAGCTCCTTTTTTCCGTGGCTTCGTTTGATAGATCGGCTCTCCTTCTGCCAATTCATTTACCCAATCAGCAACCGGCATGTCAAAGCTCAACGTTATTTTAGTATCCATTGTGTTGTTGATTATACGACAAACTTAAAATTTCTATACGTATAAATCAATTTTAATAGTCAAACAATAAAACGGAAGAGGCGACCTCCTTTCGGAAACCGCCTCAACACTAACCTAACTCATATGAAGAGTGTCTTTATGTAGCCATTTTTTCAAGGCTTACGAGTGATTCATCTTTTGATTCCAATGTTGAGCGCCCCATCAGCCAAACATCCACAGCACGTGCTGCTTCGCGGCCTTCTGATATTGCCCACACTACTAACGACTGTCCCCTGCGCACATCGCCTGCACTGAAGACGCCTTCTTTCGTGGTCATGTAATCTTCTGTTTTGATATTGCCACGCTGATCCAATTCAACGCCCAATGCATCAAGCAGTGTTCCTTTTTCTGCACCAACAAAACCAATAGCCAACAATGCTAAATCACATGGCAATACACGTTCTGTTCCTGCTACTTCTACAAATTGCGGTCTTCCATCTTTCACAACCCATTCAATATCCACAACTTTCAAGCCCTTCACATTTCCAGCACCATCATCAATAAATTCTTTTGTAAGAATAGACCACTCCCTTTTTCCACCTTCCTCGTGTGAAGAAGATGTTCGCAAAATCATTGGCCACCGTGGCCACGGACTATTCTCGTCACGCTTTTCAGGTGGCTTGGCCAATAACTCTAATTGCAATACATTTTTTGCACCATGGCGATGCGAAGTCCCAACACAATCAGAACCAGTATCACCGCCACCGATAACCAACACATGTTTATCAGTAGCTAGAATATCTTTTTCAGTAAGCTTATCTCCAGCAACACGTTTGTTTTGTTGACTCAAGAATTCCATCGCAAAATGAACACCTTTCAATTTCCTTCCGGGAATAGGAAGATCGCGTGGCGCAGATGCTCCACCACTCAACACAATCGCATCAAAGTCTTCTTGCAATTGATGTGGACTAACATTCGCTCCTACATGTGCATTGGTTCGGAAAATAATTCCTTCCTCTGTCATGAATTTTAATCTGCGATCAATTACCTGCTTCTCCAATTTAAAATCAGGAATACCATAGCGAAGCAATCCACCAATCCGATCACTTCTTTCAAAAACTGTAACCCAATGTCCGGCTTTGTTGAGTTGATCGGCTGCAGCTAAACCGGCCGGACCTGAACCAACAACAGCTACCCGTTTGCCGGTACGTTTAGTTGGTGTTTGCACTTTGATTAACCCTTTTTCAAAAGCGGTTTCTATAATTGTCTTCTCCAAAAACTCAATCGCAACTGGATCATTATTAATTCCCAATACACAACTTGCTTCACATGGTGCCGGACAAATACGTCCCGTGAATTCCGGAAAATTATTCGTGCTACTTAAAACACGAATCGCTTCTTCCCAATCTTGATTATAAACAGCATCATTAAAATCAGGAATATTATTTCCTAGTGGACAACCGCTATGGCAAAACGGAATCCCGCAGTCCATACAACGCGCAGCTTGTTTGTTCGTTTTCTCCTTATCAAACGGAGTATAGATTTCTTTGTAATCTGTTATCCGCTCTTTCGGTTCACGAGAAGAAGGTAGCTCACGCTCAAATTTTTTAAATCCGTCAATCTGTCCCATATCAAATAGTTACCGCTTCTAATTCATTCTTTGCCTTTTGCTTTTCCAGTACTGCCTTAAAATCTCGTGGCATTACTTTAACGAAAAGTTCTTTTGCTACTTTCCAATTTGCTAAAATCCACTCTGCCGGATCACTTCCTGTATATTCAAAATGCTTTGAAAGCATTTCGTGTACTTCTGTTTTATCTTCCTCTTCCAACTCCTCCAACTCAATCATTTCCTTGTTAACAAGCTTTTCAAATGCTTTTTCGGGATTAAAGATATATGCAATACCCCCGCTCATACCTGCCGCAAAATTTCTTCCTGTTGGTCCCAGCACCAACACGCGTCCACCGGTCATGTATTCACAAGCATGATCGCCAACAGCTTCGACTACTGCCTTCACACCTGAGTTACGAACACAAAAACGCTCTCCCGCTTGACCACGAATATAGGCTTCACCAGAAGTGGCACCATAGAAACTTACGTTTCCAACAATCATGTTATCCTCTGGCTTAAAAGAAGATTCCTTATCGGGATAAACAATGAGTTTGCCACCCGAAAGTCCTTTTCCGAAATAGTCATTCGCTTCACCTTCCAACTCAAAAGTTACACCCGGTGCTACAAACGCTCCAAAGCTTTGTCCTGCCGAGCCTTTGAATTTGAATTTGATTGTGTCTTCCGGCAATCCCTCGCCTTTATATTTTTTAGAAACTTCATTTGACAACAAAGCTCCCACTGCACGATCAATGTTGCGAATAGAAAATTTGCCCGTAGAAGGAAGACCTTCTTCCAATGCAGGCCGAGCTGCTTCTACTAATTTCCAATCGAGGACTTTTTCAAGCTCAAAGTCTTGTTCCATTTGCTTGAACACCGCAACATGTTCTCGTGGAGTTTCTCTAAATAAAATTGGAGAGAGATCAAGGCGTTTTAATTTCCAATGATTTTTTTCTTCACGCATACGGAGCACATCCGCACGGCCTACCATTTCATTGATCGTTTTAAAACCAAGTTCCGCCATTACTTCACGCAAATCTTGCGCTAAGAATGTGAAGAAATTGACGACATGATCTGGGTTACCCGAAAATAATTTTCTTAATTCAGGATCTTGTGTTGCAATCCCAACGGGACACGTATTCAAATGACACTTGCGCATCATAATACAACCTTCCACCACAAGTGCTGCCGTAGCAACTCCCCACTCTTCCGCGCCAAGCAATGTAGCAATCGCGATATCGCGACCCGTTCTGATCTGGCCATCGGTTTGCACCGTAACACGACTACGTAAATTATTTTTAACCAAAGTTTGATGTGCTTCCGAAAGGCCAAGTTCCCATGGCAATCCGGCATGACGCACTGAACTTAATGGAGATGCTCCTGTTCCACCATCAGCACCTGAAATCAAAATTGCATCTGCTTTAGCTTTTGCAACACCCGCTGCAACAGTACCTACACCTGCCTGCGAAACAAGTTTCACATTTACGCGCGCCTGTCTATTTGAATTTTTCAAATCAAATATCAGTTGCGCTAAATCTTCAATCGAATAAATATCGTGATGCGGTGGTGGAGAAATCAATCCAACACCTGGAGTGGAATGACGAACACGACCGATCCACTCGTCTACTTTATAACCCGGAAGCTGACCACCTTCACCAGGCTTCGCGCCTTGTGCCATTTTTATTTGCAACTCATCCGCATTCGCGAGATAATAACTGGTGACACCAAATCTTCCTGAAGCAACTTGCTTGGTAGCGGAGCGCATGGAATCACCATTTGGCAATAATTCATATCGAATGCTATCTTCTCCACCTTCACCGCTATTGCTTTTTCCGCCAATACGATTCATCGCAATGGCCAAAGTAGTATGGGCTTCAAATGAAATTGAACCAAACGACATCGCACCACTAACAAATCTCTTGAGAATCCCTTCTATCGGCTCAACTTCATCTATCGAAATTGGAGCGCGTTTTCTAAACTCCATGAGTCCACGAAGGGTCAATGACTTTTGTGTTTGGTCATTAACTTTCGATGCATACTCTTTATACAATTCAAAGTTATTGGTGCGGGTAGAATGCTGAAGTGCATGAATCGTTTCAGGATTGAACATGTGGCGCTCACCTTTTCGCTTCCATTGATAGATTCCACCAATCGGTAAACGATCAACTTCATTCTTAAACGCCATTTGATGACGAATCAATACTTCATTGGCAAGATCATCAAAGGTTAATCCATCAATGCGACTGATCGTACCTTTAAAACATTTTTCAATCACTTCAGGTCCAATACCAAGCGCTTCAAAAATTTGAGCCGACTGATATGATTGCAGTGTGCTGATGCCCATCTTGGACATCACTTTTAATAGACCGTTTCCAATTGCTTTCTGATAATTAGAAAACACTTTCTCTTCTGGCAAAACCGCTCCGAGTTTACCTTCGGTATTTAATGTTGATAGCGTTTCAATTGCCATAAATGGGTTGATGGCACTGGCACCATAACCAATCACGGTAGCAAAATGATGTACCTCCCAGATATCACCACCTTCAACCAAAATTCCGGCTTGAATTCGAATCTTTCGATCAACCAAATGATGATGCACTGCACCCGTTGCAATCATGGAAGGAATTGGTGCTTCCGTTACTGAAACATTTTTATTCGAAAGAATCAAAATTTTAATCCCAGCGCGCGAAGCCACTTCAGCATCGTTGCAAATTCGCTGTAACGCTTCCTCTAATCTTCCCGGTTTTCCATCGGCATTAAATACACACCGAATGGTAATGTGATCAAAACCTTTTCCGCGCATGCGTCTCAACTTTTCAAGGTCTTGATTGGATAGCACAGGATGCGAAATGTGAACTTGCTTTGTGTGCGCTGCACTTTCGCGCAATACGTTTCTGCCCGAACCAACGCGCGTAAAAAGTGACATCACCAATCGTTCGCGAATCGGATCGATGGGTGGATTACTAACTTGCGCAAAATGTTGTTTGAAATAATCAGAAATATGGCGACTGCTGGTAGACAAAACTGCGAGTGGTGTATCATCACCCATCGAACCCAGTGCTTCATATCCATTTATTGCCATGGGTGGAAGCAGTACTTTGATATCTTCTTCTGAAAAACCAAAAGCTTGCTGTCGCTGTCGTAAGGTCTCAGCATCAAAATTTTGCTGGAAGCCTTGTGGTTCAGGTTCAAGCCGAAGCTTCACGCGGTTTTGAATAATCCATTTGTAATACGGCTTGCCTTCATACGCCATTCGCTTTACAATATCATCACCCATCACGCGACCTTTCTCAAGATCAACCATCATCATTTTACCTGGCGTGATACGCCCTTTTTCAATTATGCTTTTTGGGTCAACTGGAAGGGACCCTGCTTCTGAAGAAAGAATCACACGACCACATCGTGTAATGTAATACCGCAACGGGCGTAATCCATTTCGATCCAATGTTGCACCTACGCGTTTACCATCGGTAAAAACTAATGCAGCCGGTCCATCCCAAGGCTCCATCATGGAAGCATGGTATTTATAAAATGCTTTTCGTTGCGGATCCATTAAGCGATTGTCTTGCCACGCCTCCGGCACCAGCATCATCATCACATGTGGAAGCGACCTTCCGGACAACACTAGCATCTCTACCAATGCATCCAGGTTTGCCGAATCCGAAAATTCAGGATTGGTGATCGGTAATAATTTTTTTAAATCCTCCTTTGAGTAGCGACTGTTTTGAAACAACGCCTCTTTGGATTTCATTTTATTGACGTTTCCACGGATGGTGTTAATTTCACCATTATGTGCGATGTACCGGAACGGTTGCGCTAATTTCCAATTTGGAAAGGTATTGGTAGAAAATCGCGAATGCACAATTGCCAAACCGGATTGCATATCGGGATTTTGGAGATCGTAGAAATACTTCCTTACCTGATCCGTGCGAAGTTGTCCTTTGTAAACAATGGTACGCGAAGAAAAACTTGGGATATAAAATGAGCGGTCAAACTTCTCGATTTGATGAGAAACGTAATTCCGCAAAATGAAAAGTTTACGCTCGAAAGATTTTCCTATAAAAAGACTATCATCAGTAGGTTGTACAAAAACTTGCTCGATGACCGGTTCTACTTCCGCAGCACCAGGACCGGGTATTTTATGATCTACTGGAACAACCCGAAAACCGATTAAATCCAACCCCATCTCACGAATAGATTGGGTCAAGACTTTGCGACATTGATTGCGCACTTTTTGATCTTGCGGAAAAAAAATCATGCCCACACCGAAGATTTTGGGCAGGCTGAATCCTAATTTCTTGGCTTCTGAATGAAAGAAAGAGTGTGGCAACTGAAAAATTATACCTGCACCATCACCCGTCTGCGGGCTACTTCCTCTTCCACCACGATGTTCCATGTTTTCAAGCATGGTAAGCGCATCGCTAATAGTGGCCGCTGATTGGGCTCCATTTATATTGGCTACAAATCCTATCCCGCAGGCATCATGTTCAAGTGAGGGCGTATATAACCCTTTCTGTGGTCCGTTCTCCATTCGTTGCTAATTCAAAATCGCGTACTATGCATTATAAAATTATCAAACTGCTACCGCAATTGTTATAGTTTTCGCAAACCTCAATCGTAATTTTTAATATTTTTATTACAAAAGGGTTATTTCGTTAATATTCATTACCGAACACGATTGCGCTCTTTTAGAAATTGAAAAAATGTTAATTTTCAGAAATCGGTTGCGGCATCGAAAAAGAACTATTCTATTGGCTTTTAGATAAAATGGTCTATAAGGTTTTTAATATTGATGGTAATTAAGTTGAATATTTTGTGCTATGACTAAACGCTCCACTAAAAAAATACTAAAATCAATACGCAAAGGCTCCCAATTAGGGTGGTTCCGGTATTTCCTTGATACACTGGTGGTCATTGTCGGTATTCTAGTAGCATTTTCTTTAAACAATTGGAAAGAAAGTAATACTGAGCGAAAGCATGAGCAAAAGATTTTAAAGATCATACAGTCAGAGTTCATCTATAACAAAAACGAGCTGAAGCGGAATATTGTGAAAGCAAAAAGAATCCACGAGCGTGCAGATACCATACTCCATCTTTTCAAAGCTCCCAAAGCTAGTTTAAATGAAATTAATCTCGATTCAATTTTACGCGGGTTCTCTGGCTACTCCACATTTGACCCATCGAATGGTGCATTAAATGATTTAATTGGATCGGGCAATTTAGGCATTATAAAAAATGATTCCCTGCGAAGCCATCTATCAAAATGGTTCGGGGAACTTCAGGATGTAAAGGAAGATGAAGTTCGATTAATTCAATTTGGCGATCAGCATTTTGATCCGTACATGTTGAAATATCTTGTGAGCACTGATTCAAAATTCAAATCGAATAGTTCATTGCTATTGGAAGATGTCGAATTTGAAAACATAGTAAGACACTTCCGGTCTGCGTCTCACTACATATTCGAGTATAATTATGGGATGCTGGATAGTGAAATCGATGCGATTTTAAAATTGCTGGAGAATGAAATCGAAGAATGAGTATTTTAATTGGCAATACTTTATCAAAGCTTATTTGGACGCTTATCGGTTTTCCTCTTTTGTTATCCAAGCCCGAAAAGCCCACAATCCGTTTTCATATAAATTCATAGCCATCCGTTTTGCTGCTTCATCAAATCTAAATTCCACATGCACATCCACGTCTGGAAGAAAATATTTATGCTCTGACTGCGGATAGAAAACTTCACTTCTTCCGTCAGCATAAGACATCTGAAGCCCTTCTTTGTGATTTTTTACGACAATTTTCCCAGTAAAAGAGTTATCATAGTTACCTACATATTTATTTTTTATGTCATCGGCTAAGTTTATATGAGTTTGTTTGTCCCATGTATGCTGTGGACGCTCTTCAACGAGTGATCGAATGTCGCTAAAAGTATATGATTTTTGCCCTCTTGAAAGCATATCATTTATATTAGTATTAACTATTACATCCGGGTTATGTTGGCTAAAAAACCAGATGTCTCCGGTAGTTAGGTTTTGTATATTGGTATACATTGTTGAGCCATTTTTTTGAGTTGTCTCAAGGGCAATAGCTATCAAAGACATTAAGCCTACCGCTGCGGTAGATAATTTTGATGTTGCAATCGGATACCTCCAGCATGACGATCCATCTTCTTTTCCACAGATATCAAAATTGGTTGAGATGAGAGGTTGTCCCATTTCAACAAGTTTAAATCCAGATGCACTTATAATTGCAAACCTGCCACTCCTATCAGCAACATGCATTTGGGCGCCACGAAAACCGTTTTGAAACCAATATGTTTTAAAGAAATCTATTACTTCCTCTACTGAATTCATTGTGGCCAAGATGTGAGGTAGAATTACGTCATCACCTTGCGGAAACGTTTTTTTACTTTTCATGTCGAAGCTTTTTACCTCTTCAATTGCATTAAAATCAAACGTTAAACCAGCTTCATTGGCTCCACCCTGAATGCTACCCCCTTTACCAAACTCTGGCGAAAAGTAAGAAAGCGTATAATAGCCATACTTTGTTTGTCCTAATCTGGGGAATACATTTATAAAATTGGCTACTCCAAATGGTCCATCTTCATTGTTCATGTTCCAGACGTGCCCGTTAGAAGCTGTAGCACTCACTATCGTACAAGAAAAAGCTGGCTCGACTAATGAAAGTAAGCAGATAATTACGATGTACATTCTAGAATGGAAAATCCTATTTGTAAAATTCATGATCTTAAATTCATTGTATTTAATTGACAGAAGTCTTTATATTCTTCATGGCACTGTCAACACTTGTTCCTAGTCATAATAGTATCAGTACTAACCGAAATATGAAAACTGAAACAGCGGTTAACTAGGCGGTTGTAAAATCTTGCGTTTTTGAAAGATATTCATAACCGCGATACAGTAAGATGATTTCAAGAATGGTTGCTGGGATCATGATCGGAAACGCAAGGAAAAATAAAACTACTGTTGTAAGGAGAACTCCCAAGATTATTTCAAGTAAACCGGCAACTTTTGACAGCTCGCCCATTCCATCTTGAAGTTTTAGTAATGCTACACCAAAAATAATTCCCAATACACCGATCATTATAGCGGCAGCTATATATGGGAATACAAGTTCCGCAGGAGGAGTTCCGGATTTTATCCCATCAAAATAAAATAACGAGTACACATCTAATACGGATACCGCTATCACTGCCACCACCAGAAGGTAACAAGCAATTCGTAAGAGTCCGTTCTCAAATAAATTCCCGAGCACAACAAATCCACGCAGAAATAAAGAATAAGTAATTACAATACACACTGATATTATTACATAAACAATGTTTTCCATAGACCCGAAAGACTCTACCATCCACGCCAAGTCCAATCCCGTCTTAACAATTTCAAGTATTAGATAAATCGCCCCTGCGATAGTGGCTGTTATCAATGCTGCTTTGCTGGCGTCTCCAGTCGGATTAAATACCGATGTAGCCAAATTTGTGTTTTCTTCCATTTGATTTTGGTTTGTTTGAACAATACTTTCAAAATCAACTGACAATGCCTTGGCTAAAATTTTAATAGTCGAAAGTCGTGGAATAACCTCACCGGATTCAATCCGCTGGATGGTACGCACACTAACATGACTGCGCTCTACTAATTCTTCTTGTGTGAGATTCTTTTCCTTTCGAAGGCTAACTAATCGGTTGCCAAGTGCTGGTTGTTTCATAGTTGAATTTTGATTTCAAACAAGAATACGGGAGAAATGCAAAAAGATAATAAAATTAGCCCGTCACTTACCCGTCACTTACGAAAGTAGGGAATGCGGGCTTAAAATCGAATTCAGTTTTTAACCCCTCTGATAAATTCACGCTTACCGGGAGG
>JBGTGG010000489.1:0-5312 GCA_041746855.1 Cyclobacteriaceae bacterium | reverse complement strand
GTAGACAATACCTTCGCTTC
Organism: Cyclobacteriaceae bacterium; assembly: GCA_041746855.1. Lineage (GTDB taxonomy): Bacteria > Bacteroidota > Bacteroidia > Cytophagales > Cyclobacteriaceae > JBGTGG01. Next base: position 5,292 of record JBGTGG010000489.1, on the reverse strand, counting down.
TCCGTATTTACAAAACCCATTGGACTTAGGTGCCGATATCGTAATGCATTCTGTTACCAAATATATCAGTGGTCACTCCGATGTAATCATGGGTGCGTTGGTGATCAACGATGAAAAGCTTTACAAAGAACTTGCGTTCATTCAAAATTCTTGCGGTGCCGTACCCGGACCACAAGATTCTTTTTTGGTATTGCGTGGAATCAAAACCTTGCACCTTCGTATGGAGCGCCATTGCAGTAATGGAAAAACAATTGCTGCGTTTCTGAAAGCTCACCCGAAAGTAAAAAAAGTGCACTGGCCAGGTTTCGAAGATCATCCGAACCATGCCGTTGCCAAAAGCCAGATGCGCGACTTTGGCGGTATGCTTTCTTTCACGCTAAAAGATGACAGTCTGGAAAAAACGGTAAAGCTTATGGAAAGTGTCGCACTATTTTCGATTGCAGAGTCGTTAGGGGGTGTAGAGTCGTTGATCAACCACCCGGCCTCCATGACACACGCCAGCATTACGAAGGAAGAGCGTGAAAAAAGCGGGTTGACGGATTCGCTTATTCGTCTCAGCATTGGCATTGAAGATGTTGAAGATTTAATTGAAGATTTGGAACAAGCACTCACTAAAAATTAATATCATGAGAATATCCATCCTTTTGATTCTGTTTCTTTCGTTTGTAGAATCTACATTCGCACAAGACAAAATAAAACCAGGGCAATTGTATCCAAGTGGTTCGTCTTTGTGGGGACCGCGGGTTGGCGTTAAAGCAACCGTCCCGGTAAACTGGAATGGACTGCTTCCACGAGGTGAGGAAATATTTTTACTTTCCTCTACCAACTCGTTTGGTGAAATCTTTATTCTATCAGATGAGAGTTCTTTCGAAGTGATGAAAAAAAACTGGATAAAGGGCGTAACCTTTGGTGAAAATGTTTTAGTGAAATCCGTTGGCGAACCCCGTATCCGCAACCAAAATATTTTATCCGCTGAACTCACCTCGACAGCAACTGCCGGAACAAAAGGACATGTTGAAGCAAAATGTGGCCCTTATAATATCTGTGTTGTATCACTCATGACTTCTGATCCTCAAAATTTTGAGGCGAATAAAAAAGGGCTTCAGGAATTTATGGATAACCTCACCTTTGTGGAACCATCCAATGAAAATCCGTATTTGGCTTTTGATTGGGATCCATTCTTACGCAACAAACAATTGGTAACCTTTGCGTTTGATGATCGCAGCAGTAAGGAAACCATTATTAACCTCTGTGCTGATGGAACTTTCAAAGCCAACTTGAAAAAATCAGGGCTATTTAAAGATCAAGGTCTTAAAGGAAAGAAAAAAGGAACGTGGTCGGTAAACGGAATCGGGCCCACAACGAAACTTGTTCTTACTGTTGATAAAATGGGGCCCATTGAAACCACGTTAGAAATACGCGATGAAAAGGTTTTTGCGAATGGTGAACGCTACTTTGTTTCTGCTGCGGTGGAGTGTAAGTAACACCCGAATGCGTACCATATCAATTAGTCTTTTTTAGCATCTTTATCGAAAACCATCCCAACGCAGCAGCTACTACGATTAGTGTAAGCCACAACCAAAGTTGATTGGGGGAAGCGATTTCATATTCATCGAGCGGCCCAATTAATATTGGATCGGCATTATTTCCAACTTCCAACAATTTTAAGTCGGTTGGGATTGCTTCAGTAAAATGACCAATATCATAGGCAGGCAAGCGTGCCCTTTTATTCCCATACACAAGAAAATAGTCAGCTTTCTCTGTGAAGCGGGCTAGTAAAGCATGCTCAACACCAGAAATTAAAACCGAGTCAATGGTCAGTGGTTGATTGTCCTGGTTTTCGATAACAATCCTAAGTTTTGCAGCAAGGGTGCTTTCAAATTGAATAGGCGTCTGCTCCAGCGAATTTAATATACCAGTAGCTAAAGTAGCATAGGTGTAATGCCAACCCCGTTCCGTTTTAAAACTATCCGACAGGTATTGAATCGTGTATGGCCGGTAAAAATCAAACGCATCAACCGGCTTTACTTGTATGGTATTTACCGGCAACTTGCTTTTCAAGTCAACTTCGATGGTTGTCTTATGTGCAACCTTATTCTGGGACACTGTAAATTCTGATGTATACTCAACTGATTTGCCGGGCTCAATCGTATTGTAAAACAAACTTGCTGACATTAAATTGGGAGTATCCCTGAGGGGCAATAGCACCCGAAAATATTTAAATCGTGCATCGGGAAAATTGAGTGTCGAAAATGAAAAGTTGGTGGATGCATTTTGAATGGATAGAATCCTGTAATCATCAACCAAGGTAAACCATTCTTGTAAGTCATGGCTTCCCTGAAGCGTTACCCGCCAATCAAAATTTTTATTCGAAAAATTGAGGAAGATTTGGTTTACTAAACCCGCTACAGGAACTTCAAAAGTGAAATAATATCCAGATTCATTTCTGCTCTGGTTGAGCAACGTGAACGCAATATCTTTTCTAACTATTTCTTCTTCATAACGCTTTACCATATACGGAACCTCTAGCGTATCCTGTTGATTTGATATTCCATAAATTCTAATATCCGATAAATTACTATTTAAAGAATTAAATACATCCAAAGGCAAATTAATCTGATGCCACGTATCCGTTGGTGTTGCAACCGTTCGTTGATAGTGATAGTCACCAACCTGGGCTTTTGCCTGAAGGGATAAAAAAACAACGAACGTGAGTACACTACATTTCGACTTCATTTGAAATAAATCCTTTATACTTATTATATAGAAATGATATTACCAACAGTAAAATACCCAGCGAAACAAATACGATTGTTTTTAAAATCGTATCCAGATTTACAATATCATAAACGAACAATTTAATCAAGGTAATCGCAAACAATACGATGGCGCCAATCCGTAAATACTTTCTACCCTTCCATATTCCGAATGCAACCATGCCCAACGAATAAATTCCCCAAAGAATACTGATACCCAGTTTGTATGTCTGCCCCACCCCTGCGATCTCCATCCAATTAATAAGCTCACTGCTAAGGATCCAAATCACGGAAATATGGAAAAGCAACTCAAACTGCTTTTTCAACTGCATCTTAAAAGACGGCTGCTGGATTTGTCTCCAGATGATAATGAAAAGAGTACCTACCAAAGCAAAACACAGATAGCGCATCCACAGGTTTGCCGTGCTTGCTATAAAAAAAGAATCCACAGATTCATACAGATAGTTTTCCCGTAATACACTTAATTCAAAAAGGCCCTGAACAAGGAAAGTAAGAATAGTAATCAAACCCAATAGAACGCCAACCCTTCCCAATAAATCATTTTTTATCTTTTTAATACTTACAAACAAGAGGGCACAGAAATAAACAATTGAAAAATTTATCAACCAGATTGTCTGATAGCTTAATATCTCACCATTATAGTCCGTATAAGAATACTCCTCATTGTTGATCAAAGTAGCGGAGTCAGCATAAAGTTGATTGAAATAAGTCGCAATTTCAATGCGGAATGAAAAGAAAATTGTGAGCAACAGAACCAATGGCAAGCCAATTGAAATCATCTTGTTCCAATCCTTTCTATCCTTAAAAACAAAACTATCATTTCTATTTTGATGGATGTAATTGATAAATCCAAACGCGCCAACAAATAATAAAGAAGTTAAAAATTGAATATTAAAAAAGGCAATTGCACCCGATTCAATTGGGAGATCATAATATATTCTCGAAGACTCGCTCCAGTCATGCAGAAGGCTCGCGCACGCCAAAACCATAAGTGGGTACGATAATTTTTCATATAAACTGTTGCCTTTCGTTCGTCCAATCCAAAAAAGCAGGGCCGCCTGAAATACCCACAACATAGTAACCCAATTCCCATCAAGCTGGACAGGAATGGCCATGGTGACAAAAACCAGAACCAACCCGGTCACAAAGGATACCAAATTTTTGTCCGCGAGTTTCTTCCGGACTAAAATGCCGGCCACAATAAAATGGACAATTGCATTTACAAGTGTAAATCCTCCCAGCCATTGGCCATAGTGGGGTTGTTGTTCTAAGATCAAATATCCGAATCCGTAAAAGAGAAAAGAGTTGGCCAACAATAGTATGATATCTTTTATCCCGAATTGTTCTTGTTGCATTACCTTATAGGCGAGAAAAGTTGCATAGAACATCACAAAAAACAGACTTGAAAATCCGATACCGACTCCAAAATCTATTTCCCAATCATACCGTACTGCAAACCAACTCGCATATATCAGCCATGTCATGACAAATGCTGCGTAGTACAAAAGCCTCCAGTACTTTTTAAACGAAAGCACCAGGATACCCGCGTTGATGATCGCGATATAGACGAACAGAAAAATAATCTGGCCGGTGTTATTACTTAGTAAGAAAGGAATCGCGTACGCCCCTACCATTCCATATAAAGCAATTACCTGTTTGTTATACTTTAAGGCAGCCAGCACTGTAAATCCAGTAAACATTAACATGAGCGCAAATGCCACCAATTGCGGAATCAACCCGAAAAAATTGTAGGCAGCGAAGGTGATGAAATAAAATATAGCCATCGCTCCGCTCAAAAGAACGGCACTAAAGTTTTCATACTCCTTTTTCAGGCGCATAGAAAAAAACAACAGGCCTAGTCCAACTAAATAGCCAAGCAAGATCCTGGTTAACGGACTGATAAGCTGGTGATCAATTGCATATTTTGCACCAATCCCAACACCAATCACCGTAATAACAATACCAATTTTACTAATCAGATTTTCTCCGATAAAGCGTTCTAAATCACTTCTTTGCTTTGTTGATGCAACCTCACTCCGAAGCTTTTCTTCAAACTCCCGACTTTCTTTTGCTTCACTTTCCTCGGTTGCAGGTGTCTGCAATTCTGAATCAGAAGACAACTCGGTTATATGAGATTTTTCAATAATTGGTTCAACAGGTTGTTGAGATGTTACAAATTGTTGTTGCTCCCCCTTAAGCTTTAAGACTTCGGATTTCAACGCATAGATTTCTTTTAAGGAAGCTTCTTGTTTCTGTAAAAGTATTTCTAGCCGATCATGTAAGCTTTTTAATTTCCTGGAATCGTTCGAATCGTTTTCCATTATTTGATCATTACTTGTTGCTATTGGAAACGAAAGCTATTCAATTCTACTGCATAAACCTTTCCAATTCAGCAAAGAAATTCTTGGGGTTTTGCCAGTAGCTGCGACTAAATACCATCCGGTAACGCCAATTTTTTTCTTCCAATAAAGAAGGCACAAAAGCATACGCATCTTTTACAGAAGGGCTTTCATAA
>JBGTGG010000488.1:0-2088 GCA_041746855.1 Cyclobacteriaceae bacterium | reverse complement strand
CTATCATGTGATCAAAGAAAAGTATTTGCAATTATACCTTGATGAGTTCTGCTTCAAGCTGAACAGAAGGTATTCGGTGAATCTATTTGATAACCTTATCCTTAGTGTAATTTAGTGGTATGTTTACGGACTATCAGATTTCTTAATTTATAGTATAGAAAAACACCTATACATTGAAAAAAAATAATTGGCCAGATCCAAACTATATTATTATTGGTTGGTCTTTTTATGTTCGTAATCAGAATTTCGAATAACGCATAAATGGTCATAAGAATATTAAGCACAACGAAAACTCCAAGTATTGTATTCATGAAATTAAATTACCAGCAATGAATAAAACAAGCAACTGCGATGGAAAGATCACAACCCGGTGTTAAATCGCACATCATTTCACACTCGCTGTCAGCACTGCAAGCCTTTTTTGCATTACTGTAACAGTCACTGGTGCAGCTATTATATCGTCCGTTTGACTGTGACTTAGCAAAATTGTTCGCCAATTCATCATAGCTAAACATGTAGTTTTCACCTCGCTTGGAGCCCGTCCAATTCACTAGTTCATTGTTGTTTAAATCACGGAATGAAAGATAGACATTTTCCTTAGCGAAAGTGCGTGTTTCTATTATCAAATTAAAGTTTTGATCAAAATATATCACTCCATCAATAACTTTATTCTTTATAGAAGGGACTGCAAAAATTTCCTTCCCTTCGATAGTTTTTTTCCAAAAAGAATCAAAAGACAAAGTTTTTGACAAAGTTTTGAAATTAGTCTCTACCAAACTGAACTGTTGCGAGCTTTGAAAGCTTGTAATTATTTCAGGTAGAGATTCTTGTATTTGTATTTGCTCTTCTTCACAGGAAACCACAAATAGCATTAAGGTCGAGATAAAAAATAATTGTTTCATTTTTGAATGGGTTTAAGTTAACATCTATATTGACTGCTTACAGAAACAATCTATGCTTAATTATTTACCCTAACGATGGTAATTCAATAATACCCCCATAAATGGGGAGTTGCTTTACCACTGTAAATGGGGTATTTTCGAATAAAAAAATTTATCACGTTTTAAAAGACCCCGTTATGCACCATGTCTTAGTAGTGGATGATCATAAAGCCGTATGTCAAGGTTTAGCCGCATTGATATCCAATTTGGAAATCATATCAAAAATTTACACAGCTTTTAATGCCAAAGAAGCCATTGCCATTGTTAACGCTCATAAAATAGATGTGGCGTTAATTGATGCCCGCATGCCGCAAACCAGTGGAGTTTCTCTGGCCGAAAGGATTCTAAATGAGTACCCTTCTACTAAAATCATTGGCATCACCAGTTTTGATGAAGATGAAACCATCATCGAAATGTTGCAAACCGGAATGCATGGCATTTTATTGAAGCGCAATACCGACCGAAGTGAAATCAACCATTGCCTTCTGGAAGTTTTTGCCGGACGAAAATATTATACTCCCGAAATCCAAATCCGCTTAAGCAATAATGATTACAACTTAACCAAATCAATAAAGAAGTTTACATATCGCGAACAGGAGGTTTTGCAATTGATTTGTGCCGGTGAACCCAGCAAAGGAATTGCTGAGAAGCTACAATTAAAAGACAGTACCATTGAAGGCTATCGAAAAGAAATGCTTAAAAAAACCGCCACTAAAAATACAGCCGAGCTTGTTTCCTATGCGTTGCGCAACGGATTAGTTTAATGGTTTTCTATATCTGATTTGCAAGTATAAACCGTGAAGCCCCGGAAAGTAAGTCAACTCGGCCTTTACTTCCTCTGCTCTTTTCTGCATGGATTCCATCCCTAATCCGTACCCTCTTCCACGCATCAAGCCTTGCCCATTGTCTTTTATATTTATCACTAACTCATCCCCCCATGCCAACGAAATTATTAACTCTAATCCGGTAGAATCTTTAAGGAAATTGTGGACGGCTTCGTGTATTATATAACATGATAGTCCGTAAAGATACCTAACTGACAGAAGCTGTCTAAGCTATTGGTGACCTTGTTTGAAAAAAACAAGTGTTATGAATCTAATAGAGTTTATGAAGCATTTCCCCAACGAGGAATCATGCCGGGTACATT
>JBGTGG010000487.1:0-4889 GCA_041746855.1 Cyclobacteriaceae bacterium | reverse complement strand
CGCTATCGCAATGTAGGGAGTGACAAACGCGATTACTTGCGTGGATTTGGTTATCAAGGTGGTGGTAGTAGACAAGGCTGGCAGAACTTAGTGAAAGAACTTTCCATTGGCGCAGATCTAAAAGAAGCCGTTACAACACCTGGGGCATGGCGAATTGGAATGGGTGGCTTTGGTGAAATCTTACCGTATGCTGAAAACCGCGTAACCTTAAACACTGAAGTTCGCGACAAGTATGGATTGCCAACCTTGACCTTTGATGCAGGCTTGAAAGAGAATGAATTCAAGATGCGAAAGGACATGGCAAACGATGCCGCTGAAATGTTGGAAGCTGCTGGTTTTAAAAATGTTCATACCTATGATAATGAAACGGGTATTGGCTTGGGAATCCATGAGATGGGCACAGCCCGCATGGGTAAAGACCCTAAAACTTCGGTGCTCAATAAATGGAACCAGGTACATGCTTGTAAAAATCTTTTTGTTACCGATGGTTCCTTTATGACTTCCGCAGCTTGTCAAAATCCATCGCTTACCTATATGGCATTTACAGCACGAGCCGTCAATTATGCAGTATCAGAAATGAAAAAGAACAACATTTAATTCAGCACTATGGATCGTAGAGAAGCATTAAAGAAAGCAGCGTGGGCAATGGGTGGTGCTATTTCAGCGCCCACAATTTTTGCGGTACTGAACGGATGTACAGCAAAACCTACCATTGATTGGAAACCCACTTTCTTTACAGAAGATCAGGGAATATTGATTTCACAAGTATCCGGTATTATCATTCCGAAAACCGATACCGGTGGCGCTATTGAAGCCGGTGTTCCCGGATTTATTGATCAACTTGTACACGAGACATACAAAAAAGAAGATCAGGAAAAGTTTGTTGCAAGCCTAGAGGAATTTGCAACGGCAGCAGAAACTAAGTATGGTGATCCGTTTATCGAACTTGATCCGGAGGAACAATCCGAATGGGTGTTGGCACAACATGAAGCCGCAGTACAAGATCAATCGGGTGGTGATCGGCCGTTCATTTTAAAGTTGAAAGAACTTACAATGGTTGGATTTTTCACCTCTGAAATTGGTGCCACACAAGTGCTCCAATATGATCCGGTTCCGGGAGCCTACCACGGCTGCGTTCCGCTAGCAGAAGTTGGAAAGACCTGGGCAAGTTGATTGGACAATCCCTTTGGATTTATCCCGTATTCGTGTAGATTAATGATCGGAACACAACCCGAAGCATGATCTCTAAACGCAACTATTTTATATACTCCGTAGTACTCGCGATTTTCATCGCGGTCATTAGCTGGGTGTTATGGAAAGGAGGAAAATTTTACCCACTGGAAAAAGTAAATGCAGAGGTATTGTCTAATTTGACATGGCCTCCGTTTACAATCTTTATTTCGCAACTCCTGTTGATTATTTTTCTTTCCCGTTTGTTGGGAAGTGCAGCAAGGCGTTCGCGGCAGCCAGCACTAATGGGCGAAATAATAGCGGGTGTTATGTTAGGGCCAAGTTTTTTTGGGTTGCTCTTTCCTTCCGTTTATAATACTGTATTCTCTGAAAGTTCTATTACCCTTATCAGTTATGTCAGTCAACTCGGGTTGATACTCTTTCTCTTTGTCATCGGAATGGACCTCGATGTAAAAGTATTGCGCAACAAAAGACAACCCTCTGTTTTGATCAGCCACATGGGCATCTTGTTTCCATTTGCGTTGGGGATTGTGATTGCCTTTTTCTGGTATGATAATTTTCCGCAAGAAATCAATTTTTACGGGTTCGCTCTTTTTCTCGCTATAGGAATGAGCGTATCTGCTTTTCCGGTACTGGCCAGAATTATTCAGGAACGCGGATTGGTAAAAAACCCCTTGGGAACTTTGGCGTTGACATCCGCATCAATTGATGATATCACTTCCTGGAGTTTAGTGGCCTTGGCAATAGCCGTTGTAAGGTCCAGCAACCTGATGGATTTCCTAATCACGTTTGGGCTATCGGCATTGTACTTTTTGTTCATGGTAAAGGTTGCCATGCCGGTAATGAAGAAGATGGGGGATTTGTATCCTTCAAAAGAAACGCTCAACAAGCGCGTGATGGGCAGTATTTTGGGAATGTTAATGTTGTCGACTGTTTTAGCAGAACTCATTGGTTTGAGCGGGTTGATCGGGGCATTTTTTGCCGGTGTTATTATGCCGCGGAATTTGACGTTCAAAAAAATTTTAAGTGACCGGATTGAAGACGTAACCGTTGCCTTTTTTCTTCCGCTGCTTTTCTTGTATGTTGGTGTAAATACAAATTTGTTATTGCTTTTAGAAGGTAAAGCATGGATGCTCTGTGGCCTTGTATTAATTGCCGCCATCGCTGGTAAGTTTGTCGGGGTTTCCTTTACCGCAAAGATAGTGGGGCAGCGGTGGAAGAATTCTTTTTTACTGGGCATGCTAATGAATACCCGCGGGCTAATGGGTTTGATTGTGATCACCATGGGTTTTCAACTTGGTGTATTTCCGCCTGTGCTTTTTACAATCCTGGTGGTCCTTGTCTTTGTCGCCACTGTATTAACAAATCCCACAATGGATATTTTCTTAAGCAGGAAAGCCCTTCAAAAAGAAGGTAAGAAAGTATCAACGTCAAAAAATGGCCAGTTTAAAATCCTGGTTTCCTTTGGCATCCCAAAAATGGGAAGCACACTTTTGCGGTTGGCCGATCAGTTGACCCAACGCACTAATGATCATCCGGAAATTACAGCCTTGCACATTACACCCAGTTCAGAGGTGAAACCATTGGACGCCATCCTCTTTGAGAAAGAGGGTTTTCAGCCCATTCGCGCAAGGGCGCAACTCCTTGACTTAAAATTGAACACCATTTATAAAACTACCCATGAAGTGGAACGTGAAATACTGCGCACCACCCAGGAAAATAAATTCGATTTGATTTTGGTAGGTGCTGCGCGTTCTGCTTTTACTGAACGCATGATGGGGGGCAAGTTATCGCGCGTAATGGAGGAAGGAAATGCCAGCATTGGTGTGCTCATGGACAATGGGTATGTACTTCCTGAAAACATTCTCATGCTGGTATCCTGTGAGGAAGATGCTTTTTTACTGGAATACGGAAAACGCTTTTACAAAAGCAGCAAGTCAAGGATTACAATACTCTCCCTCGAACACGGTGAAGAAATTCATTTTATAAATACCGAATCAAAAGATTATGCCTTAACAGATGAATTCAATGAAGTTATCAAGCGAAGGATTCCTGACAAAGACCTATTGGACCATTTTAACCTCGTGTTGGTAAGCCTGGATTGTTGGAATGAATTGGCAAAAGCCCGCACTCCGTGGATGAAAGACTGTCCGAGTGTGTTGGTAATAAAAGGAGTGGAAAAAGTAAGCGTCTAATGGGAATGTGCCGGGGAAATATCAATGGGAGAGGTATTCGCTTTTCGCGGATTTGATTCAGAATTTTTTTGGATACGCTTCAACCTTTTTTGATTGGCTTTGTCATGGCTGGTGCCGGGTCGTGGGCAATCCCATTCTTCCATATCTTTTTGCTCTTTATGCCGTGCCTCTCGCTTAACTTCCCGTGCGTAGGTATTGGATTGCGCCATCACTTTTTCTTTCTGTTTCCTGTCAAACATGTGGAACTTGTAAGCGGAAGATTTTTTGAGTTTCACCACTTCGGGTTCGGGACATTTCAAATCGCTGGTGCGGCATGCTGAAATCCCAAATACGATCACTATAATTAAGACGAAACGTGTTGCCATAATTTTATGAAAGTTGACGAACCACTAATATAATTAATAATAAAGCGCATTTAAATCATATTAAGCTTTAAATCTGTCAGCGATTGTTAAAATGCTGAAAGCCAGCCTTATCTGATTGTTTTCCAAAACTTTTTTTGCAAGTCGATGGAGCCTTAGGGGAGCATCATTTTCAGCATGCTTGAGGATATCCGCCACACTTGGATTTTCAGTAGCAGCATTGATTTCCTCAAGGGAAGGGAACTGTTCTGTATTCCCAAGGCGACCCAGATTATTGCCGGATAGCACCTCACTATTCCGAATACTCTCGGGTAACGCATCAATCCCAATTCCTTTTGTCAGCAGGGGTTTGGGTATTTCGAACAGTGCACTGCCGGTGGCACGACAATACCAATTCCCACCCATGCGCGCTACCAGATCAAGTTTAGTAGTATCCAATTTTCCATCCACTACATGCTGCTCTTGGATGTGCATCATTACCACCCGCGCGATTACCAATGAACCAGCTCCGCCTTCTTTTCCCAGGTGTATCACATCATCAACAACGCACTCAAATGAGACTGGTGATTGCGCAACGCGCGGAGGTTTGATTTTCTGCGAGGGTATTTCCGTGAACCCGGCTTTTATAAATTCATTTACGCCCTTATCATATTCGGTACTGGCAAGCGATGCCTGCTCCACCATCGGAAAGTTGACGATGTTGATCACCACTTCAGGGACTTCCAGAATGTTCTCAAGGGTATGCTTGGTGGTATTGTCGCGTACTCTTCTTGCTGGGGAAAAAACCAATATCGGTGGGTTGGCACTGAATACATTAAAAAAACTGAAGGGACTGAGGTTTACGTTGCCTGCTTTGTCTATCGTGCTGGCAAACGCGATAGGACGTGGCGCAATGGCTGCTTGAAGATGGGCTTGCAGTTCAGGTACGGTAATCGTTATAGGATCTATTGATACAAAATTCATAAGGGAAAATTACAGGATTTACTAGTAGCTCAATGTAGTTAAGATTTTCTATCATTAAAGATTTACAACACGCTGATTTTGATAATGGTTTGAATTCCTGAAGATTGTTTCTATTTTACACCACGGTTTAAAAACCGAACAACCCTTAACCCAGTCATCATAATACTTTTCCATGCTC
>JBGTGG010000486.1:0-6344 GCA_041746855.1 Cyclobacteriaceae bacterium | reverse complement strand
CTCTTTGAGTTCCTTTGTGGAATAGTATTGTTAAAGCAACTTCTCAATAATCTCAACTACATTGCTTGCTACAATTTTATGCCCTTCCGCATTGGGATGAATGCCATCCGGTAGATTAAGTTTTTCAATACCCGCAACATCTTTTAATAAAAATGGAATTAAGGTGGCGTTGTTCTTCTTCGCGATAGCAGGAAATATTTTTTGAAAGTCAGTGCTATATTCAGCGCCCATGTTAGGAGGTACCATCATTCCGGCAATCACAATTTTAACTTCCGGGTTTTTAGCTTTAACCTTATCAATAATTTGTTGTAGGTTTTTTTTTGTTTCTTCAATAGGCAATCCGCGAAGTCCGTCATTGGCACCAAGCTCCAATACAAAAATATCAATGGGTTGCCTAAGAATCCAATCAATCCGGGAGAGTCCACCGGCTGATGTTTCTCCGCTAAGTCCCGCATTGATTACTTTGCATTCTTTTCCGCTCTTTTTAAGGCGGGCCTCCACCAATGCAGGGAATGCAAGCTCCGTTGAAGTTCCATATCCTGCCGTGAGGCTATCGCCAAAAAAAAGGATGGTTTTTGGTTGATTGGTTATTGAAAGGAATGCAAGGGCTATGCCTATGGTGATTTTAGAGATCATGAATGTTATAACTATAATTCCCCATATAAGGTTGTAAAACTTTAATTGGAAAACCAATAATCATTCCAATACTATTAGTTGACACGCCTGAGTGTTCCTCCACCAAATCGAAACCGCGCAATAAAACCCCAGTTGCCTGTATAAAATCCTGTATCATGGGTAAGCCGGAGAGAAGGTCTCCAATCCAGTCCAAGGGTAAGCGGAAAGTCAAACGAATATTCCATACCAAAGTTACCGGCAATGTGGAAATCGGGTTCATCCCCAAAGAATATTTCAGGGCCTACTCCCGGATAGATTTTAAAGCCGGATGGGCCATCAGAGAAAGCGAAAAGCCAATCAAAATAGGTGGCAACTCCAAAGCGGTCGAAATAGACAGCAGGATGGAGTCGGGGCGCGGCTGCCAACGGTATGGTTGCATCAAATGACACATTGTCCCCAACACGCAAGCCTGCTTCCCAACTTGATTGAGCAGATACTGAAATGGAGAGTACTGTAAAAAGTAGAATAAGGGTTGATTTTATATTATTCATAACGACTACGTTTTTTTATTTTGAATAAAATTAACATTTAAGATACTTTTTTGTTATTGATCTTTCACCAAATCGGAAGAATTGTGCGTTAGAAAATAAATTTGGTCGATAAACGTCCATTCGTGTATAAATTGTTTCCAATCTTGAGAGAATTCAACATTTTTATCGTATTATCCTATTCGTTTCCAATAAGCAATCCACTATGTCCGCACCCGTACTTCAGGCTGAAGGCCTTACAAAAATTTATAAATCTGTAGAAAATTCGCTCACTGTATTAGATCATGTTTCCTTTCAAATCGACCAAGGCGAATCGATGTCCATCATTGGCCCTTCCGGTAGCGGAAAGACAACCTTGCTGGGTTTGTGTGCGGGATTGGATACACCCTCCAGCGGAACCATTTCTTTAATGGGATTTAAACTCAATGCTATGGACGAAGATGACCGGGCATTTATTCGAAATCAATACGTTGGGTTTGTATTTCAGAATTTCCAGTTGCTCTCTACCCTTACTGCATTGGAGAATGTAGCCGTGCCGTTGGAATTGCGGGGTGAGAAAAACGTTATCCCCAAAGCAAAAGAACTTTTGGACCGTGTTGGTTTGGGGGATCGTATACAGCATTATCCCTCGCAACTTTCTGGTGGAGAACAACAACGTGTGGCGATGGCGCGTGCGTTTATGACCAACCCTAAGATTTTGTTTGCGGATGAACCCACAGGAAACCTGGATGAGGAAAATGCGAATCATATTCAAGAATTGTTGTTTGGATTAAACAAAGAGCAGGGTACAACGCTGGTTTTGGTTACGCACAATTTGGAGTTGGCACAGAAAACACAACGCATTCTCAGGATGCGAGGTGGAAAACTTGAGCAGGAGCAACGAATGGCAACCCTATGATCGAGTACATAATCAAGCTCCGAAGAGAGTCGAAGAATATTTTTCGTGACAGGTGGGTTTGGCAAATGGCCTGGCGCGATGCGCGTCATAATTTTTCACGACTGTTTCTTTTTGCTGCCTCCCTGATCACCGGTATAGCCGGTGTAGTGGCGCTCGATTCGTTGAATTTTTCTTTACAGGAAGACATTGATCGAAATGCCAAGGAGCTTTTGGGTGCCGATTTGGTAGTGAATGCAAACCGCGTGTTTGAACCGGAGCTATTGACCTATTTTGATTCAACAAAATTAGAACAAGCGGGGGAAGCGGATATGGCTTCTATGGTGTTGTTCGCAAACAGTGGTCAATCGCGCTTGATCCGGCTGGTGGCATTAACGGGACCTTTTCCTTTTTATGGCACCATTGAAACAAAACCTTCCCATGCTTACGACAGCTTGAAAGAAAAAAGTGGCGTTGCTTTATTGGATGAAAATTTGGCCAGTCAATATGAAGTCAGTTCAGGCGATTCCATAAAAGTGGGTAACCGCTACTTTACTGTGGCGGGTGTTGTTTCAAAAATTCCGGGAGGGGGTGGATTGATGACAACGTTTACGCCTTCGGTTTATATCAATATGGCCGACCTTGACTCCACGGGTTTGGTGCAGTTTGGAAGTCGCGTGTCTTATCGTAGGTTTTTTAGAATTGAAGATGAAAAACTTCTGGAAGAAATTGTTGATGAAGTAAAACCACTGACTCGTAAATACGGACATTCCTACGAAACGGTGGAGGCAAGAAAGCGTGGTTTGGGGAGAGGGTTTGAATCGATCTACCGTTTCTTTTCTCTGCTAGCATTTATTGCGTTGGTATTGGGCAGCATTGGTGTTGCGAGCTCCGTTCATATTTATGCTCGTGAGAAAAGGGATGAAGTTGCTGTACTCCGCTGTATCGGATCTTCCGGATGGCAGGCATTCAATATTTATTTTATCCAAATTTTCTTTATTGGAATTTTAGGTAGCATGATTGGTGCTGCACTTGGTGTGGGTGTACAGCAATTGATACCGTTGGTGGTTGAAGACTCCATTCCTTTTGATGTAGCCTTCACAATTTCCTGGCGTTCGATTGGCATGGGGATTTTATTGGGGACCCTTGTATCGGTTTTATTCTCGATCCTTCCATTGGTGGCCGTTCGGTTTGTTCCACCCCTCACGGTTTTACGGTCGGATCCTGAGCAAACAGATGTTTTTTCAAAAACCAAATGGGCTGCAATTATTTTGATCGGATTGTTTCCGATGGGGTTTGCTGCCCTTCAAACCAAAAGCATATTGACAGGCCTTTACTTTTTTCTGGGATTGCTGGTTGCGTTGGTTTGCTTAACAGGTGTCGCTTATCTTTTGTTGTTTTTGATAAAACGATTTTTTCCGCATGGTGCTGGTTTTATTTGGCGACACTCGCTTTCTAATTTGTTTCGTCCCAACAATCAAACCCGTGTGCTAATGGTCACCATTGGGTTAGGTGCATTCATCATTTCTACGTTGAATGTAGTGGAGAAAAGTATGCTCAGCCAGGTAGAATTTAAAGGACAGGAAAATCAGTCGAACACAATTTTATTTGACATCCAACCCACTCAAAAAGATGGAGTGATCAAACTAATGGAAGAAAACAATCTGAAAGTCAATCAGGTTGTTCCCATTATTACATGTCGGTTGAGTGAAGTTCGGGGGAGGGATATTACTACCATACAAAATGATACAACCGATAAAGCACGCAATTGGGCATTGACGCGCGAATATCGCGTGACGTATCGCGACAGCTTACATGTTTCTGAAAAATTAATTGAAGGAGAGCTTCAGCGAATGGAAGGTGATACCATTTGGATCACGATCTCCGAAGGAATGTTGGATGATCTTGAAGTTAAACTTGGCGACTCGATTGTTTTCGATGTACAAGGCGTTCCTGTCGTAACGCGAATTGCGGGTGTACGGGAAGTGGATTGGCCTACTGATCCTCCAAATTTTATTTTCGTTTTTCCTTCCGGAGTATTGGAGCAAGCACCGCAGATCTTCGTAACCGCAACCCGAATCGAAGATCAGCAACTTGCCAGTCGTTTTCAGCAGGCACTCGTGATTCAATTCCCGAATGTTTCGGTGATTGACTTGCGGTTGATTTTAGGAACGATCAATGCGTTGTTTGATAAGTTGGGATTGGTTATTCGTTTTCTGGCACTCTTTAGTATCATTACCGGATTAATCGTATTGGCAGGGGCGGTGATCAACAGTAAATTTGCACGAATCAAAGAAAATGTTTTGCTGCGTACACTGGGGGCACGTACTATTCAAATAGCGAAGATTACATTGATTGAGTATGCATACCTCGGATTGTTTTCAGCGATTACAGGTTTGGCACTTTCTCTTGGAGGTGGGTTTCTACTGACGAAATTTTTCTTCGAGATCACCTTCGCGTTTGATTGGAAGGAAGTATTGATAATCGGAATCGGTGTAGTGTCGCTCACCGTGCTTATTGGCTGGTTAAACTCCAGGGAAGTGGTTAACACGCCACCCCTTAAAATTTTACGAAAAGAAACGTAACTTTAAAGTGTTTGATTTCTGAAGATGAGGTTAAAAGGATGTATCGGTGCGGTTTTTCTTTTGCAACTATTTTGTGGAGTTGTTCAGGCTACCGACCCGGCCTTAAAATTCCTACAGAATAAAAACCAGTGGCCAAAAGAAATTGATTTTTCTGCCAAAGTTCCGGGTGGCAGAATGTATGTCAGCGCAAACGGTTTTTCATTTTATTTGCTGGATGAAAACAAGCTTCATGTCCTTCATGAAGATAGCCATCATACTGTCGATGAAGCATCTGGTGAATATGTAAATGAAAGTGAATCCATATTTGCCCAGTATGCACACATTCGATTAATCGGGGCAAGCACGGTTTCACCAACAGCAAGCGGAAAGTATTCAGAATATTATAACTTCTACCTCGGAGATGATCCTTCGCGGTGGGCAACGGACGTAAATGCATTTCAACAGATTGAGTACAGTGGAATTTATCCGGGTATTGATCTGCGTGTTTATTCAGCAGGTGTTGATGCAAAGTATGATTACGTGATCCATCCGGGTGCGTCTCCATTACAAATCGAATTGGAATATACAGGTTTTGACCAGGTTTGTTTGCAAGGTGGGAGTTTGTTGAGCTACACTGCTGTTGGAAATATTGAAGAAGCGAAACCCTATGCATACCAATTGATTGAGGGTAAGAAAGTAGAGGTTATATGTTCCTACGTTTTGGTTGGAAACAAAGTTTCTTATTCTTTTTCTGAAGGTTACGATGATTGCTATGAATTGATCATTGATCCTTTGTTGATTTTTTCCACCTTCTCAGGATCAACCGCTGACAATTGGGGAAGTACCGCAACGCCTGGCGGGAATGGTACGCTATATTCGGCAGGCGTGACAAACCTGGCTTCGGGTGGTGAATTTCCTGCAACCACTGGAGCATTTCAGGAATCGTATGGTGGACTTTATGATGTCGGGATTTTAAAATATGACTCCACAGGAACACAACTTTTATATGCTAGTTATTTAGGTGGATCGGGATCCGAATCACCGCATAGTCTTGTTGTAGACAAGGATGGAAACCTTCTGGTTTTAGGAACGACAAGTTCATCTAATTTTCCGACAACTACAGGCGCAATTGACAGAACTTATAATGGAGGAACAAATGTTACGCACGTTGTCAATTATGCTAGCGGTTCGGATTTGTTTGTAGCTAAAATCGCGCAAGATGGTAATGTGTTGATGGGCTCTACCTTTATCGGTGGATCGCAAAATGACGGTTTGAATCCGCATGTAGGAGGCCAGTTGGTGCGGAATTATGGAGACCAATTGCGCGGTGATATCATTACGGATGAGGACGGTGATATTTATATTAGCACTGTTACCGCTTCATCAGATTTCCCAGCAACGAATAGTTTTGGAACGATCTACAATGGTGGGATAACCGATGCGCTTATTTTAAAATTAAATTCCTCTTTAACGGATATTGTTTGGGCTGCATTGTTGGGGGGTGATAATGCAGATGCATCGCATACCATTAAATTTGATCAGCAAGGAAATGTTGTGGTGGCTGGTGGAACTTCGAGTTTTAATTTTCCAACCACAGAAGGAGTTTATCAGGAAGTGCATGCCGGACAAGTAGATGGTTGGATTACTATAATAAAAAGTGATGGTTCGGAAATTTTAAAATCCACCTTTACGGGAACAGAAAGTTTTGATCAGGTATATTTTCTTGATTTGAATAGCAGTGAC
>JBGTGG010000485.1:0-37924 GCA_041746855.1 Cyclobacteriaceae bacterium | reverse complement strand
ATTTGGCTTAAATCGGTCTTCGTTAATTTTTGAAGGACCTCAAGAGCTTTTGGTCCCTGCACTGCAAAAAGGCAGGTATCATCGGAAACGTTTTTCATCTCAGCACCTTTCGTATTGTATTGGCTGATCCAGTTCCAGTCTTTATCAATGTTCCCCGCATTCACCACGAGCACATAATCTTCATCTTTTATTTTATAAACGATTAAATCATCAACCACT
Source organism: Cyclobacteriaceae bacterium (assembly GCA_041746855.1). Taxonomy (GTDB): domain Bacteria; phylum Bacteroidota; class Bacteroidia; order Cytophagales; family Cyclobacteriaceae; genus JBGTGG01. The sequence goes on along the minus strand of JBGTGG010000485.1, from coordinate 37,705 downwards.
CCACCGGTTTCATTCGGCAAACAAGAATATTGCGCCTGACCGTCAACAAGCTTGGAGGCATCGTTACTGGTCACGCGTTGGATCAAATCAAGTGCATGGGGTCCTTTGATTTCAAATTCACCCATGTGCGACACATCAAAAACACCTACTCCATTTCGTACGGTCATGTGTTCTTCCAGATCGGAAGAATAACGCACCGGCATATTGAATCCGGCAAACGGAACCATCTTGGCGCCAAGTTTTTCGTGCAGTTGACCTAAAGGTATTTGTTTGATCTCCATTTTTTTGAATAGTTGTTAGTTCATAGTGGTTAGTTGTTAGAGAGTTTGCTGGGGAGAGTTGTTTGGAAACTGTCGAACAACTACTAACCAACAACAAAAAACTAATTATCCTCCAAAGCGTTTAGCATTTCTTCTTTCACTTTGTTGACTTTTTCAAGTTCTTTATTTAAGTAATCAAGATATTCTTCTTTGTCTGCCTTAAAATCTTCAGGATTAAAATTACGCATCCATTGCATCATGCTTTCGCTGGCTTGATCAAGTTCCTTAATGCGGTTTTCGAGTTCTTGTTTTCGTTCTTCTACCAGGTCGGGTGAGTTCTCAATTTCCTCCATGAGTTGTTTTTTGAGTTTGTAGAGGTCGTTCATTTTGGGCATCACCTCATCGTGTACATCCATTACTTCTTGATAAAGTTCATCTGTTGCAACGGAGGATTCTTCAGCCTGCTCGGAAGTGTTGGATTTTCCACAACCACTAAAGATTGCGATCGCGATTAGAATAGGGTATATTTTTTTCATTTTCCTGATTTTTGGCAAATGTAATTTTTGTGGGGTAGGATTGCAATTTCAACCGATTGTAGTCTTCTGAAAAGGTGGAATCCAGTCGGCTAACGGCCATTCGCTCGAAAAAAAATTAAGATTTTCTTTTAAAAGATGCTTGGAACTGAAAATTAAATCAACGTATCTTAGCCTCGTTAAGAATTGAACATGACCGTAAACAACACATTCTTTTATTTTTACTACTATTTTTTTATGACCCAGACGGGACTTAAAAGAGCGGTGTGTTGTTGAAAAGAAATAACAAGAAACTCAAGAAAGTCCCGATGAACGGGACTTTTTTTTTGATATGATTTTATGCCTGTAAAGAAAAAGTCGAAAGTTGCCATACAAGGAATCGCTACCAGTTTTCATGAAGTAGCGGCTTTGACGTATTTCCCCGATCCGATTGAAACGATTGAGTGCCTTTCGTTCCATCAGCTGTGTGAGCAGTTGGATAAGGGTCGCGCAGACTTTGCTGTGATGGCCATTGAAAATTCGATTGCCGGTAGCATTCTTCCAAATTACTTTCTATTACAGGATTATCACTTCAACATTGTAGGTGAATTGTATATCCCAATCCACATGCATTTATTGGCGCTTCCTTCCGTAAAGAAAGCGGATATTAAAACGGTGGAATCCCATCCGATGGCCATTCGTCAGTGTACCGAATACTTGCATGCGATGAATGGGATTGAAATCCGCGAAAGCGATGATACGGCAGTTTCTGCCAGGAAGGTAGCGGAATTAAAATTGACAGACACGGCTGCTATCGCGAATGAATTTGCAGCCAAAAAATTCGGGTTGAAGATTCTGGAAAGACGGATCGAAACCCATAAGAAAAATTTCACCCGCTTTTTGATTTTAACGAAGCGCAAGAAATTTGAGGAAGACGCCAATAAAGCAAGCTTGAGTTTTGAAGTGGCCAATGAGGTTGGAAGTTTGGCAGAGGCATTGATGTCATTGAAATTAAACAACATCAACTTAAGTAAGATCCAGTCCATTCCAATTATCGGAAGGCCAAGTGAGTATTCAATCCATGTGGATGTGGAATGGAAGAAAAGAAAAAATTACGATGACGCATTGAAAACAGTTTTACGGCAAGTGAAAAACCTCAATGTATTGGGTGAGTATAAGAAAGCTAAAATGAAATTCTAATGATCGAGCCGGCAAAGCGTATAGCACAAGTTGAAGAATACTACTTCTCGAAGAAGTTGGCGGAAGTGCGTGGCTTGGATACTCCGGAGTTGCGTGTGATTAATTTAGGAATTGGCAGCCCTGATCAGGCGCCTTCCTCGAAAGTAATAGAACAGCTGGTTGATTCGGCAAATAATCCCAATCACCATGGCTACCAGAGTTACAAAGGCGCGCCTCAGTTTCGAAAAGCGATCACTGATTTTTATAAACGTACCTATGGCGTAACGCTGGATCCCGAAACAAATATTCTTCCTTTGATGGGTTCGAAGGAAGGGATCATGCACATTTCGATGGCTTTTGTAAATGAAGGGGATGAAGTGCTGATTCCAAACCCGGGATACCCAACGTATTCATCAGTTGCGAAATTAGTAGGCGCCACGTTGCGCACGTACAATCTCGAGGAAAGCAAAAATTGGGAGATCGATATTGAAGCGTTACGTGCGAGTGATCTTTCAAAAGTAAAATTGATGTGGATTAATTATCCACACATGCCTACGGGCAGACAAGCAACTAAAAAAGAATTGCAGGCGTTGGTTGATTTGGCGCGTGAAAACAATTTCTTGTTGATTAATGACAATCCGTATAGTTTGATCCTGAATGACAGCCCTACCAGTATTTTATCGATACCGGGAGCGGAAGAGATTGCGTTGGAATTAAATTCATTGAGTAAGTCACACAACATGGCAGGCTGGCGTTTGGGTTGGGTTACAGGGAAGAAAGAATATGTGGATGATGTGTTGCGTGTAAAAAGCAATATGGATTCCGGAATGTTTCTTCCGCTACAACATGCAGCTGTTGAAGCGTTGAATGCAGGTGAAGATTGGTTTAATGACCTTAACAAATTATACAGCGAACGAAAAGAAGCTGCACAAAAAATACTGAACGAATTGGGCTGTGTATATACAACCGATCAATCTGGCTTGTTTGTTTGGGCAAAAGCTCCGGACGGCATTTTGGATGTTGAAAGATGGATCGATGAAATTCTGTATGCCACCAAAGTGTTTATTACACCCGGATTTATTTTTGGCGATGCTGGTAAGCGGTTTATACGGATTTCACTTTGTAGTAGTGTTGAAGCGTTGGAAGAAGCATTGACGCGCATTAAAAATTGGAAGAAATAGCATGATGAGAACGGCAGTAATAGGACTTGGTTTGATTGGCGGTTCGATGGTGAAAGACCTTCGGAAAGCAGGAATCACTTCTTCCATTGTAGGAGTTGATGCAAATGAAGAACATGGAAAGGCCGCAGTAGCACTTGGTATTGTGGATTCGGTAGCACCCCTGGAGAAAGCGCTAAGCAATGCAGAACTTGTTATCATCGCCATTCCTGTTAATGCGATTCAAAAAATATTGCCCACCATTTTGGATTTGATTTCACCTACTACCATTGTGATCGATGGGGGATCCACAAAAGCACAAATTTGCAAAGCGGTTGAAAGCCATCCGAAAAGAAATCAGTTTGTAGCAGCCCACCCGATTGCCGGTACCGAAAACTCCGGCCCGACTGCAGCCTTTAATGGACTCTTTAAAAACAAGATGAATATCATTTGTGAACCTGGTAAGTCCAGTGAACGAGCACTCACAATTGCAGGGGAAGTGTTCAATGCATTGGGCATGAATGTTACCTTCATGGAAGCAGAGGAGCATGACAAACATGTGGCGTATGTTTCGCATTTGTCGCACGTGAGTTCGTTTTTGCTGGGACAAACCGTGTTGGACATTGAAGGAGATGAAAAAAATATTTTTACCCTAGCAGGTAGTGGTTTTGCTTCTACTGTTCGGTTGGCGAAGAGCTCACCAGAAATGTGGGCACCCATTTTTCAGCAAAATGCCAGACATTTAAAAAAAGCATTAGCAGAATACATTTCACATCTTCAGAAATTTCAACAATACCTGATCGATGATGAGGTAGATAAATTATACGACACCATGAAGCAGGCGAACGAAATCAAGCGCGTGTTGCAAGGCATTGAATTAAAAGATCAAATTAGTAAAACAGAACCCATTGTAAAGTAAATTTGTGTTATGAAAAAGGAATTAGAATTAGAATCGATTTCAACGTGGTTGCCCACGAATAATAAACCATTAGTGATTAGTGGCCCGTGTAGTGCGGAAAGTGAAAACCAAATGGTGAGCACGGCAAAGCTTTTGGCAGCCACCGGAAAAATATCTGCGTTGCGTGCCGGTATCTGGAAACCGCGTACGCGCCCTGGCCAGTATGAAGGTGCTGGTGAAGAAGGATTGAAATGGTTGGTACAAGCCAAAAAGGAAACTGGATTGCCGATCACTACTGAAGTTGCCAATGCAGCACATGTTGAGCTGGCGCTGAAATATGGAGTTGATATTTTATGGGTAGGTGCACGTACCACGGTGAATCCTTTTTCGGTACAAGAAGTAGCAGATGCTGTAAAAGGTGTTGATATTCCGGTTATGGTGAAAAACCCGGTGAACCCGGATCTGGAACTTTGGATTGGTGCCTTGGAGCGCTTGAACAAAGCAGGTATTACAAAAATGGCCGCCATCCATCGCGGATTTTCTTCATTTGAAAAAGGACCTTTTCGAAATGCACCGATGTGGGATTTTGCAATTGAGTTGAAAACCCGGATTCCGGAGTTGGATATTATTTGCGATCCGAGCCATATCTGCGGAACGCGGGAGTTGATTCCGTTCATTTCACAAAAGGCACTTGATCTTGACATGGTGGGCTTGATGATTGAAAGCCACATTCACCCGGATGTTGCACTGAGTGATGCCAAACAACAGGTGACACCGGCAGCGCTGGCAAAAATTATTGAGGATTTGGTAGTGCGGACTGTTTCCACTGACAATAAAACATTTAAAGATACTTTGAGCCTGTTGCGCGAGCAGATCGATCAGTTGGATGATGACATCATGCAGAAGATGTCTTCACGGATGAAGATTTCTGAGAAGATCGGGCAGTATAAAAAAGAAAATAACGTAACGATCCTTCAGGTAAATCGCTGGGAAGAGATCATCAAAAGCCGTGTGCAACTTGGACAAGCCATGGGATTAGATGAAGGTTTCATGCGCGACCTGTTGCGCTTGATTCATCATGAATCTATTCAAGTGCAAACCAAAGTGATGAACAAAAAGGAAGAAGGTGCGAAAGTGTAAATACTAAGCAATTTGTAATGTTATTTAAACCGGACAATGAAGTTTCAATAGCGGACATTTCTCTTACTGGATTATCCTGAATAATAGGTTAAATTGGTTTGGCTTGTTTGTTGACAAGAGCAGTAACAACAAATTATATGCAATTCCTAACCTAAACAATTGTGACATTTCAAACACGGTTATTCTTTAGGATAATAGCAAAGAATAAGGAATCTTATCTTCTTAAGATCGTTACGCTGGCAATCTCATTTGCTTGTTCGGCTCTCATCCTTGTTTTCTGCATAAATGAATTTGGCTATGATAAATTTCATCACGAGCATAATTCGATTTTTAGGGTACTCCAGCGAAATAATAGTGATGACTTCATAGGTAATCGTTTTTCAAATAAGGTTCAGCGATATGTATTTGGTGCTTTGAAATCGATTAGTACCGATTCATTGATAACATCGCGTGTGAAGTTGCTATTTAAAGTAAATGTGTTGACGAGTGGACGCCACTTTGACGACACTAAGTTCTATGCAGCTGATCCGGAAATAACCAGCATTTTTTCTTTTGAAATAGTAAGTGGCTCTTTAAAAGAATTTGATAGCCTAAACCGTGGTGTTATTTTATCTGAATCGGAAGCCTTTAAATATTTTAATACGAAGAAGGCTGTTGGAGAAAAACTAAGTTTGTTTACTTTCAGTGATACTGTGTTTTTCGATGTTGTTGCTGTTTATAAAGATTATCCTCAGAACTCCCATGAGGAATTCAATAGCTTCATCAAGTTTGATAGTATCGCTATTCAAGCGCTTAATTTTAATCCTAAGGATGCGGGAATTTATTCAAAAGTAATTCGAGGAGGTATGCCTTTTTATGAGGGCATCGCGAATGGTATTGATCAATCCAATGAATTTTCATTCATGGCCCAACCAATTTCAGATATCTACTTTGGCCCCAGGATAGCAGGTGAAGATTCTAAGCATGGTGATCGTTATAGTATTATCATTCTAATTTGCATTAATGCACTTATTCTTTTCCTTTCCCTGACAAGTTTTATAAACCTGACTACACTTACTTTGCCTTATCGATCAAGGGAGTTGGCAATAAAGAAACTTGCCGGTACAAATCAAGCGGGTTTGATAATCTCCTTTGTGAAAGAATCTGTTTTAGTGGTTGGCATATCACTATTCATTGGCATTTTGTTATTGCTATTCATTTCAGACTGGATTAAGGGAATTCTTTCAATTGATATTATTTCTTTGTTTTTACAAAGAGATTTTAAGCTAGCTGTAATTTTGATCGTACTATTTCTGGTTATAGTGATTGCGCCACTTTCCTTGACTTTCAGATTTACACGTGCCTCACCAAATCGACTCTTAAGCACTGAAACAATTACCTTCCCCCGGTTCAAGCGGCTTATTATATTTCTGCAATTGGGAATAAGTATTTTTCTGATTGTAGCCTCGATGGTTATTAAAAGGCAGATCAATTATTCGCTTCTTAAGGAACCGGGGCGAAATTATGATCAAGTTGTATATGTGAATTATCCAAAAGATCTCACAAATGAGGGCTTGTCCAGTATGCGCGTTGCGTGGAAGTCGATCAACCCTAACATTGTGGATTTAATGGCAACCTCACGGTTGCCCGATCGGGTTAACAGTAAGGAACTGGATTCTGAATTTTACACTATGTCTGTTGACCGCGGCTTTAAGGATTTTTTTCAGCTGGAGTTCGTTGAAGGAGCATGGTTTAATGCGAATGAGGGTGACTCAACTGTAGTTGTTAATGAACGTGGTAATGCTATTCTGGGTAATAACAATGCTAATGTAGTTGGAGTGTTCAAGGACTTAAATAGTCACTTTAATCAAGGAGAAAAACCCATGAAAATTAAAGTGTCTTCTTCCTTTAATTACAACTATTTATGTATACGGATATTGGAGGTTGATATTAGAAGGACGGTTCAATTCCTTGAGAATCATTTTGGGAAAAGTGGCCAAAAAGCTACTGTATCTTTTCTTGACAAACGATTTGAAGAGTGGCTAGGGTACCAGGATCGGCTTAATGCCCTATCAGAAATACTGGCAATTATTTCAGTGGTTTTATCCTGTTTTGCTATATATGGTTTGAGTATTGGTATCGTTCGAGACAAGATGAAGCAAGTAGCCATTCACAAACTATACGGAGCAAGTATTTTTGGAATAACGCGACTCCTTGCTAAGGAGTTTGTTACTCAGATGTTAATGGCCATTTTAATTTTTGGTCCGTTGACATATATTATTATCACCGAAATGCTCAGGAATTTTGTGTACACAACGCACTTTCGCTGGTTAGATCCAATAATTCCACTTGCCTATTGTTTGGGAATCATCATATTACTTTGCGGATTTCAGACCCTGAGCCTCAACCGTAAAGATTTATCTTGTGCATTAAAGGGATAATGTGAATGCACTTAGCCTAGTGATCAAATAATACACCTGCCATGATGTGTCGTATTCAAAAATTTTCCCGAATTTAACCTGCATTGGACAAGCCATACACCATACAACACAAGAACAGAGAAGTCTTAGTGATCGACTATTCAGGCTTAAAGGAAGAAGGGATGATTTCCCTTTTTGACTCTGCTGTGGCAATGGCATTGAAAAAAAATGAATCGGTTTTGGTGTTGAGTATATTAAAAAAAAATTATATCACACCGAATTTCATGCGACACTTTGAAAAAAAATTGCCAAAGGTTGAGCATATAACCGAAAGAAACGCAATTGTTGGATTGTCGCAAGTTCAACAATGGATTTTAAAAGCCGTTAATTTGTGGAGCAAGGAAAAAATCCACCATTTTGATACACGCGAAGAAGCGTTGGATTATCTTGTGCAGGATTAAGGCGGGCTGAATAGGAAAGAATCTATTGTTGTGACTTCTACCGAATGAGTGCATTGTAATTCCGGATAGTAGACCCTCCAGCTATTTTGCAACGGAGAGATTACTTCCAACGATTATCAACTTAACCCTTTCGTAATGATTTCTCATCATATCAAATTCGCATTTCGGGATCTTGTAAAAAACAAACTCTTTGCACTGGTAAGTATTTCCGGTTTGGCAATTAGCATACTCTGCTGCTTGTTTATTGCACAATACTCCTTACTTGAATTTAGTTACGATCAATTTCATGATAAAGGTAAAAATATTTACCGCGTAAATTACAGTCGGTATATTGATGGAGAGTTTCAATACAAAAAGGCACAGGTATTTCCGGCAGTAGGAGAGGCATTATTGAATGAGGTCCCCCAAGTAATAAATTTTACCCGCATATTCCCAATCAATACGCACATAGAAACTGTATTCTCCATTGAGGATGGCGATAAAAGCAAAACTTTTCAAGAGTCATCTCTCTACGCTGTTGATTCTTCATTTTTATCAATATTTTCTTTTCCCTTAATTAAAGGTGATTCAAGTACAGCCTTGAGCGGAGCAAACCGTATTGTCCTTTCAGAGTCAGCTGCGAAAAAATATTTTGGTGAAAGCGACCCCGTCAATAGGATTATCCATTTTAAGGGCATGGGTGATTGGACCGTTACTGGTGTGTTCAAAAATCCTCCTGCAAATTCACATATGAAATTCGAATTTCTGGTTTCGTGGTTAAATGTTTATGGGGAAAGAAGTATGTGGAATTGGGATGGATTCTTTACCTACGTTTTGTTGGAGGAAGGAAGCGACCTGTCGTCAACTCAGGGTACCGTTCAGCAAGTACTTTCATCAAAAATCAATGAAGCCAATCCAAGCGAACAGGTTCGGTCAGAATTTGAGCTTCAACCTCTTTCAGGAATTCACTTGGAGTCAAATTTATTGGGTGAAATGTATGTAAATGGCAGCAAGCAAATGGTAATGACGTTGATTGCGATTGGTATTATTATTTTAATTGTTTCACTTGTTAATTTTATAAATCTTTCACTTGCGCGCATGTTCAAACGCGTAAAAGAATTTGGTGTTCGAAAGGTTATTGGTTCGCGCAAGATTCAAATCGTCCAGCAGTTTTTCCTTGAAGCATTTATTATCAATGGCTTTGCGGTACTCTTCGCAATTATTTTGGCTATCATTTTTAAAGATATTTTCAATGCACTAGTTGGTATTGAAAATGTCTCACTTATGGAGCGAAAGCCCGTTCAATGGATTGGAATATTGACCATTTCCGTATTTATTCTTTCACTTGCCGCAGCGATTATCCCTTCACGTTTTTTGATAAACCAGAATCCGATTAATTCTTTAAAAGGAATCTACATGAATGTCTCTACCGGAGCGCTCTTAAAGAGAGGATTACTCACTTTTCAATTTATGGCGACCGCAATTTCGATAACAGGGACTATTATCATTCATCAACAAAGTAGGTTTATGCGAACCAATGATCTTGGCTTTGATATAAATCAAAAGCTGGTGATTAAAACGTTAGCTGGTCCAGGTTCAGAAATGGACTCACTTTTTGTTAACCAAATCAAATTGTTCAGGACCCAATCAAAAGCGCTTGCCAATATAGGAGGTGCGACCGTGACTTCGAATATCCCCGGAAGGGAAAATGAATGGCAGGGCCGGGTTCAATCCACGGTGAACCAAGAACTCATTCAAATGTTACGAGCGCGCATTGATGAAGATTTTTTCAAAACTTTTAAAATTGATTTCCTTGCTGGAAAGGAAGCTTCATCGTTTGAAAACGTTGTGATCATAAACGAGTCGGCAGCCATGCTTTTGGGATATACAAATCCAGCGGAAGCAATTGGGAATAAATTGTTTGGAGAGAATGAAATTATTGGAGTTGTTAAAGATTATAATGAGCGGTCGTTACACTCACGTGTTGAGCCCTCCATGTATACCTATGGACAAGGTTATATGAAGTTTATAACAGTAGACATCCAATCCAATGTGCCACAAACTGTGGATGCTTTAGAGAAAAAGTGGAGTGCTATATTTCCTGACAAACCTTTTGAATATTTTTTTCTGGATGACTATTTCAACCAACAATATGCAACTGAATTGCGATTGGAAAGAATCTTTACTGTATTCTCTGGGTTAAGTATTTTTATTGCCTGTTTGGGGATATTTGGTTATAGCTACTTCGTGGTCTATCAAAAGACTAAAGAGATAGGTATACGAAAAGTTTTGGGAGCATCTTCTTTGGGGTTGATAAAGCTATTGACTAGTGAATTCATTCTTTTGATTTTAATTTCAGGTACTCTATCTATCCCAATAGCATATTATCTGGCTAACTTTTGGTTATCAGAATTTGCATATAAAATTGATCTACGAGCATTTTACTTTATTATACCTACAATTGTTGTGGCCATTGTAGCATTCATAACCATTCAAGTACATATAATCAAAGCAATCCGGACAAATCCGGTGGATAGTTTAAAATACGAATAGCAGAGCGTTTAAATCAATCAAAAATTTTCGTATATTTTCTAAACTAAATTTTTACCGATGGCTTCAAAGAAAAATAACCTGACTGCAAGTAGCTTATTTCCTGTGTTAATGCTGGTGTTCATTTTGTGTGGCTTCCATACGTATGGGCAGGATAGTACAGATACAAAACAACATCTTGAATTGTTGCATCAGGCTGATTCTTTGATGGCTAATTATAAATTTGAAAAGGCATTGCATATTCTGGGAAAGTCAGACGTGGAGGATTTAACAATACTTCTACAAATCGGTCAATGCCACTATCGACTGGGTGCTTCTGAGGCTGCGATTATTCCCTATGAACGTGTCCTTTTACTTGACTCGGCCAATAGCACTGCGTTAAATCAATTGGGTCAGTTATATGCACGAAAGGGAGATTATGAAAAGGCAATGGAGAGTTACCGGGTGTTGGTTCGTCAGGATGCTGAAAACAGTTATTACAACAAGCAAGTTGGATTGATGGCCTCGCGTGCCGGAGATAAGATGTATGCTATAAAATGGCTTAGTAAAGCGCTTGTATTAAATCCATCCGATACTGAAGCTTCGTTGGCGTTGGGAACTATTCTACTTGATTTTCAAAATTATGTGCTTGTGGATTCCATCGTACGCGAAGCACTGGTTTTAGAACCGTCTTTCAAGCCACTGTTGGTACTCAAGGCCAAGTCAGCATTTGAACAAAAAAAGTACAGTGAAGTTATTCCAGTTGTCAATGACTTGGTTGAACAATCTGACACCACCGCTCTCTATGCCCGACTACTAGGGGTGAGCTATTTTCATCTTGGTGAGTATAGAAATGTAATTACTTATATGACCTATTTACTTGGGAATAATTATGATTACGATTGGATTTACTATTATATGGGCATTGCTTCGCGTGAACTTGGAGATCACCCGGCCGCTATCGACTGGTTCAAATTAGCCGCTCAAAAATCCATGTCTGACAATACACGCATATACTATTCGCAACTAGGGCAGAGCTATGAAGATGTTGGAGATTACCAACGCGCTATAGGGGCATATCGAGCCGCCTATAATTATTCAAAGGAGGGGATTCTCTTGTACCATTTGGCACGCAACTACGATGTTTATTATAAAGACAAGGCTACTGCGCTAGCCTATTACCAAAAGTATTTGGAATCTGATGATACCACGCGACTAGCCAAAGAGTATGCAAAAAAACGAGTACAGGATATGGGTATCTTTTAAAGCCGACTTATAGTGAACCTATTCTAATCCATTGCATACGCACCGTTCGTAAGCACCTTCACTTTTTTCAACTTTTTAGAACTCTCAAAATCCTGATAGATCGGTTGAAGGTTTTTCCAGAATGAACTGTATGCATTAAAATCATTGATGATTTCGTTTAGGTTTTTATCAGAAAGGTGGGTGGGGAAAATATGTACTGGAATTTTTTGTTGCCCATTGTTTTTAGCCTCCACAGCAAGTATGTAGAGTTCTTTTATTTTGTCATCCGTGATGGGGATGCACCCAACGGTTACACAATTTCCATGGATATAGATTAACCCGCCCGGTTTACGTTTATCGCTTAGGATTTTATCGGCAGCGTTTGGATAATCTATGCCCAGTGAAAGATAAAAATTACTAACAGGATTGAAATGGTTGATGGTATAAATCCCTTCCGGTATTTGCAAATCGCCTTCCTTTCTTTTCGGGCCAAGTGTTCCGGAAGAAGTACAGAAATCGTAAGCATGTAAAAACGAATAGGTTTCTTTATTTTTTTCTTTTATCCAGATTTCAACTTTCCTTTCTTTTTTGAAAGCGCGAATGAATAGCTGGAATCCTGAATAAGAAAGGTTTTTGTCGCTGAAATATTTTTTGACAGTAGCTTCACTATTATCGTAGGCAGTTTTTACACGCGTGTTTTTCTTTTGTATTTCTTTAAAAGATTCCTGCTGGATCATCAAAATGAACGATACAACCAATAGCCGGGCGATCATTCACTTTCCTTATTTAAAAACAAAGTCTGTGTAGGATAGGCAAACTCAATCCCTTTTTCCGCAAAGGCTTCGAATATACTCAGGTTGATTTTCTGATTCATGTCCATAAATACATTGTAATCACCACTCTGTACATGGTATACGACTTCAAAGTTTAAACTAAAATCACCATAGGATGCAAAGTGTGCCCTGTCAAATGTTACACCCTCCAGCGATTCAATTGTAGTCTTGATTAAATCAGGAATGATGCGAAGTTGCTCCGGGGTGGTTTGATACGTTACACCTAAATTAAAAACGATTCGTCTTTGTGCCATCCGCTTAAAATTGTGAAGTCGCGAATTGGTAAGATCGGTATTGGAAATTACAACCTGTTCCCCCGAAAGGCTTTTCAGGCGCGTGGATTTTATGCCGATGTATTCGACTGTTCCTTTTTTCTCATCGACAACGATAAAGTCACCAATTTCAAAAGGCCGATCAAAAAAAATCACAAAATAATTGAACAGGTCCCCTAAAATATTTTGTGCAGCCAAGGCGATGGCGATACCACCAATTCCTAGTCCTGCGATAATAGTCGTAACATCGTAGCCCAGGTTATCGAATAGAAACACCGCCCCCATAAACCAAATGGCCAGATTAATGACGAGTAAAATGCCTTTTAGCTGTTTTACTTTTTCATCCCCATTTTCCTGACGTCTCACATACGATTCGATAGACACCCGGATCAAAATGCTAAAAAGGCGAATTACATAGAACGAGATGATGAAAACAGTAGCGGCATGAATGGCCTTATCACCAAATTCATTTAATTCAAGATAGCTGATACCAAAATAGATGGCCGCGAAATTTAAAACAGGCAATCCGAATCGCTCCACCGCACTTACGATATAATCGTCCAGATGTGTGTCTGTTCCCTCGGCCCAATTTTTTAATCGTTTAAGAACGCTTTTACGAAATAGTCGAATAATGATAATACTCACCACCGAAATTCCAATGGCAATTAAATAATCTTGAATGGTATTTCCGTAGTAGACCCGTTCTAAGAGCTCTTGCATAGTGATTTATTGATGTCTGAAACTTGATTGACAAAAATAGGATGTATGGTAAGGAATATCAAGGTATATCACTTAAGAAAAGTATTGAATTGTTTCTTTATCATTTTTTGATAACCAATATTTTTCGATCTTCACAACCCCTATCTAAACTTGGGACCTGTTATGAAAAATCTTCCCTGGAAAAAGCTTGCTATTGCGGGTGTTGCAATTGCAGTATTTGTTGCCGGATTCTTCTATTTTCAATCATCAAGCGGAAGCCGACAGGTTGTTCAGGCGATCAATCCTGCCTTTGGTGAGTATATAACCTCCTATACCGCTGGAGTGTTAAGTTCCAACTCTTCTATTCGAATCATTCTCGCTCAGGAGGTTGTTGATTCTACGATGGTAGGAACAAGTCCATCTGCAAAAATCTTTGAGTTTAGTCCGGCATTGAAAGGATCAACTACCTGGGTGGATGCAAGAACTGTGGAATTTAAGCCTGAAAACCGAATGGCTTCGGGACAGGTTTATGAAGTTTCTGTTGGGTTAGGAAGATTGATGGAGGTATCCAAAGAGCTATCAACTTTTACCTATTCATTTCAGGTGGTGGCACAGAATTATGATTTACAGATAGATAATGTTAAACCATACGTTAAGACCGATCTCAAACGCCAAAAAATTGAAGGCTCTTTGTTTACTGCTGACTTTGCTGAAGAAGCAGAAGTTGAAAAAATATTGAAGGCCAATCAAGAAGGCAGCGACCTGAAAATTTCCTGGACTCATACACCTGATGGAAAGCAACATGGATTTATTGTGGAGGATGTTGTACGAAAAGAAGCAGCTTCCAAAGTAGCGTTGTCTGCTGATGGGAAACCGTTAGGTGTAGCACATGAAGAAAAGCAGGAAGTGGAAATTCCAGCGCTAGGCGATTTTAAAGTAATGCAGGTAAAAGTGGAGCAATCCGCTAATCAACATTTGGTGATTCAGTTTTCAGATCCATTGAGTGAGAAACAAAACCTGGAAGGACTGGTTCGCATACAAGGATTGCAAAGCCTTGATTTTGAAATTCGCGATAATGAAATATTAGTGTATCCTCCTATACGGCAAACAGGAAACAAAACGGTGTATGTAGAAGCAGGTGTTCGCAACATATTAGACTATAAGATGAAGTCGGGCGGAACGTTTGAAGTCATGTTTGAGCAAGTAAAGCCTGCTGTTCGTTTTACTGGAAAGGGAAATATACTTCCAAGTTCGGATGGGTTGATCATGCCGTTCGAAGCGGTGAATTTAAAAGCGGTGGATGTACAAATCATTAAAATATTTGAGAACAATGTGATCCAGTTTTTACAAGTCAGTCAATTGGATGGCAATTCTGAATTGAGAAGAGTGGGTAAGCCTATTTTCAATAAGCGGATTTCACTTGAAAACATGGGTGTTACCGATCTTGGAAAATGGAACCGGTTTACGTTGGAGTTGTCGAAGTTAATCAACACCGAGCCAGGAGCGATCTATCAGGTGCGTATCGGATTTAAACAATCCTACCTTGCTTATTTCTGTGATGGTGCCGAAGCTGAGGGTGCGAACTTACAAGAAATCACCGAGGATGAAAATTGGGAGGAGCCACAGAATGAATACAGCAGCTGGGATTCGTACGAGAGTTATTATTATGATGAAGATTATGATTGGCAGGAAAGGGAAAACCCATGCCACTCTTCTTATTATACAGGTCAGCGCACGATCAAACGAAATGTATTGGCATCTGATCTGGGCTTACTGGCCAAGCGTGGTGGCGATGAAAGCACCTTGGTGTTTGTAAATGATTTGCGCACCACACAACCCGTATCCGGTGTGGAAGTGGAGCTGTTTAATTTTCAACAACAATCTATCGGGAATGGAATTACTGGTCCTGATGGAAGCGTCTCAATTGCATCAAAAGAATCGCCATTTGTTTTAGTGGCGCGTAATCAGTCGCAACGTGGCTATTTACGGATGCCGAATGGTGAATCACTTTCACTCAGTAGTTTTGATGTTCGGGGTGAGGTTGTACAAAAAGGCTTGAAAGGATTTTTGTATGGCGAACGTGGTGTATGGCGTCCGGGAGATTCGTTGCATCTGTCTTTTATCCTGGAGGATAAACTCAAAAAGCTTCCCACAACGCATCCCGTTATTTTTGAACTGCAAAATCCGCAAGGACAAGTAACCAATCGGTTGGTGAGGTCATCGTCAGAGAACGGTTTCTATCGCTTTTCAACTGCAACAGATTCGGAAGCACCAACCGGAAATTGGACCGCACGCGTAAAAGTTGGGGGTACGCAATTTACAAAGCCAATAAAAATTGAAACGATTAAACCAAACCGGTTGAAAATCAATTTGGATTTTGGTGTTGACAAAATCACGCATGGAAGTGCAAATGTATCCGGTGATTTAAAAGTGAACTGGTTGCACGGTGCGCCTGGTAAAAATCTCAAAGCACAATTTGAAGTAGTGCTTTCAAAAGCCACAACAAAATTTGAAAAGTATCCCGATTATACCTTCGAAGATTTATCCCGCGATTTTTATAGTGAATCGAAAACGATTTACGAAGGCTATACAGACGCGGAAGGAAATGCACGTGTAAGCACAACACTTGATGTTTCGGATGATGCACCGGGGATGTTGACCGCAGTGTTCAGGGGAAAAGTCTTTGAAGAGAGCGGCAACTTTAGTATTGATAAGTTTGATTTGCCGTATTATCCTTTCCCGTCTTTTACAGGAATTCGACTGCCCCCCGGTGATAAAGCCCGTGGCATGTTGTTAACTGATACAACGCATCGTGTTGATGTAGTGGTGGTGAATGCGGATGGAAAGCCAATGGATCGCAGCACAATTGAAATGTCGATCTATAAATTGAACTGGCGTTGGTGGTGGGATGATGCCGGAAGCGATGTGAATTTTATGTCGGGAAGGTATGCACAACCGATTAGCAAATCCAATATCTCAGTTACCAATGGAAAAGGCCAATGGACGTTTAAAATTAAATATCCGGAGTGGGGGCGTTATTATGTAAAAGCATGTGATCCTGTTTCGGGTCATTGTACAGGAAAAGTTGTGTATATCGATTGGCCAGGCTGGGCAGGCCGCGCACGTGAAGGTGCGGATGGTGCCACCATGCTAACGTTCTCTTCCGACAAACCTGCTTACAACATTGATGAAAAAGCAAACATTGTTATTCCCGGCAGTGGACAAGGACGTGCGTTGGTAAGCATTGAAAATGGCAGCAAAGTAATACAAACGTATTGGGTGGAAACACAAAAAGGTGATAACCCTTTTAGCTTTGATATCACCAAAGAAATGACACCGAATGTTTTTGTGAATGTGACGATGATCCAACCCCATGCGCAAACGGTGAATGATCTTCCGATCCGGTTGTATGGAGTGATCCCGTTAAAAGTAGAAGATCCACAAACACATTTAACACCCATGATTGTGATGCCGGATGTACTCGAGCCGGGGCAGGAAGTGGTGATTAAAGTTTCGGAGAAAGACAAAAGGAAAATGACCTATACATTGGCAATGGTAGATGAGGGTCTGTTGGATATTACCCGTTTTAAAACACCCGATCCGTGGAATCGCTTTTATGCACGTGAAGCATTAGGTGTAAAGACCTGGGATATTTATGATCATGTGATGGGGGCTTTTGGCGCACGCATTGAACGGTTGCTTGCAGTGGGTGGCGATGAAGAATTGAAAAGCAAAGAAGACGACACGAAAGCCAATCGCTTTAAGCCAGTGGTAAAATATTTTGGACCGTTTACCTTGGATGGTGGAACGAAAGAACATCGGTTCATTATGCCACAGTACATTGGTTCTGTAAAAACAATGGTCGTGGCAGGTTATGAAGGTGCGTATGGAAATGCGGAAAAGGCAACACCTGTTCGCAAGCCGTTGATGGTGTTGGCCACATTGCCCCGTGTGTTGGGACCGGATGAGAAAGTAAAATTACCGGTTACACTTTTTAGTATGGACAAAAGTATTCGCAATGTAAAAGTGGAAATCAAAACGGGTGGTTTGTTGAAGGTATCTGAGTCTACCAAAACAGTTGCCATGAATGACTCTGACATGACTGTTGATTTTGATCTTTCGGTTTCGAGTTTGATTGGTGTTGGAAAAGTTGAAGTCATCGCGACTTCAGGAAACTTCAAAGCAACGGATGTAATTGAAATCAATGTGCGAAATCCAAATCCACCAGCAACACAAGTGCAGGAATTTTTATTGGAAGCAGGTAAAACATGGAACATCAATGTCGATCCGATTGGAATGGTGGGAACGAATTCAGCCATTTTAGAAATTTCCAGTTTGCCTCCGGTGAACCTTGGCCAGCGATTAAAGTATTTAATGGGATATCCGTATGGTTGCATTGAGCAAACTACATCGGCTGTATTCCCCCAACTTTATCTCGATCAGGTTAAAGTATTGACCGATGGAGAAAAAGAACGTATCCAAACAAATGTTAAAGCCGGTATCGAACGCTTGAAAACTTTTGTTCATCGGGATGGTGGTTTTGCCTATTGGCCGGGCACTGACGATTCCGATAGTTGGGGATCAACCTATGCCGGACATTTTCTGATAGAAGCGGAAGCAAAGGGATATTATGTTCCAAATGATATGATCAGAAGATGGAAAAAATATCAAAAGAGTCAGGCACAGAATTGGCGAAAGAATGCTGCGTACGGAAGCAGTGAGTTGATGCAAGCGTATCGCTTATACACGCTGGCATTAGCGGGTGATGCAGACCTCGCTTCGATGAATAGATTGCGCGAACAAACCAATGTACCACCGGTAGCGATGTGGATGTTGGCGGCAGCGTATGCAAAAGCAGGACAACCGGAGGCAGCTAAAAAGTTGATTGCGAATCTGACAACCGTGGTGAAACCCTATCAGGAGTTGGCGTATTCATATGGATCGGATGTTCGCGACAAGGCGATCATGCTGGAGACTTTAGTGATGTTGGATGATCGGAACAAAGCGTTTGAATTGCTGAAAGAAATTTCAAAAGAGTTGAGCAATTCAAATTCGTGGATGAGCACACAAAGTGTAGCCTGGTCGCTGAAAGCAGTGGGTGCGTTTGCCGGAAACGAAAAACGTGGCGAAATAAAATTCAATTATTCATATAATGGCAAAGAGGTGAATGCGAGTACACAGTTGCCTATTTCGCAAGTGGCGCTGGAGGTTGATGGTGTAAAATCAAGAGGGTTAAAAGTTAGCAGTCAAAGTACAGGAACTTTGTTTGCAAGGCTCATTATAGAAGGAACACCAACCCGTGGCGAAGAGAAAGAGGGTGAAGCAAATGTGTTGATGAATGTTTCGTACACCGACACGGATGGAAATAAAATTGATCCTTCCCGCTTAGAACAAGGAAAAGAATTTATGGCCGTTGTTTCGATTACCAATCCGGGCTTACGTGGAAACATCAAGAATATGGCGCTTAAACAAATTTTCCCTTCCGGATGGGAGATTAATAATTTACGTTTTGAAGAAGTGGAGGATCGTGTGAAAAGTGACAAGCCAACGTATCAGGATATCAAGGATGATCGCGTGTATACGTATTTTGATCTTCGTCCGAATGAACGCAAAACATTTCGGGTATTGTTGACTGCAAGTTATGCCGGTGAATATTATTTGCCCGGTGTAAGTTGTGAAGCCATGTACGACAATGGAATTTATTCGATGAAGAAAGGTTTTGAGGTTTCGGTAGTGAAGCCGGTAGTTCAATAGTGTACAAGGCATCAGACTGCCAGCCTTTGCCGTAGTTTGCGAAGGCAGGCTCAAAGCGGTCTGATGCCTAATTGATCGGAGGGTAGATGAAAAATTTCATTCGAAGGAATAAATATTATTTGATTGGATTATTTTTCCTCTCTGGGGTTATTTATTTCTTCTCACTTCCTGATCCGTTATTCCATGATCCTTATTCTACGATTCTTGTTGACAAGGATGGTGAATTGTTGAGCGCCTCTATTTCAGAAGATGGTCAGTGGCGGTTTCCTATGCAGATGGATTCGGAGGTTCCGGAAAAATTTATTGAAGCCCTTGTTGAGTTCGAAGACAAAAGATTTTTTTATCATCCTGGTTTTGATCCCATTGCTTTTGGCCGGGCAGTCAAACAAAATTTCAGTGCAGATAAAATAGTGAGTGGTGGCAGTACGATCAGCATGCAAGTGATTCGACTTTCCCGCAAAGGAAAACCGCGAACATTTTTTGAAAAGATTCTGGAGATTGTTTTAGCAACCCGGTTGGAACTCAAGTATTCCAAAATGGAAATTCTTCATTTGTATGCAGCGCATGCTCCGTTTGGCGGAAATGTTGTTGGTTTGGAAGCTGCTTGCTGGCGCTACTTTGGCAGAAGCCCGGAAGAATTATCGTGGGCGGAAGCTTCCTTGCTTGCGGTGTTGCCCAATGCACCTTCCTTATTGCATCCTGGAAAAAACCGGGAGCGGTTGATCGAGAAAAGAAATGCTTTGTTAGATCGTTTGTGGAAAAAAGGATTGCTGGATTCATTATCCACATCGTTGGCGAAGGTCGAGCCCATTCCGGATCAACCACATCCGCTCCCACAGCAGGCAAGGCATTTATTGGTGCGTGCATCCAACGAAGGTTTTGATCAGAAACGAATTGCATCTACGATTGATCTTGCTATGCAGAAGCAAGTTGAACTACACGTACACGATCATCATCAGCGATTAGTTTCCAATCATATCGGAAATGCAGCAGCACTGGTATTGGATGTTGAAACAGGAAATGTGCTGGCCTATGTTGGCAATGTTGATCGAAGTGCAAATGCAAATGGTACCGAAGTAGATATTATCACATCACCACGTAGCACAGGAAGTATTTTAAAACCCTTTTTGTTTGCCGCAATGTTAGATGAAGGCCAATTATTGCCAACTTCGCTTCAGCCTGATATCCCAACTATTATTGACGGTTTCGCACCGAAAAATTTTTCACATGATTTTGATGGTGCCGTAGCCGCTGATCAGGCATTGATTCGTTCGCTAAACATTCCTGCGGTACACATGTTGCGAAAGTATCGGTATGAGAAATTTCATTCGTTGTTGAAAGATATAGGAATGACCACCTTGCGTTATTCTCCTGATCATTATGGACTGTCGTTGATTCTGGGCGGATCGGAAGGAACACTCTGGGACATCACCGGCATGTATGCCTCCATGGCGCGCACACTCAATCATTATTTTAATTATGCAGGGTCGTTGCGCTATTCAAAAACAGATTTTCATTTGCCAACGTATGTTTCTTATGATCGTGGTGAGACGGAATTGGAGCGCTCAACCTACTTGAGTGCGGGTTCAATCTATCAAACTTTTAATGCTCTTAAAGAAGTGTATCGACCAGGCGAGGAGACAGGTTGGCGATACTTTGATAATGCAAAAAAAATTGCCTGGAAAACCGGAACAAGTTTTGGCTTTCGCGATGGCTGGGCTGTTGGTGTTACATCAAAATATGTGGTAGGCGTATGGGTCGGCAATGCTGATGGCGAAGGGAGGCCGGGCTTAACCGGCACGGAGTCTGCGGCACCGCTGATGTTTTCGATCTTTTCAGTCCTGCCAAATGCTGAATGGTTCAATCAACCCCTTCCGGAAATGGTTGAAATCGAAGTATGTACAAAAAGTGGTCATCGAAAATCTGAAGTATGTTCGGAGGTTAAAAAGATTGCTGTAGTGAGAAAGGGATTGCAGAGCCCTGTTTGTCCGCACCACAAGCGCGTCCATTTATCAGAAGACTTAATGTTCAGGGTCAATAGTTCATGTGAAGGAGTTGATAAAATGATTGTGAAACCCTGGTTTGTTTTGCCACCCATCCAGGAGTATTACTATCGGGGCAAAAACCTCTCGTATAAAACTGTTCCTCCTTATCGGGAAGATTGTTTGGCGGTTGAGATAATATCGCCTATGGATATCGTGTATCCAAAAGAGGGTTCCAGGATTTTTATACCAAAAGGGCTATCAGGCGACACACAACACATTGTTTTCGAATCGGTACATCGAAATCCTGAAAAAACAGTGTATTGGCATATTGACGGTAACTTTATGGGAACTAGTAAAAAAAACCACCATTTTGGCCTCAATGTTAATAAGGGAAAGCATATTTTGACTTTAATAGATGAAGATGGGGAGGTTATCACGAGAAATTTCGAAATTATTTCTAATTGATAATTGACTGATATGTAATGATTTATATATATTTGTTTAATTCTTTACTATATAAAGATACTATTCAATGAATTGAACAAACTTATTGGTGCTATGAAGACATTCAGATTTTTTGCACTGGTGGGCATTTTTCTAGCAGCGTCTTTGCCCTCAACCGGGTTTGGACACTACCTGCAGCCCAATTCCGGTCAGTCCCCTAATTACGTAGTCATTGGGGCTTTTTCCTATCAAAAGAACGCGGTTCGTTTTACCAATCATGCGAAAGCATTGGAGATGGACGCAAAGTTTCAAATAAATCCCAACCGCAATCTTTATTATGTGTATGTGCTGAGCACAGAAGATCGTGAACTGGCCATTCAGGCTGCAATGGGTTTGCGTAGCAATTCTGAATTCACGGATACATGGGTATACTCTGGACTTCTTGGAAAAATGGAACCCGGTATTGCCAATGCAGGAATTGATATCGATGCAGAAAATAAGCAAACGATTTCAACTATTCGTGTGGAAGACACACCGGTAATGGTGGAGCAGGAAGGAACGGATGAAACTATAATTGAAGAAATTGCAGAGACCTCATTGACACCAAATCAGTCGGCAGAATTTGATGATGGCGAAGCGGGCACCAGTTTTTTATTTAAAATTTTTCGGGCGGTGGATGGAAATCAAATTGATGGTGATGTTGAAGTTATCGATACAGACCGGTCCAGAAAAATGGGGACGTTTACAGGAAACACACCGGTACGGATTACAACACCCAAAAGCAAGTCGGGAAAAATTTCAATTGTGTGTGAAGTTTTTGGTTATCGAAAAGCACAACGCGATGTTGTTTTTGATGATCCTACAGAATCTGAAGTTATTCAAATCGATGAAAGCAATAATGTTGTGGTTCCCTTTGAGCTTGCACGTTTGCAGAAGGGGGATATAGCAGTAATGTACAATGTGTATTTTTTTAAAGATGCAGCAATAATGCGCCCCGAATCCCGGTTTGAAGTGAACAGTTTGCTGGAGATGTTAAAAGAAAATGATAAGTACAAAATAAGAATCCACGGCCATACGAATGGTGGCGCTGCAGGTAAAATTATTTCGATGGGAAAAGATTCGGAGAATTTCTTTTCATTGACAAATACCAAGGAGGATATGGGTTCTGCAAAGAAACTTTCCGGTGAACGCGCTGAGGTTATTAAGGAATACTTGATCGCAAATGGTATCCCTGAGAAGCGTATGGATATCAAGGCCTGGGGCGGAAAGCGTCCACTTCACGATAAACATGCAACACGTG
Organism: Cyclobacteriaceae bacterium; assembly: GCA_041746855.1. GTDB lineage: Bacteria > Bacteroidota > Bacteroidia > Cytophagales > Cyclobacteriaceae > JBGTGG01. The sequence goes on along the minus strand of JBGTGG010000485.1, from coordinate 14,659 downwards.
CACAAGAAAATGTACGCGTTGAGATTGAAATCTTGGAAGATAAATAAGACCTATGTAAAATATTTTATAACTTAGGCTTCGATGGACCCACAACATATGAAGCTAAAGTTTTTTTATTCGCTGCTATTTATCTGTATTGCATTTGTTAATACACCTTCAACAGTATTTGCACAAGATAATTCACTAAAGTATTATGCTGTAATCGGCAGTTTCGCGATTAAGGAGAATGCTGAACGGTTTAACCGTAGGGCTATCGCCTTAAACTTCGATTCTAAAATAGGAAAGAACGAAATGCGGGACGTGTACTATGTATATGTTTTCTCATCTTCAAATAAAAAGGAAGCTTTTACATATGCCAATGATGTGCGTACGAAAGAACTTTTTAGGGATTGTTGGGTATTCAATGGAGCGCTAGAGGAAGGTGATGTTGCACAGTTTGCCAATATCGACCAAAATCCTGGTTCGGGAACTTTAATGGATGATATTGAAAGCACTGACCTTGCACCAAAATCTTCCACCACTACACGAGAACCTGCTATAGTGGAGGAAGAAATTATTGAGGAAGAAGTTGTTGAAGAAGTAGAAGAGCCTGTAGTAGAAGAGCCTGTAGCTCCAACCCCGGCAGGGAAACCCCTCGTTTTTAAAACCCTGAATAGCGAGAGTGGAGAAATTGTGAACGGACTAGTCAGATTGCAAGAAGCTTCTAAGTCAAACCAATATAGAGGGTTCAAGAGCAATGATAAAGTCTATGTAATACCACCTTCCAATAAAGATGGAAAATGGTATCTCTATTGTTCAGTAGTTGGGTTCCGGGAATACGAAACTGAAATCGAGTACGATCAGCTCCAATCCGACACCGTTATTGCCTTGCCTTTAGTGCGGGTTCGTAAAGGCGACTACGTAGAAATGGACCGCGTGGATTTTTTGAAGAATGCTTCTATAATGACACCAGCATCTGTTGATGAGCTCGATGAACTAGTTGCGATGATGAAAGAAAACCCTTCCTACCACATCCGCATCCATGGCCACACCAATGGAGGAGAGAAGCGGGATGTAATAACGTTGGGAACCAGTACGAATTTGTTTGCGATTGATAAAGGCAATAAGCGCTACAGAACAACAGCAAAGGAATTGTCACGGCACCGTGCAGAATCCGTGAAAAAATATTTAGTAGAGAATGGGGTAAGTGATAATCGGATTTCTGTGCGTGGTGATGGAGCCTCGCAAATGGTTCATGGCAAAGGAAGTCTACTTTCAGGGGCAAATGATCGGGTGGAGGTAGAGATTACCCGTAATTAATTTTGTTCATTACTATCGATTATTCCTCCTTCAAGGTCTGCACCCAGTTCGCGGACTACGCTGTCTAAATGTTCCCCACAGTTTTTTAAATGTGCAATTGCTTCCGGTACCTCAGCAGCAGGTAGGCGGGGGATCAAATTGATAAGCCCTAAAATTGTTGCTACCGGAGCACGTAACTTATGAGCGTTTAGAAAAGTGTAATCGGTGAGTTTTTGATTTTGCAGGTACAGCTGTTGGGTGCGTTCCTGAATTCTGGTTTCAAGGTTTTTGTTTAAGTCCTGTAGTTGAAGATTCAGGTTTTTTAGTTCTGCCGCCTGATTTTGAATGGCTTCATTTTGGTGGATGATCTTCTCGTTTTTTTCTGACAATTTTATATTGGAAAGAAGTATCTGTTTTTGCTGACGGAATAGAAGTACAGCCATCGTTGCAGCAAGTAACAAGCCCATTGAAATTATAATAATAATAGTCCGCTGATTTTTTAATTGGGAATTATTCAGCGTTTGTTGGTAACGGAGGTCCTGATTTTCCCTGGCACGAACCTCTGTTTCATATATGGTCTGTAGCTTCGAAATTTGATCCGCCTTCTGTAGCGTGTAAATACTGTCCTTCAAAAGGTTGTATTGAAGCAATGAGCTAAGCGCAGTCGAAAGATTTCCTTGCGCTGAATCAATTTTATAAGCAAGAAAATAATTTTTCAATTTTAAATCAGGAACATTGATGCCGGCAATCATGCTGGTTGATTTTTCTAAACTGGATTTAGCATTTAAAAAGTTCTTTTGTAAGGTGTACGCAGTTCCAATCTCTTGATGAAGTTGAATAATAGACCTGATTTCCCCTAATTCTTCCCACATGGAGAGCGATTGATGGAATAATTGAATGGCTTCATCATAACTCTGTTCAATTGTTTTTATTTTCCCCAGTCCCCAAGAGCAATAAGCAATCGCCCGGTTATCTTCTAAGGTATTGGCCAATGCGAGCGATTGGCGAAAATAATTTTTTGCTTTTTCATAATCACCCATGAACAGGTAAAGCTCCCCAATGTTATAAAGTGAAATTGGAGCTTTATTCTTTTTCAGGGAGAGGGATGCGGTTAAATACTCTAGGGATTTTTTGTAATCGTTTAATTTTTTATAAACTTCTCCGATATTGTTATAAGTCCTTCCTAATCCAAGGCTATCGTTTACATTTTGATACGCACGTGCCGATTGTAAATAATACTGGAGTGCAAACTCGTATGCTCCTTCGCTCCAATACGAGTTGCCTAAAATAGTTAGCGATCTTGCTTTTCCACGTGAGTATGGAGAAGTATTGATGTCTATCAAAATTGTTGCCAGCTCCCTTGATTTTACAGGATTATCTTTTAAGAAAGTATTAGCCAGTTCATTAAATTGATCGATTTCAACCGAGTCAAGCTTTCTGCTATTTAGAATCGTGATGAGCGAATCCGAAAGCAGTGATTGACCACGCCCAGCAAATGGGATGCATAGGATGAAAAGAATAATGACCCTTTTCATGTTTTTAGAAATTTAGTTCTTACTTAACAGCGATCGCGCTTAACACATCGTGCTGTGTGATGATGTGGACGTTGTGGTTTTCATCGCGCACTAAAACAGCTTTATTGTCTTTGTTTAATAAGGATGAGAGCACATCAAGTGTGCTATCAGGGGCAACAAAAAGCATGGGCTGATCCATCACATCACCTACTTTTTTGTTTTGGAATTCCGGGTCTTGAATCATTTTGTCAAGCAAGCTGGAGGATCCGATGCTTCCGATAAAATTATCATCCTCTACTACCGGAATTTGATCGACTCCTTCTTTGCTTAGTATAGCGATTGCTTCTTTGATACTTGCATTTTTACCAACAGTTATCAACCCACCTTTTCCGTTTCTGTTTTCAATAATATCTTTTGCGGAACCGAACGAATGGGTTTCGAGAAAACCATGGTCTTTCATCCATTGGTCATTGTACACTTTCGCCAGGTAGCGTGTTCCATGATCCGGAAGTAAAATAACCATCGTGTCTCCTTCTTTCAGGTTTTCCCGTGCATATTCCAAAGCACCATGTACCGCAGAACCACTCGACCAACCAACAAACAGACCTTCTTCGCGTGATAACTTTCTGGCCATTACAGCTCCGTCTTTATCCGTAACTTTGATGAAAGTATCAATCGCATCGAAGTCTACATTTTTTGGAAGGATGTCTTCGCCAAATCCTTCTGTTAAATAAGGATAGATTTCCTTCTCATCAAACTCCCCTGTTTCTTTGTATTTTTTGAAGACGGAACCATAGGTATCAATTCCAACAGAAACAATGTTCTTGTTCTTTTCTTTTAGAAATCTTGACGTTCCACACATCGATCCTCCTGTACCAACAGTCGCTACATAATGCGTGATCTTACCTTCTGTTTGTTCCCAAATTTCTGGTCCGGTAGAAAGGTAATGTGCCTTTGCATTGGAAGGGTTATCGTATTGGTTGGGATAAAATGAATTTGGAATTTCCTTGTTCAATTTTTTTGCAATGGAGTAGTACGAGCGTGGGTCTTCAGGTTCCACATTTGTTGGACAAACAATCACTTCCGCACCCACAGCACGCAGGATATTGATTTTTTCCTGTGATTGTTTATCGGCCATTGTAAAAATGCATTTGTATCCTTTTGCGGCAGCCGCCAGTGCTAATCCCATTCCTGTATTGCCGGAAGTACCTTCGATGATGGTTCCACCAGGTTTTAGCACGCCTGCTTCTTCGGCATCTTCCACCATCTTTAAAGCCATCCGATCTTTGGTCGAGTTTCCCGGATTGAAGTATTCAACTTTCACCAGTACCGTTCCTTTAATTCCCTTTGTCAGTTTATTCAACTTGACCATGGGTGTATTTCCGATGGTTTCAATGATGGAATTGTAATGCATGTAATTCTATTTTAAAGCGTAAGCAAAGGTAACAAAATTAGACTTCTGGAAAGTTCTTGGCTAAGTAGCAGTGCCCGCCAATAAGTATAAAACAGCCATTCTGATGGCCACACCATTTTCAACTTGATTGAGGATAATAGAATGATGGGAATCGGCTACATCGCTGTTCAATTCAACACCTCGGTTGATAGGGCCGGGGTGCATCACCAGGATTTGATCTTTTCTGGTGTCCAATAATTTTTTTGATATTCCGTAATAGATGGAATATTCCCGGAGCGAAGGAAAATATTTTATTTGTTGGCGTTCAAGTTGAATGCGCAACACATTTGCAACATCGCACCACTGAATGGCTTTGTGTATGTCGTGTTCAACGATTACCCCTAAACTTGCGATATATTTCGGAATTAAGGTTGGAGGTCCACAGACCATCACTTTTGCTCCTAATTTGGTAAGTGCAAAAATATTTGAAAGTGCTACACGAGAGTGGAGGATATCACCAATGATGGCAATTTTTTTGTTCTTAAGGTCTCCTAATTTTTCACGTATCGAAAATGCATCAAGCAATGCTTGCGTTGGATGCTCGTGTGTGCCATCCCCCGCATTGATGATGTTGGCATCAATATGTTTTGCGAGGAAATGTGGCGCTCCTGCGCTTGCGTGTCGCATCACCACCATATCCACTTTCATGGCCAGGATATTGTTCACGGTATCCAAAAGTGTTTCGCCTTTTTTTACCGAGCTGGTAGAAGCTGAAAAATTAACGGTGTCTGCCGATAGTCTTTTTTCGGCAAGTTCAAATGACAACCGTGTACGCGTGGAATTTTCAAAAAAAACATTGGCAATGGTAATGTCGCGTAAGGAAGGAACTTTTTTAATGGGGCGGTTGATTACTTCTTTAAAATTGGCGGCCGTTTCAAAAATTAATTCAATGTCTTCTTTTGTGATGTTTTTAATTCCGAGCAGGTGTTTTTGACTGAGTTTCGACATGTATTAGCCCTTATTGATCAACCAGATTTTGTTTTGTTTATGTCCTTGCGCTTGCAATTCTACCAACACACGTTGCGTTGCCATTGTATTTACAACCTTGCCAATATAGTTTGCTTCAATTGGTAAATCGCGATTGTGTTTTCGATCGATAAGCACCAACAATTCAACTTTCGAAGGCCTTCCAAAGGCGATCATTGCATCTAGCGCAGCACGAATGGTTCTGCCGGTAAAGAGCACATCATCTACCAATACCACACTTTTTTCCTCAATCACAAAAGGAACGCGCATTTCGTTTGCTTTTGCCGGTGTGTCCCGTCTGCGGAAATCATCGCGGTAAAAGGTTGCATCCAGATAACCAAGCGGAATTTTTGATTTTGTGGATTTTTCTAATTTCTCGTGGATGATCTCTGCAAGGTAAATCCCGCGGGGTTGCATCCCGAGAATGACTGTATTCTTAAAATCGTTGTGGTTTTCAATAAGTTGTTGGCAAAGGCGACTTATCGTAATGTCGAGCAGGTCAGAATCAAGGATGAGTTTCTTTTGCATGGTGCCGGGGTCAAAGATAATTAAATTCCCCCGATTGGCCAGAAATTGATTCAATTATACCTGACCTTATTGATAAAGAATACATTTCGTTTACGGGGAGCGCCACTACTTTCCATGCTTTCAATTTGCTGTGTGCCAAACGCAACAAAATATCCTCCATACCAATACTCGAGCGAATTGTTGGCCTTGGATTTTGCGATGATATCGGTTTCGTTCAATGTCTGCAAGGGAGCGGTAGATTTTCCTTCCAATACGGTTTCGTTTTGTATAACTTTTGTCCTGATTTGATTTTCATAGAGATAAATCAAATCAATCTTGTCATCATTCATTTCCAATTTCACATACTGCTCAAGTGTGAATGTTTTTACATCATTGATTTCAAAACTATTGTCCCAAAGCAATTTTCCTGTTTTATCAAAACATAGGATTGCGGCATGGGTGTAATGATATCCTTCAAAAATTCTTCCGTCTTTAATGATGGTATTTGCCCCGTATCCAGATGTAAAAAAATTCCCGTAATTTCTGTCCACTTGTCTATACTTCGGATAAAAAGCTTCCCCTAATAAAATGTAATGGTCATTATACGGCACCAGCTCATGGATCAAAAACCGGTAGTTGATCCTGTTTTTCTTGCCTTTTATTTTTCTCCGTTCGATCCTGTTTTTGACCCGATGTTCGCGTTTTGCTTTCATATACTGAAAGAAATTTTCGAGATCGGCATATTCGTAGTACCGAAGTTTTTGCAATCCTGAGGGGTCAATGGCTGCAATAAAAATTCCTTTTGAATATTCAGAACTCTTGTTGCCAAAAACTCCTGCAATAATTTCGGTATTGTTCATGGTTTTTAGGGAGCGTGCAAAAAGTAAACTTTTTTTGTCTTCGGGATCTAGGGCATAGCTGATTAGCAAGTTTCCATTTTGATCATAATTTTTTACCCAGATTGTATTTTGGCGCATATAATTTTTGGCGCTGATCAATACATCAAAGTATCCATTCTCCAGGATTTTAATATGTGTTAAATCTCCTGCGGTATTGAACAACCCAGGAAGGATTTTTGATCTTTGACTTTGGAAATCGTAAAAAATGGCAAGCGGAACACTATTGAAATACCCTCCGATGATCACCCCGTAATCGGTTACTTTAAATTCTGTGGGATTGAATGCGATATATGGATTGATTTGAATTCTGGAATAATTGCCAGATTCAATGTGGATACTGTAAAGTTCAAAAAAGAATTCTGTCTTATTGCGAATGCGGGAAAGTAGGTGGAGTTTTTCTTTGTAGATTAATTTGGAAATAATTTCCCCGCCATTTTCCAACGGAAGGAAGCCAGACCAGTTCACAGAAAGTGCTGTATCGAGTTTTGTTAATTCAACGCTTTGGGTTTGATTGAAGGAGAATGAACGATAGGTAAAGAGCCCTGAATTTCCTGCAGGGATTACTTCAAAACCAGCATCAATTCCGGCCACTGGATACTCGTAACGACTGGCTTGCTCAATTTGGTTATAGCCTTTTTGCGGAATCGTAAAAAGAAAGAGTATTAACAGGAATGGGTTGTTATTTTTCGATAACAACCTTGTTAATATAGAATACATCGCGTACCCGTTCTTCTTCATTGATGTTTCGTATCGTTTGGTATCCCCAGGTATAAAATACATTATCAAACCAAATTCTTACGCCTCCGTCTTTTTTTCGTTCGGATCTGAATTCATCGAAGTCGCTTTTTAATTTTATTTTGTAGCGGGCTTCCTTTTTGTTTTCTTCATTTGCATCAAAAGTAGTGACGACAAGTTCTTCATCTTTTTTAAATACCAAAAATGAAAGGTCTGACTTCATTGAATAGAAATCAGAATATTGTTCGAGTGTCGGCATCTTGATGTCATCCAGTTTAACACTATAATCTTTCAAAATGTTTCCTTGGGGGTTATATGTTATCACAATGGTTTCGATAAAACGAATTGCTTCATCATCTTCAAGGGTGTTTCGGCCATACTGATAGCGGGAATACATTCTGCCCATTCCAGGGTAATAGTATCCGGGCCAGTAGGGATTATAAGAATACGGACTGAGGGCATAAGGATCGTATGGATTGGTCAAATAATTTGAGCCCGAGGAAGGTGTGTAAACCTCGGCCAAAATCGAAAATCCATTCGAATTTTCGAAAAGTCCAAAAGGCATTATGTGATTGCTATGGCTGGTTTTTCTCTTTTCTTTTATCTCCAGTTCAGTCTTTGTTTTTATTTTTTTTGCCCGCTTTGGCTTCAGGTAATCTAAGTATTGATCAAGCTGGCCAAGATAGGAATAGTGGATGGGCTGATCTGCAAAAGGATTTATGGAAACGAAATAAAAGCCACTTGCTTGTTTTGCACCCCGGTATGTCCAACACCCGATGAGCGCCAGGTCTTCCCTGTACAATGAACTGGTAATACCGGATTGAATGCTGATCTCTGGATCCACCGGTATAGCATCTTCTAATAATTGCTTTCCGGATTCATCAAATGTTCTGAAAATAATTTTCGGGTTTTCTTTCATGCCTTTATCAAAGAGTACCACATTGAAGGTATTGTTCTGGTTGCTCCTTACATCGATGAGTTCATTTTCCTTTTGATAGAACCCCGGCAATATTTTTATCTGATCTTCTTTGAAATTGTAAAGGAATACACTGGACTCATTGAGGACGTAGCCGCCAAAAAAAATGCTATTGTTGACAATCCCGAAATGAGTGATTTTAATGTCGATCTCTGGTTTGAATATAAAATTTTCAGAAGTTGCATCGTTGATGTTGATCTTGGAAAGCTCAAATTCATTTTTGTTGGAGCTCCCTTTTCGGAATAAAAGAAAAAGTGTTCCATCGGTATACTCATATCCCATGGAAACATTTTTATTTTCGTATTCAAGCGTAACATCGTGTCGCTCATTCAAATCTTGATCGAGCAGAATAAGTTGGTAAGAGCGTTTGCCGTCCTTGTATTTGTCCAATTCCCTGAATAAGGCGATCCCTTCTTCCTTCATTGGGATAACGGTAAAATAGTTGTCGGAAGATTTTTGTTTTACTTCATACCGGTTGGGCTGCGTTACCTGCCCCAGGGTATCGGCTTTTGCATGCTCCGAAAAGCCAACAATTAAAAAGAACAAAAGAAATGGCAAACCACGCATACTTGTTAATCCTCACTCATCATCAAAATAATATCAAATTCTTCTTCACGCACAGGTTGTACGGATAATCTGGAATTTTTTACCAGTACCATATTCTGTAGTTTTTTAGAAGCTTTTATGTCGGCCAATGAAATTTGTTTTTTTAATTTTTTTTCGGGTGTAATGTCAACAACCACCCAATCTTTGTCTTTAGGATCAGGATAGCCATCCTTTGCAATTTTAGCAATCCCGATTATTGATTTATCCGACATGCTATGGTAAATAAACGCACGATCACCTTTCTTCATTGCGCTTAAATTGTTGCGCGCCTGAAAATTACGCACCCCGTCCCATACTGTTTTTTTATCTTTTACCAGATCGACCCAGGAGTAGGTGCTGGGTTCAGTTTTCATTAACCAATAGTTCATGTAATTCCTTTTTTCTTTCTATTGTCGAATATACAAATGTTTGGAAAGGGGTAAAAATAAAGAAGCCGCTAGAGAGCGGCTTCTTTAAAAATAAATAACTAAAAATTTACTACCCACAGTAACCTGCGTTTTGAGTAAGGCTGGTGGCTGCGGGCATGTTAAGTTTTAATAAGCCCGCACGAGTTTTCCTTCCATGTAATTAACATAAGCTTGATTTACTACCCGCATCCCTCCGGGAGTGGGGTATTGACCGGTAAAGTACCAATCACCAATGTGGTTGGAACAGGCCTTATGTAAATTTTCTACAGTTTGAAATACAACTTGTACTTCGGCCTTTATATCGGAGGGGCGAACAATCTCGGAAACCTTTTGACTGATTTCTTCTTCCGTAAATTGATTGTATAATTCTAACACAAAATTTTCAGGGACTTTGTTTTTTACTGCGGATACGCACTTATCATAGACTTCACCTAAAAGATGTTCTTTTCCACGTTCTTTTAAGAGTGCTACCATCGCCCTAAAAACAATAAAGTCTTTCATTCGGCTCATGTCGATCCCATAACAATCGGGGAATCTAATTTGTGGCGCTGACGATACGATCACTATTTTTTTCGGGCCAATCCGGTCCAGCATTTTTAAAATGCTTTTTTCTAATGTAGTTCCACGTACGATTGAATCGTCAATGATCACCAAAGTGTCTACATCTTTATTTATTACTTCATAGGTGGTATCGTACACGTGCGAAACCATTTCATCTCGGTGTTCATCACCCGTAATGAAGGTCCGTAGTTTACCATCTTTCAAAACGATCTTTTCAATTCTCGGACGAAAAGAAAGAATATCATCCAGTGTGTCGACCGAAGGTTTTTTGTCAATGATAATTTCTTTTTGGCGTTGAATTAAGTAATCTTCAATGCCCGCCATTAATCCATAGAAAGATGTTTCTGCGGTATTCGGAATAAAAGAAAAAACAGTATTCTTTAAATCAAAGTTGATGGCTTTTAATACTTGTGGAACCAATAACCTTCCCAGGTTTTTTCGCTCTTTATAAATATCGGGGTCGTTGCCACGCGAAAAATAAATTCGTTCAAAGCTGCAGGATTTTTTTTCACCGATTTTCATAATCGGGTGTTGGGCAAAATCGCCAGTCTTGTCAATTACCAACGCATGGCCTGGCTTTACTTCTTCAATCTGATTGTAATCAATATTGAAGGCTGTTTTGATCGCAGGCTTTTCAGAAGCAACGACAACCACTTCATCATCCGCATAAAAGTATGCAGGGCGGATTCCATTCGGATCGCGCACCACAAAAGAAGTTCCAGAACCGATCATCCCGGCCATTGTATACCCTCCATCAAAATCTTTACACGCCCGTTTTAAAACCCGCACCATGTTGAGTTCTTTTTCAATGAACTCCGAAATTTCAGGATTGGTATATTGATCTTTGTATTGTTCAAAAATGCCCTGTACTTCCTCATCCAAAAAGTGCCCGATTTTTTCCATTACGGTAACGGTATCCACTTTTTCTTTTGGGTGCTGGCCAATGTTTACCAGAATGTCGAAAAGTTCATCAACATTGGTCATGTTGAAGTTTCCGGCCATTACCAGGTTACGGCTTCTCCAGTTGTTCTGACGTAAAAATGGATGTACGTTCTCGATGCTGTTTTTACCGTGGGTACCGTAGCGAAGGTGACCGAGCCATATCTCACCCGTGAAGGCAACATTTGCTTTAAGCCAGGCTTCATCCAGGTATTTATCTTTTCCGGCTTTTTGTGCTTTTTGGTATTTCTTGGAGATTTTCCTGAAAAGATTGGCGACCGGGGCAGGTTTTATGGAGCGATAGCGGCTGATATACCGAAGGCCCGGGGGAACATCAATCTTAATGTTGGCGATTCCAGCACCATCTTGTCCGCGATTGTGCTGTTTCTCCATTAAGAGATACATTTTGTTCAGTCCGTAAGTAGGACCGTATTTTTCAATAAAATACGAAATGGGCTTACGTAAGCGGATAAGGGCAACTCCGCATTCATGGAGGATTTGGTCGCTCATGGGCTCTCTCTAAGGCACAAAGTTAGCGCTATTCATGTAACACTTCAATGTTTTAAAGAAGTCATTTTAGGGAAAGGTAAGTTTTGTATTAAAAAGTAGGATTTTGATTGTTAAGATTTAGGAAGTGTAAACCAGAATGTGCTTCCTTCACCTTCTTCGCTTTCCACCCAAATTTTTCCTCCGTTTTTTTCAACAAACTCCTTACAAAGAATGAGTCCAAGTCCGGTGCCTTTTTCGTTGGCAGTTCCTCGGGTAGTGTAGGGGGCGGTTTTATCAAACAGGATTTTGATAACGTCTTTGCTCATTCCAATACCCGTGTCCTTCACATATATCAGCCAATCAGGCCCCTTTTCTTTGGCGCCAATCTCTATTTGGCCACCTTCCTCGGTAAACTTAAGGGCATTTGTAATCAGGTTTCGTACCACCAGGTTAAAAGTGTTGGAGTCGGCAAAAGCAATTACATCTGAATCGATTTTGCTTACCAACTTGATTTCCTTGGTGGTAATGGATTCGATCAATTGGATATTGTCATCTACGATTTGTTTCACGTTGATTTTAGCTGCCTGAAGGTTCAGTTTGTCCATTTGCAACAAGGTCCAATCCAACAAGTTGTTTAATAGTGTTCGGGTGTGGTTGAACCGTGTCTTTAATTCGCGGATGTGCATAGACATATCTTTTTCGCTTATCCCACCTTTATCAAGAATATCGAGGAGGCCTGCCAATGCATTGATGGGTGAACGAAGATCATGCGAAATGATGGAGAAAAATTTATCCTTAACAGCGTTGAGCCGCTCTAGTTCTTCACTCCGTAATTCAGTTTCTTCCTGATGTTGCAGAAGTATTTTATTGATTTCTTTTCTTCGCTGGCCGCTTCGGTACACAGTTATTAAAAGCACCATGCTCAGCGCAAAAACCACAGCCAAAATATTTCTAATAAAATCTTGTCTTTTCATCTCGCTCAACCGGGCATCTTCTTGTTTGTTTAATTCAGCGATTTGAAAATCTTTTGATTCAGTTTCAAAGCGGATTTGATCCTGGTACAGTTTCCCCTGCATCTCCTGGTCGATAATCGAATCTTCTTCCAACTTGTAAAGTTTATAATTGGAAAGGGATTTCTCGTAATCACCAAGCTCTTCCCAATGCCGGGCCAATTGAGCGTAACATTGGGTGATGAGTGTTCTGGCATTTAACCTTTTTGCTATTACCAGGCTTTCCTCTACTTTTTGAAGTCCTTCTGCATAGTCTTCCTGATCGATCAAAATAATGCCTTGTCCGAGACGTACTTCTGCGATTCCATACTGGTTATTGCTACTTTGATATAAAGTGTTGGCGGTATCATAATAGGCCAATGAATTCTCAAAATCTTTTTTTCGCCTGTACGCCCGTGCAATTTTTGTGAGTGTCTTGGGTTTAAGGATGTCAATGTCCAATTTCCTTGAAACGGCCAGGCTGTTTTTCAACGTTAGAAGCGCGGAATCATACTTGCCGGTTCGAATAAACATATCCCCATACTCATCTAACAGATAGGCCTCACCTTCCTTGTCATCAATTTCCTTGCTTAATTTTTCCGATATTTTAAAGTGGCTTAACGCTCGGTCATATTGACCGAGTTCTTTAAAAACTTTACCAACATTGTAAAGGGCAATGGTCATTTGAAGAGGTTTGTCTATAGCTTTTGCTACTTTGTAAGCATTGGTAAAGTAAAAGTATGCTTCATCAAATTTCCCCAGGTTATAATAACTATCCCCCACATTGGAATATCCGGTGGCTATTTTCAAGCTGTCTTTACTTGCTATTGCAGCTTTAAGCCCAAGATCATCGTGCTTTAATGCAGTGTTAAAATCCCCGGTAATAGAATAATGGTAGCTTAATTGAAAATAACAACTTGCTTCAAGCGAGGGATTTTTTAACTGTTTGGCCAGCGCTAACGCTTCCTCGGCAAACGGCAGGCTTTTTTTTATGTCGTATTCCCGATACTCATGCGTAATGTTCAAAAGCGTCTTCACCCTTGATGTATCGGGCAGATCTCCCTTTAAAACCTGTTGAAGACTATCAATGTTGCTTTGTGAAAACCCGATTAAGGGCGCAAAAGAAATCACAAGGGCGATAGAAAAAAGATGGATGATAAAGGACCTCACTAAAATTGGGGTTTGTTTTTTTATTTCTTAAACGGGTACTTTTTATAGCTCACGAATATACCTAACAACTCTGATTCAGCGAAACTTCAAAAAAACTATTTCAGCGTGTAGGATGAAGTGTTTTTCAAAAGGGCTACATCCTTTGGCTTAAATTTTAATTTTTTGGCATAAAAAGTACATCTAAGAATTCCATAGCGGGTGCTTTTCAAGTTGTACAGCCGCATGAAAGAACATCCGGGCTGTGGATTCAAACGATTCCGTATAGTCAGACACCATAAATTGTTCAACAGGGTTTGGATTTGAATTGATCAGGTTATGTTCTTCCAAATATTTTTTTAATGCTTTTGCAATTACTTCAGAAGAATCTAAAATGGAAACCTTTCCCTTAAAGTATGCATCGATTTCCTTTTTGATAAGGGGATAGTGGGTACATCCTAAAATCAATGCTTCAATATCATTGAACACAGGATCTGCCAGATATTGTTCGATAATATCATGACTGATCCGATTGTTGATAAACCCTTCTTCAATCATGGGGACCAACAAGGGTGTAGCCATAGAGGTTAGTTCTATTTCTTTGTTTGCCTCAGAAATTTTCCGGCCGTATACATCAGATTGCACCGTTCGTTTTGTTCCTATCAATCCAACTTTTCCTTTCGCATATTTTGAAAGCACCAGCTCAACCATTGGGTCAATCACATTGATGACGTGGGCATCTTTGCGAACATATTCTTTTAACAATTCATAAGAAGCTGAAGATGCCGAATTACAAGCGATCACAATTACCTTACATCCTTTTTTTAAAAGTACATCTGCAATTTTTATAGAGTACGCTTGAATCGCTGCTTCTGATTTATCCCCGTAAGGGAGGTGGGCGGTATCCCCGAAGTATACAATATTCTCATTGGGCAGCTGCTGCTTGATGGCATGCGCTACCGTGAGCCCGCCAATACCGCTGTCAAAAATTCCAATCGGGGATGTGTTCATGTAATCAATTTGACCCCAAAACTAGGATTCCAATAGGAATTTGTAATATTGTACCACTAGATTTTACAAAACATTCACAAACATGGCCTATAACTTATTAAAAGGAAAACGCGGAATCATCTTTGGCGCACTTGATGAAAACTCTATAGCTTGGAAAACAGCACTAAAAGTAAAAGAGGAGGG
>JBGTGG010000484.1:0-9237 GCA_041746855.1 Cyclobacteriaceae bacterium | reverse complement strand
ATTTGTGAAATCACCTTGACTGTTTTTGGGCCTCGCCAACCTTCACACAGCGGCAACTATGGAAACTATACACCCAATCCTGCCATGCGCCTTGCACAACTACTCGCTTCGATGAAAGACGATGATGGCCGGGTTACGCTTCCGGGATTTTATGAAGGTGCCGCGTTGACTGAAGAAGAAAAACAAATCCTCAAACAGGTCCCGGATGATGAAAATGAAATCAAGAAATTTCTTGGGATTGCCGAACCTGATAAAATCGGGGACAACTTTCAGGAATCATTGCAGTATCCTACTTTAAATATTAGAGGCATGGATGCATTGTTTGTGGGCAAAGAAGCACGAACACTTATACCAGCAACGGCCACTGCGGAAATTGATATTCGGCTCGTGCCTTCGAGTGATCCTGAAAAATTAATTGACCTCGTGCGTACCCACATAAAAAACAAAGGTTATTACCTGGTTGAAAAAGAACCGACCGAAGAAGAGCGAATGAAATATCCCAGAATTGCTTCATTTCAATCCACTGTTTCATATGGATCATTCCAAACACCCTTTGATTCCGATTGTGGTATCTGGCTAAACAAAGCAATGGTCAATGCCTTTGGGAAAGAGCCTATCCAGATCAGAATGATGGGAGGTTCTATTCCCATCTCCCCCTTTGTTGTGACACTGGGCATTCCCGCAGTGAGCGTACCCACCGTCAACCCTGATAACAACCAACATGCACCGAATGAAAATATCCGGGTTGGAAATTATGTGGATGCTGTAAAAACATTTATCGCTATTTTGGCGGAGAGGTTGTAGGGTTAGGAAGTTTAAACAGATCAGCAACGCTGCTTAGTTCGGCACTCGATTATTCAATAATAATAATAGATCAGAGTTCTCTACGAGTAACTCTGATCGAGATTAATTGAGAATGATCAGAGTTCTCTTCGAGTAACTCTGATCGAGATTTAATGCACTACTCCTTGGCGGGTGGAACCAATTCTCGTTCGAAATATGCAAATTGGTGTCCATCAGGTTGGGTTGCTACACCACAATAGTAAATACGTTGATAATATTTTTTGATAATCAGCGCTAACTGGGGATTGCTTTTTGCAAAAATCATTGTCCCAACATTATACTTATTATCATCAGAAGTATTTACACCCATTGCTTGAAATTATCTCATTGTTGTTAATCAGATTTGGTAAAGGACAAGGCACCATCATGATAATGGTGCCTCTTCAGTCCAGATCGCTACAGTATTCCTATAGTTATCTGGTAGCCTGAATTTCCTAAACAAACACTAATGCCAACTAGTATTAAATTTTCTGATCGTGTGTACTTTGAACCTCGGCAGTAATTGAAACTAATGAAATCGCGCAGCTTTGACTACACGACATTTCTAAAAGCCAGACTTGCCCACTAAATAATTGGCATCCATACGCTAGACTCCAATTTCCGCTTGCCCTCCGTCCTGGCTCACGCAATGCTATCTTGCTTTTTCCGCAAAGATCGTAATTCAAAACAATGGATTGTTTACACAACAAAACCAAAATGTTACACTTTTCACAGGTTAAATACTGAAAACGACATAGTTTGTCTACCTTACCATCAGCATCAAAGGCGTTAACTATAGATTTGCATTTTAAAATCTTTGAATAGGCAAACGTTGATTTTTTATGAAGTTGTATATTAAATTCATGGTCAGTCTTCGCTGCAAAATGCTGGTAAAAGAAGAGTTGTTAAAACTTGGATTACACTATGTAATCGTGGATTTAGGAGTTATTGAAATTCTTGAAGACATTACTCCATCACAACGTGAAACGTTAAAGAAAAATCTACTCAAATCCGGACTAGAGTTATTGGATGATAAGAAAAGTATCCTGATTGAGAAAATAAAAAATGCAATTACTGAAATGGTCCATTATACGGATGAATTGCCCAAGACAAATTACTCAGATTACATCAGTGAAAAACTAAATTACGATTACACATACTTATCCAATATTTTTTCAGAAGTGAAAGGCATCACTATTCAGCAGTTCATTATTATCAATAAAATTGAAAGGGCAAAAGAATTGCTGCTCTATGATGAACTTAACCTAACCGAGATCGCTTACAAACTGCACTATAGCAGTGTGGCACATTTATCCAATCAATTCAAGAAGATTACCGGTTTGTCCCCTTCCTACTTCAAGAAATTAAAACAAAAACGAAATAGTAATCTGGAAAACATATGATCTATGGAACAAATAACGTCCAGTTTATAATGCTGTTCCGTCTCCTTTAGTTGATCTTTTGAAATTTGAGCGACTTAGAGCAAAATAAAGTTAGCTATACAGGTTTAGTAAGGAAGAACCCCCAGGAAATTTTGTAGGGGTTCTTTTTTTGGCACAAACAAATCAATCCAAGTAGACGGTAAATCCGATAAATATGGTGCCTATGGAACCTATTTATACTGAGTGTGGGATATCTGTAAGCTTTTTTTGTAAGGATGTAATTTTTTTGATGATATAATTCCATCCTTTACATCATTCCCGTGCATGTCATGAAAATTTTTGAAAAAGATAATTTGCCGAATAGCATCATGAGGGATTAAATGATTTAAATTTTTAACTGCTTCATCAATACTTGAGTTGATGTTCTAAGCTACTTGAGCCTATACTAATCAATGATATAACAGTCCACAGTCTAAAAAATAAAGAAATGACAACGCAAATGCTTCCCATCAGAACAGATAAAACCAATGGCACCCTGGTGAAAATGAAAGAAACCACTATTACTATGCATGGCCTTGTATATGAAGGATCCGGCAAGATCGAATGGAAAGAAGTTCCAAAGCCAGGTATTGAACAATCAACGGATGCAATAGTGAAAATAGTAAAGACCACCATCTGCGGTACAGACCTGGGCATCTTGCATGGCAAAACCCCTAGTGTAAAACCCGGAACTATTCTGGGTCATGAAGGCATTGGTATTATTGAAGCGGTGGGGACATCGGTTACTAATTTTAAGAAAGGTGATCAGGTAATTATCTCTTGCATTACAGCGGATGGTAGTTGTGAGTACTGCAAAAAACAATTGTATGCCCATTGTGAAGATGGTGGTTGGATTTTGGGACACCTGATCAATGGTACGCAAGCCGAGTTTGTCCGTATTCCCCATGCTGATAATAGTTTATATGCGGTTCCGAAAGGCATTGCTGAAGATGCCCTGGTCATGTTAAGTGATATTCTCCCAACAGGGCATGAGATAGGCGTGATCAATGGTTGCGTAAAACCTGGTGATACCATTGCGATTGTAGGAGCAGGCCCCATCGGTATGGCAGCGTTACTGACCGCGCAATTCTATTCCCCTGCAAAAATCTATATGATTGACCAGGATGAAAACCGCTTAAAACTGGCTATGAAGTTGGGTGCTACGCATACCATCAATTCAGGAGAAGAAGATGTCCTGGATAAAATTATGCTGGAAACAAAAGATGGTGTTGATGTGGCCATAGAAGCCGTAGGTGTTCCTGCTACATTCGATATTTGTCAGTGTATTGTTCGCCCGGGTGGGCATGTTGCCAACATCGGTGTGCATGGCCAAAGTGTAAACCTTAAAATTCAGGATCTGTGGATGCGAAATATTACCATCACCATGGGGCTTGTCAATACCAACACTACACCGATGCTACTTAAAACTGTGGCATCAGGAAAAATCAAACCGGAAGAATTAATTACCCATCAATTTAAATTGGATGAAATATTAAAGGCCTATCAAGTCTTCGGCAATGCATCGGCAGAAAAGGCTATGAAGGTGATCCTAACAAACGCTTAACAACACGTGCCAACCAGAAGAACTTGAAAATCGCCCGATAAACTAAAGGCTTCAGTTGAAACAATTATCGGTCGGGAAAAGAATCATTAGATCAAAGGCATCAAAACTTTATGCGAATAATTTTTAAGAACAGAAAAATGGAAAGAAGGAGAAACCGCTTTAACCTATCAATTTATGATGGGTAGTGCCAACGCATTACAGCTATGAAAACAATTTTACTCATCGAAGACAATACAGAAATTCTTGAGAACCTGATCGAATATTTGGAACTTGAGGGGTTCAACATTCTATTTGCCAATAACGGAAAAGAAGGCGTTGAAATAGCGATTGAGTTTGTTCCTGATTTAATAATCTGTGATGTTTTAATGAACGAAATGGATGGGCACGAAGTCTTGCGATTACTTTTAAACACCTCCAAAACATATAACATACCCTTTATTTTCAGCACCTCAAATTCAGAAAAAGTTGACAGAAAAAAAGCACTGGCACTGGGTGCGGACGATTATATTATTAAACCTTTCGAATTGGAGGCGCTGCTGCTGATGTCGGAGAAATGGATAAAATCCGGGAGTGATCGGAATAGGCAATCCTTGAATACTTAAACTTTTGATATTAAAATAAACTGCCGAAATATATAATACTCCGGCAATTCTCATACTGCGTTTCAGAAACATCAATGGGCTATTTTGACTCTTCAATATTAGTGACTCCATTTCCCAAAACTTGAGCCAATCTACCTTTCACCGATCCGGTCTCCCTTTTAATTTCCTGCACCATAGCGATCAACTTGTCCTTGATATCACCTGTAAAATCACCGCCTTTAGCGAGTAAATTTTTTCGTGTTTCCTTTCCCTTCTCCGGAGCAAAGAGGATCCCCAAGGCTGCACCTACGATCCCACCAACGGTGACGCCTATCAATAAAGCACCTACGATCTTCTCTGTATTTTTTATTTTTCTCATTTTATTTTGTGTTTAGAATTTTTAACTGTTTAATCAATCGTTTTACGCATTTGACAAAAAGGGCTGAATTTTTTACCTACCGGAAGTAAAGCCGATGCAATCTTCCTCACCCTTTGTTCCATAAAGTTCAGTGTTTTAGCAGGAAGAAATGTTATATACTTTCATTTGCGACTTGCACTTTTCACGGATTTCAATGAAGTGACCAATTTTATTTTAAAGATGTTCGATTTTCAGGTACACGAACCGTAGCGCCTACCTTTAAACAGTGAATTATGTAACTAATCGTTGGCGCAGTACAACAGTTAAGGATTTGCATTTAACCACTTTTGTGCTAGAATGGAAAATCCAGAAGTAGAAAAAGCTAAAGTACTAATCATTGTTGAAATCATTGAGTATATCCCAAACTCTGTGCTGATCAAAACCATTATTAAAAAGACAACCGGAAATGTAAGTGCAGTTTCGTTTGACTCAGGCGAGGCATTAACAGAAAAGACCTCGCCATTCGACACCTTTATCCAAATCATTGATGGCAAGGCCCAAGTTATAATTGATGATGTCTCGCAAGTGCTTGAAGTTGGCCAGTCCATTATTATTCCTGCACATTCTCGCAATACGATAAAAGCGAATGAACGGTTTAAAATGATCTCGACAATTATTAAGAGTGGTTACGAAGAATGGAATTGATTTATACTTTGATTAAAGAAACATCACTATGCAGCTAAATTTTAAAGAGGGCGAAGAGGTTTACGAACGCATCAGGCCCAATCAAAAATTGATCATCAGTCGCTATTTCAAAGGAATCTACTACTGCAAAGTAGCGGAAAACCCCAATAGAAAAGAGCTGATCTACCATGCGAAGGAGTTAAAACCATTACATGAATGAAAAATCCGTAACGCTGCCTGAATTCGGAATCAGGTTATGATAAAAGATCAGAGTTCTCTTCGAGTAACGCTGATCGAGATTAAATTTGAACAACCACTAAACGAAAAAAGACAGGATTTTATCTTGTCTTTTTTTTTAGCATGAAGAATCAACGCTGCCTAAATTCGGAACCACGTTATTGAGAATAGATCAGAGTTCTCTGTGAGTAACTCTGATCGAGGTTAAATACCATGAGCATTTCATATTTTTCAAACTATTTTTTCAAGTTGCAAACCTTTTCTATTAGGAAGGTTAAGTCACGTGCTTGCCTCCACACATGCCGAGACTTAACCTAAAATCGGGGGAGAACAATTCATGCCGGCAGGAATAATTATTTATTATTAAATTGTTTGCCGGCACGCCTTCAAGCCTGGCATTAACCAACATTGAACTCTATTTATTGTTTATAATTACAAATTGAAAAAGATAACTAACGTATATCCCTACTTTTTACTTCAAGGGCTTCTAATCTTCTTATTCTCGTCTTGTTCAACTATCGATACAGATAAAGTAAACCACACATTTAAGGCTGCTATTAATGTCAAGCAAAGCATTGACGAATTTGATAGCGTACGATTTGAATCTTTTGATAATTTAAACCTTGGCTTCTTCAGAGGCAATTTATGGATAAAGCTGGAAATAGAGAATGAAGAGAATAAGAACAAATCTTACATGTTTATTAGTGATGATCGGTTTAATAGAAATTATGTTTTCTATAAACTTGACACCCTGGACCATTCGTTAAAACTAGTGAGTCAAGTAAAAGACACCTTAAAAAAAGACCATCGAACTTTTAACAACCCCAATCCTAATCTCAAAATAGATTTAGCGCCAAATGAGCAAGCAACCTATCTCATTACAACAACGAGTGATGGAAGAACAAAAGATGCAACTCCCAAAATAATCTCCATCGAAAGTTACTTCGATTTTATAAATGAAAGTACCACTGTAAGTATTGTTTTTTACGGAATAATCATTTGTCTTTTATTCATCAATGTTTACCAATGGAATATCTATAGACAGCAAATCTATTTTTACTACATTTTTTACATAACTTCCACGCTACTCGTATACCTGGGAATAGAAGGTTATTTGTATAATCTCAGCATTAAACAGGTCATCATTGATCATTTTATATTCGTATCGGTTAAGTTGTGGGCGCTATCATTAATTATTTACACGTCTAAGTTTTTAGAAATTCAAATAGTTGCTCCCGGATATTATAAATTTATTAAGATCGTTTTATTTATAGTGTTGGGAGGTACGTTGCTTTACCAATTCACTTTCTATAATTCTTCAATTCAGTATTTACACTACTTTGAAAATGTACTCTCACTGCTTTGGTTGCTATTAATAATCGGAATGATACTCTTTTCAGCAAGAACCAGGCAATTAGCATTAAAATATTATCTAATACCTTTAGCATGTTTTATACTGTTTACTATCATTGGACTGATTGATGTTCATTTTCAAATTTCAACAGGTAATGCATTTACTTTTGTTAAAATAGGAGCTATCGTTGAACTCATTGGTTTTACTTATTTTATGACCGTATTAATCAAAAGGAAGCTCAAGAAAGCTGAATATTTAGAAAGTGAGCTTCTTGAGAACAGAAAACGACTACTTAACGCATCAGAAGAACTTGAAGAAAAAGACAAAATTTTATTCGCTAAAGCGAACATTGAAAAAACGGATTTAGTAAGCATTTTCAAATTATTGGAAAACTCATTATCTACAGAAAACGAATGGGATGAGTTTAAATTGAAGTTTGAGGAATTAAAACCAAACTTTCTCAACCTGCTTTTGGCAGAGTATCCTACTCTATCTAAATCAGAAATCCGCTTACTCACATTAATTAGAATAGGGTATTCGCAAAAGGAAATAGCTAACATTTTAAGCATTGCCCCCGATAGTGTAAAAAAGGCTAAAAGTAGAGTTAGAAAGAAATTAGATTTAACCGAATCTATTGGTTTAAGCGAATACCTTCTTAAGTTTTAACAAGCCACCCAACAAATATAACTCACAGACGCACAGTGACTAACAAGTGTGTCTCCCATTTTGTCCCCCCCGCATTGCTGAGCTATATCCAACGCTATTCTATATGTTTGGCCTGAGCAATAGTGCTTTAATATTCACAATTAAAATTTCCAACATCATGCCCCAACCATTTAAATTAGTCAACCTGTTAGTACTAACTTTATTTCTAATAAGCTTAGGATGTAGCAAAGACGAGAATGATAAAACTTTAGTTAATCACACAATTACCTTGCAACCAGATGCTACAGATGGAAAAGACGCCTTTATTTATACCGCTAATCCAGATACAAATTTAGGTACTTACCCAGATTTTATGGTGTATGGTGGCGGTCCAAATATTACACGCTCATTAATTCGCTTTGATTTTTCAGCGGTACCTTCAAATGCAACTATAGAAAGCGTTCGATTGTCTTTATTTTCACATACATCACCAGCTAACGGCACTCATAATTTAATTTATACGCAGTCAGTATTACAAAAACTAAATTCCACTTGGTCTGAAGACATCGTTACGTGGAACACACAGCCCACTAGTAGCGAGGAAAACCAAGTTGTATTAGATGAGCCAACAGCAACTATTCAAGATTATTTAGATATTGATATAACTGCGCTTGCATCAGGAATGATTCAAAATCCATCAACCAATCATGGTTTTGTTTTTAAGATAGTAGATGAAACAGTAATAGGCGGCAGAATGGTTTTTGCCTCTAGCGACCATACGAACGCAGCTTTGCATCCTAAAGTAGAAATTTTATATTCTGTATTCGAGTAGTTAAAAATTCAAGTGCGTCAATATGTAGCAAAATGTATAAAAATGATGGATCGTAAGACGGTACAACGAAAGCTTTAAACTCAAAGTTGTAGGCTGAACCATCACTGGAAAGTACAACAAATCCCAATTGGATCTCAAAAAAATAAAGCCTTGTAATTATTTGAATTACAAGGCTTTATAATATTTAAATGTACCCCCGCTAGGAATCGAACCTAGACCTAGAGTTCCGGAAACTCTCATTATATCCATTTAACTACGGGGGCAAAAATGGAATCGCAAAAATAAGCAAAGCATCCGTTTGAAAAAAACGAACTTCCGAGGTTTCCCAAAAGGAAGTTCACTAGCCCGGCTGCACCTCCACCAAACTGATGGGGATCAAATTCACAGTATACTTATTGACAATCATGTTCATGATCGGGTCGTTCTTGATTTTTTGCACGATGCGCTGGGTTTGCGCCTGGTCGTACCCCATTACCAGTTGATCGGTGAGCCCCAATGCTTTTACTGCATAGAAAAACCCAGCGATCACATACGGGCCAAAAGGTGTGAACGGAATATCAAACGAACTGCCGGTCATGTTAAAAATGGTATTGGCCGGGTATTCTGAATACGTGATGCCTTTTAAATTTAAATAATATTCGGCTGCCAGCACGCGCGAAGCCATCCGTGGATCGCTCATGCTCAACAACCCCGCCAATGGCTTTTGCACTTTTGATTGATCCATCAATTTTTCTTTCGC
>JBGTGG010000483.1:0-2999 GCA_041746855.1 Cyclobacteriaceae bacterium | reverse complement strand
GAGCACATTAAAGATACACACTTTATTGAAATAAAGGACTTCTTATCGAGAGTACCTTTTTGAAAATTTCAACTCTTACCGGTTCATTCCATGCCGAAGCAAGAACTCATCATACGCCTCTTGGTAGGTTGGTACATCAGGAGCCAATTTAATTGCTTCTTCATAGGCCGCAATGGCATCGATGAACAGATGGTTTTCTTCATAAAAGCCAGCAAGGATAAACTTATTCAAAGCTGTTTGCTCACGCACCTGACCTAAAATTTCATCAAGGGAGTGCTTTACATTTTTTTGCTCTTCGGGTGTGAGTTTTTTAATAAGGTGTTGTTTAGACGCTTGGCTTGGATCCGCTTTGGAACTGATTTCAACCAGTACCGCAGTTTCCTCTTTTAATTTTGGGTCACTCAAATCAATCTGCACACTGTTTTCAGAGGTTTCAAACTTGAAAAGTTCTTCATCAAACATGCTTTTGATGGTCACAATATAAGGCCCAGATACTTTACTTGCATCCCAATTGATAACCGCTGATTGGTTGTAAATACCTGAGTGTTGATTTTCGGGCAGTAAAACGCGGATTGCATTGGCATCGCCACGATGAACGGCTCCTGTAGCACTCAATCTATTCTTCTTGGCTTCTGCTGAGTTACTGCTAAGGATAAAATCCGTGTATTTGTTAAGTACACTTGCACCTTCACCCATGCCTGCCGCTAATTCAGCAACGCTATAATCACCAGCTTTTTTTATTTCATAAGGCTTGCCGCTCACATGGACTAACCCCATATAAGAGTTCTCGGAGACTTTAATCTTATCTTCTTTTTTAAGGGTCTCACCTGTTTTTACTACGTGCCATTCAGCGCCTGACTTTACTTCATTGGCTCCCTTATTTGCCAATACCTTAAATGCATAATCCTGGCCATAGGAAACGAGTGTACATAAGGTAAATACAATGAAGAGGGCTTTCTTTTTAGTTTTCATTATTAAAATAATTTTAATTAATAAATCTTTCAATCCCAATCTCGGAGTATCACTACCTTCCTTTTGTCGAGTGCACAATTTTGGGTTTTTGCGATTTTTCGTGGTTTAAAGGGTAAAAATAACAATTTTTAGCATTCTAGGGATTTAATACTTCCGTGTTCCGTTTGGTAAGCCATTTCTGATTTCCGTACCTCCTTGCCAATACTTTGAGCACATTTACATAAATCTCAAAACATGTGCCAACCAAAGCAATTGCCAACATCGTAACCGTTAAGTTCAGCTTAAACTCAAACAGTAACATGGTATACATCATCACAAAAGTAAAAAGAACGATTTGTATTAACTGGATCAAGACTGACAGGCCATCAAACCAAAGTGGGATTTTCGTATTAATAAGGGAGAACAATGCTACATTTAATAAGCATATAATAAAAGCCACTGCAAATTCCTGCCATTCTGCGAGTTCGTTTATATAAGAGCCTTCCAATATCATAGAGATGATATTCGCATGAACGGCCACACCATACATATCCGGGCGTGTTTTTCCTGCAAAATGCTTATTAAGGGGCGTGATAAATTTATCATCCCAAGAAGTATCTTCAATATTAGCACCACAAAAACCCATTAAAACGATTTTCCCTTCAACAATAGAAGGCAGGTAGCTTGATGGGTCAAACGGTTGATTCCATTCAAGATAGGTATATCGATTTCCAAACTGCGGGTCTGAAGCTCCGTGATAATCAGGGATATTACCTCTAAAGTTAATAACCTCAAGATCTTTTCCGCGCTCCAGAAATTTCTTGGTTTTAACAGAATCATATAGCATGGCAACTTGAACCGAGAATGCCCTTTGTTCGGTACCGTCCTCCATTGTTATTGTTGGATTAAATGCCCGGCAAGTTTTTATATCTTCCTGATGTTCCGCATCTGTATCAAGATTTGCATATCCCTCATATGCGTGTTCCATGAATATGGGATCAGAATGCTCAAGGGAATCAAACCTTTCCGCATCACCCACCTCTTCAAATAATTTCTTTGTTTGCAATAGCTTGGTTACTAAAACAACATTGCCAGCTTCTTCAATAGCATTCGCCAGAATCAGATTACCTAAAGTATCATATGCCTCTGGACAGCTAATAGAATCCCGTCTTCCATCAGGACAATCAAAGAAACTGTCGAGCCCAATTACTTTTGGGTTCAACGCGCTTAGCATTCTAATCTGTTGCGCGATTTGAGGCCGTGAAAGATAGCCGATGTTCACGATCACAATATCCTCATCGGTAGGTGGCACTTCCAACCGTAATGTCGAAAACGTGATATCGGTGATCTCCATGTCTCCCAAAGCTTTTCCAAGAGGATCAAAAGCATTGAAGACATCAAATTGTGTCACTTTATAAATGCCCCACATGGCAACAAATACAAACAATGTTGCAATGAGACAATCAAGCCAGAACTTCTTCATGGGGTATAGGTTAAGGATTGCATTCTTTAAATTTATAAAATTAAAGCTTACTTTTCTAAATTGATCTATAGAGCATAGTGCCTTTGAAAATAAACCAGCAAAAGTTGACAAATCAGGAATTTCAGGTTGGTATTGAGCGTGCTGACCGCATTACGCTCGGCAAAGCCATTACGCTTATTGAAAGCACCCGTGTTGAAGATCAAACCCAGGCAGGTGAGTTGCTGAACGCAATTACAACCAAAACAGGAAATAGCATTCGTGTTGGGATAACGGGGGTACCAGGAGTGGGCAAAAGTACTTTTAATGAAACCTTCGGAAAACTCATTACCAGCAAGGGCTACAAACTTGCTGTCCTTACCATCGACCCCACCAGTACGCGAACAAAAGGAAGTATACTGGGGGATAAAACACGAATGGAAGACCTGGCAAAAGACCCCAATGCATTTATCCGGCCTTCCGCATCGGGAGGTACACTGGGCGGTGTCACGTCCCGTACACGTGAGTCAATCATGCTGTGTGAAGCGGCAGGCTTTGATTTTATCATTGTTGAAACCGTTGGTGTCGG
>JBGTGG010000482.1:0-17208 GCA_041746855.1 Cyclobacteriaceae bacterium | reverse complement strand
TTTCATTTATTAATTTTTTAACATTTTGAGTAACGAACTTATTATTAGTGGAACTCAGAATGGATGTCGTATAGTACTTTTAAAGGACAAGACGCTTGTTGAATTTCATCAAGAGGAAGAAGGCAGCCAATTTACAGTCGGGGACATTTACCTGGGCACCGTTAAGAAGGTGGTACAGGGTCTCAATGCAGCATTTATAGATGTTGGCTACGACAAGGATGCTTTCCTACATTACCTGGATTTAGGTCCGCAGTTCGGTTCGCTTACAAAGTTTACCAAGCTTGCACGGAGCAAAAGGATTCCAGGTGGAACGCTAGACAAATTCAAATTAGAATCGGACATCGATAAGCATGGCAAAATTGGCCAACAGCTTACGAAGAATCTTGTGATTCCTGTCCAGATTGTAAAAGAGCCGATTTCCACGAAAGGGCCACGATTATCCTGTGAGTTATCCCTGGCGGGACGGTACCTGGTATTGGTACCCTTCTCAAACGTTGTGAGCGTTTCAAAAAAAATCACAAGCGGAGCTGAGCGGAAACGGCTCAACCGCCTATTGACATCCATCAAACCTGAAAATTTTGGTGTCATCATTCGTACTGTTGCAGAAGGCAAAGAAGTAGCCGAGCTTGATCGCGATTTGCGCAACCTTGTTTCCATGTGGAAAGAGGGTATGGGCAAAATTCACAGTGTTAACCCACGTGATAAGATCATCGGTGAGATCAACAAAACTTCTGCTTTGTTGCGTGATATGTTGAATGAGTCATTCGACAATGTGCATACCGATGATCCGAAGATTTTCGAGGAACTAAAGTTATTCCTGCAGCGCATTGCCCCCGACAAGGAGAAAATCCTAAAGTTGTACCAGGGCAAAACCAAGCTTTTTGAATTGTATGGAATCGAAAAGCAAATCAAAAGTGCTTTTGGTCAAACCGTAAGCTTACGCGGAGGAGGATACCTCATCATTGAACACACCGAAGCATTGCACGTGATCGATGTAAACAGTGGGAATAAGTCCAACCGGGAAGAAAACCAGGAGACAACAGCTATCTCTGTGAATGTGGAAGCTGCCAAAGAGATTGCCCGTCAGTTGCGCTTGCGCGATATGGGTGGCATCATCGTGGTGGACTTCATTGACATGAAGAGCGCGGAGAACAGGCGCAACATCCAAAAGATTATGAAGGATGCGATGGCAGGTGACAAAGCCCGCTACACAATCCTTCCGCTGTCGAAGTTTGGGTTGATGCAAATTACCCGTGAACGTGTTCGTCCGCAGATGAATATTGCCACATTGGAAGTTTGCCCAAGTTGTCAGGGTTCTGGAAAAATCACCCCTTCCATTTTGATTTCTGATTTGGTAGAACAAAACATCGATCATTTGCTGACCATGCAAAATGAGAAGAAGTTGGTGCTGGCTGTTCATCCGTATTTGCATTCATTTTTCACGAAAGGGATTTTCAGTCTTCGCGTGAAATGGTTTTTCAAGTACAAGCGCTGGATACAAATTGTAGCCGATAGTTCCTTGGGAATTACGGAGTATTTATTTCTCAACCAGGAAGGAGAGGAAATCAAGATTAATAATTAATTAGGCGATCAGGTGAATTGAAAAATTTGTTGATTACTAATTTGAAATAAAGAGAGCAACTACGAAAGTGGTTGCTTTTTTTGTTGGGTGGTAATGACTATGATTCGTTTTGCAACATCATAACAAATGCATCAGGTGTAAAGACAGCTATGCCAGAATTTTTAAAGTCCTTTGTATTCCGTGTTATTATTGAATTGATGTCTTTTTGTTTTGCAGCAACAGAGTGCTGGATTGCATCTTCAAAATCTTTGAAGTCACTTTTAATTGCATTTCTTATATCATTTTCGGAGACATCTAAAATGCTAATAAAATTTAACAGCTCATCAATAACCACTCTGGCTTTTTTGTCGCCCATTACTTTTTTAACGATATAATGGACGTTGTTAATGCACAGCGTAGAAGCAAAAATTTTGATTAACTTTTTGTAGCCTAAATCAAAAATCTGAGATGCAGCAAGGGCATGAGGTTGTCGGTCAATCAAAAAATCAATGATGACATCTGTGTCAACAAATATTTTAAGCCCCATGCTTTTTGTTTCTCTCCGCTTTCAAAACCTCCTTGTAATCGAAGTTGGAATCTACTTTCATTATTCCCTTGAGTTTTTTTATCCTCGGGGAAAGGGCAGAGGTTTTATTTTCCGGTTTGAAATCGGTGATGTATTTAAAATAATTTTCGACCATTTCAGAAAGGCTTTTGCCTTTTTGCGCTGCATACTTTTTGGCCTGGTCGATAATCTCTTTTTTGAGTGTGAGTGTTAGCTTAGTGTTCATACACGTGTTATTTTTTGAATATCAACACGTGCAATTTAGCAAAAAGTTCAATGAAATGGGTTCTTCTTTTATTAAGACTTTCAATATTAAAATCTTGGTTTATTTGGTTTTATTGAACTAGTTCCGCAATTACTTTATCGATCTCTGGTGTGTAACCATACTGCGCGTGTTTTATTTTTCCAGATTGGTCAACGACCAGATAAAGGGGGACACCATAAACAAAATATTTTTTCTTTACTTCTTCGTTGCCTAAAAGCACCGCGTAATTTATCCCCTTGGTTTCGACCATCGTATCAATCTTTTTAAAGCTGTTACTTTCTGAAACAATGCTCCATACTTGAAATTTATCTTTTGGATATTTTGAAGCCATTTCATTTAGATGTGGGATACTTTTTATACAAGGTGCGCACCATAATTCCCAAAAGTCAATGAGCACTATCTTCCCAGATTGATCAGAGAGTTTGAAAAGATTATTTTGAAGATCATTTAACTCAAAATCAGGGGCGGGATTATTAATGAGGGTAAGTAATTTATTTGTACTCGCTTTTTTTGGTTTGAGTGTATAACCATCTAAGAATCGCTTGTCTTCAAAAACATCTTCAAATTCAGGATTATTGATTTTCATTTTTGAGAGATAGGCAATGTTAACTTGCTTATCTCCAAAACCATATAGTGTATGGTACCTATAGAAGGGGAGAAAGTTGGACTTAAATACATGCAGCTCCATCATTCTATCGGTTATTTGAAATTCTTGATTGTCTGGAAATCCAAATGTTAAAATATAGGACGAATCCGTTTGACTCAGTGACAACGAATTATAGTTTTCAATTTTTTGAACCATCTCGGCTAGTACCATTTGTCCTCCAGCATATCCTAATAATCCACGATGGATTTGTTCTGTTTGGATTTCGTATAATTTGCTTTCCGCGTGGAGAATTAAGTATTCTTTACCTAGATAATACTCCTCATCATCAATATCGTCTCTTTTTCCTTTATAGTAAAAACCAAAAAGCGAATCAGTCTTAACACGTTTCATAGCACAATTTCCATACTTATCCCATACTTCTCCACTCATAAAGGAATCAATCTTATGCATTTTGTAAGCGAGATTCTTAAGATTTTTAACAGAAGCCAGATAGTGTTCATATACTTCTTCCGCTGTTTGTGCGGGTGAATAAAGGGATAAGAGAAGGAGAATTGAAGTGAAAATTATTTTCGATTTCATAAAGGCTAGCGGTTTGTTACTTTTAGATCATTTACTAAAAATAGGAAAATATTATTAAAAAAAATACCCCGATGCAATCGGGGTATTGAGTATCTCAGGTTTCTTCCGGGTAGTTAGAACTAATTATTTTTCTTCTTCAACAAATTCTGAATTTTTTTCTTGGCTTCATCAGCTGCTTTCTTTTCGAGCGCTTCTTTGTTTAAGGGATCAGCAACTTTTGTTGAGTCGGTTTTAGTTGAGTCGGTTTTCGTTCCGCCCAATAAAGTTCCAATTGTTTTTTCAAGCTCGGTTCCTTTTACCGCCTCTTGTACCGCTTTTGTTCCTTCTTGTTTGGCAGCGTTTACAATGGCGGTCTCCACTTGTTTCTTTTGTTCGTCCATCAACAAATTGAAAACTGGTTTTTTATAATCCCCGGTAAGGGCAATGGATACGGGTACTTTTCCATCCGGGTTTCCTCCGGCACCATACTGTGTCAAGAGTGAATTGAACTGCGAACCCAATTTTCCGGCAGGTACATCCATCTTTAATGCATATGCAATCGA
Source organism: Cyclobacteriaceae bacterium (assembly GCA_041746855.1). Lineage (GTDB taxonomy): Bacteria > Bacteroidota > Bacteroidia > Cytophagales > Cyclobacteriaceae > JBGTGG01. The sequence goes on along the minus strand of JBGTGG010000482.1, from coordinate 13,089 downwards.
GCCGTCTAACCCCGTGCTTCCGGCAATGTTGGTAGTGTATTCACCAACATTGATATCAAAAGGTTTTACACCTAATCGTCCATCGGAAATGCTGATCGACATTAAAACATTTTTAAGCGTTGCCTGATTGGTGTTGTCCAGTTTGGTGATGGAAGTAACACCGGAAAGCAGCGGTGAATCTTTCAACGTTGCTTGTATAATCTTTACCAAACCGTTTGCATCAACCGTGGCCAGGTTGGGTGTCATGTCCTGGTTGAGTTCACCCGACAATGCAAAATCAGTTGAGAAATTTCCATCGACCAAACCAGCAATAGGTGCGTACGTTTGAACCATCGAAAAGGAATTGGCGGCTTCTTTGATGGACATTTTATCGATGCTCAACGCTAAATCATACAGCGGATGATTTAAGTCCTTGGTATTGTAGGAACCGGCAACACCAAAACTTCCGCCCAACATATCAAAAGTTATGTTCTTTAAATTGGCGATTCCATCTTTTACAATGATGTCGCCTTTTGCATTTGTCATGGTGAAGTCCATCATTTTCACCGTGGCAATAGTGGATTTCAAAGTAAAGGTGATGTCTTTGGGTACCGGAATCACACTGTACGCTTCCGTGGTTTCTTCTTCTTCTGTTGATTCTGTCATGAATTCATTCAAATCCAAAAGCTTCGAATTGAAATTGACTACACCGTTGATGGTTTCATTTCCTAATGCGTAGCCCATGTAGTTGAGCACAGAACCATTCACACTGAAATCACTTTTGCCAATGGTGCCGTCCATTTTTTCGAGGTTGATTTTTTTCGGATCAAAGCTCATGTTGGCCTCGCGAATGGTCACAACATAAGGTAAATCACTTGCGGTATATTTAAAGGCCGTCAATGTTGCTGTTCCCGTAGTTGGGAGTTTATCGTAACGCTCTGCTTCCAGATCAGAATACTTTCCTTTGGTATGCAAGTCGGCATTCACTTTTCCAATCAGTTCCATTCCTTCGACAGGGAATATTTTGGTAATCTTTTCAAGATCAATTCCCCCGGTTGCATTTAAATCCCAGGTGTAATCGTTTAAGTTTTCTAGCAATAAATCAGCAGCGAATTTTTCCTCATCCATTACCATCGTAAAGTTTTTAACAGCAATAAAGGTTTCTTCCATTTTACCAGATGAATTTTTTACAGAGGCATCAAAATTCATATCGTGTAATGGGATTGGAAATTCAGAAGACTTCACATAGCCATTGCTTAAGGTCATGTTGGCATTAATAGCGGGGATAATATTGCGAATGCTGTCATAAACACCTTTCGCAGTAAGGTTGATGCCGTAGGTTCCTTTCATTTCCAATCCGTCCATTGGGAACATCGTACTTAATTGTTCAAGATTCAATTTTGCCACCACATTCGCGTCCATTTTGTAGTCGCGTAAATTTTCGATCAATACTTTTGCATCCACCGGGTTTGCGCCCAGGTCCATGTGGAATTGTTTTACATGCACCAATGTATTGTCGATGATTCCATCTTTGTTATCTACCAACATATCCAAATTGATATTAGTGATCGCGGTAGGCAAGTCAGGATATTTAAACATCGCGTCTTTTACGAGCAGGGTAACATTAAAAGCCGGCATCTGTGTGTCGGAGTATTTTCCTCTTGCAAACCCATCAAACGCTAAGTCGCCACTCGTTTCAATGTTATTAAAACTTTCGGTGTACATCCCCGGCACAATGGAAAGCAAACTCTTGAAAGAATTGTCCGGGCTTTTGAAAGCGATGTCCATGTCGTAATCACTTTCGTTCATTTTGAACCAGCCATTAAAACTCATGGCGAAATCATTTAGTGCGAACGTATTTTCTTTGAAGGTGAACTTTGAAATATCTTCACTAATGGAGAGGGTCATATCCATCGTCACACGTTTGTTGCTTAAATATTCGGCACCATCGTAAGCGGTGGTGAGGCTATCAATTGTTGTTTTGGTCTTGAGATCAAAAACATCTTGGGTAAAATCCCCACTTCCGGTGTGGTTGAGGCCATGGATCGCCAGCAAGAATGGAAGGCTTTGATCATCGTATTTTAGATCACCGTCAACAATTTCCCAATGGTCTATTCCTACTGAGAAATCACCATCACCAGTTTCCTCTTCTACTACTTCATCTGAAGGAATGGCAATATCATAATTTGCCCTTCCATCCGACAATACCTTTACATTGATCACCGGGTTAACCAATGTGATCCCTTTGATACTAACCTGGTCACCAAACAAAATATCTTTTAGGTTGATTTCCACTTCCATGCTTTTTACCACGAACAGATATTCACCTTCAAAAGGCGCGCGGTTGAAAACGCCAAGGTCTTTCATCGAAGCGGTGACGTTTGGAAAATTTTTGAATAGGGTCAGATCAAAATTTTCAACATCAAACAAGACATCAGCATTTACGGATTTGGCCAGGCCATTATCAATTGCTTTTTTAATTTGGTCTTTGAAAAGCACAGGAACTAGTACTGCAGCCAAGAGTATTAGTGCTAATAAACTTCCTAAAACAATTCCGGTCCACTTTAATGTCTTTTTCATGTGTTAATATTTTTTTAGTTATCACATGGAATCGCCAGAATTTAAATGCCGTTGCATAAAGCATTTGTATGACGATTTCATGTGTTCAAGTTTTTTGATCCTTTCGGGAGTGCAAATTTACAACCGTAAAATCGATTAAGATTTTAAAATTCGATTAAAAGAATTTGATAAACCATTCCATTGCCTTCTTTACAAAAGGTGTGTAAGGAGGAAAGAAGAGTTCCACAGAAGTAAAACCATGTTTTTGCCGCATCACAGCCTTTTCATTGGAGAAAGCAAGAAACCCATAGTGGCCATGCGACTTTCCAATGCCGCTATTATTAACGCCACCAAAAGGCAGGTTATTTTGGACGAAGTGCACAGCACAGTCATTTAAGACCACTGCACCCGAAGAGGTTTCGGTAAGAATTTGCCCTTTTTCCCGTTTGGTGCCACCAAAAATATACAGTGCCAGGGCTTTCGGTAAAGCATTTATGTGACCAACGGCATCTTCTATGTTTTTATAAGGAATAACGGGGAGGAGCGGACCAAAAATTTCTTCTTCCATTACCCAGCTTTGAAGCGAAACATTTTTCAGAATAGTAGGTTCTATATAATTCGATTCCGAATGGGTATTTCCACCAAAAACGATTTCAGCGCCCTTCTCAACAGCATCGCTTAATAAGCTTTTCACCCGTGCAAAATGTTTGTCGTTTACAATGCGGCCATAATCTGCGGAATGTTCGATTGGGTTTTTATCGGGCGCATACATTTTACCGATGTTATTTTTTAGCTCATCAATCAAATTGTCTACGATAGATTCATCTGCTAGGATGTAGTCTGGAGCCAGGCACGTTTGACCGTTGTTTAAAAATTTTCCTGCAACAATTCGACCAGCCGCTTCTTTTATTCGTGCCGACTTCATAACAACGGTGGGTGATTTTCCTCCAAGTTCCAGGGTTACAGAAGTAAGATGTTCGGCTGCAGCCTTCATTACAATTTTCCCAACGGACGGACTACCCGTAAAGAAGATGTGATCAAAGGGAAGTGAAAGTAAATACGTTGATTCTTCTATACCGCCTTCAACCACTTGAACGATTTCAGGATCAAAAATTTCTTTTGCTGCTTTTGCGATTAATGCTGCAGTAGCAGGAGTAAGCTCGGAAGGTTTAATGATGATGGTATTACCTGCTGCAAGTGCTGAAACAACAGGCCCGAAGGTGAGCATAAACGGATAGTTCCAGGGCGAAATAATCAGACATGCACCACGCGGTTCGTATTGAATATATGATCGCGATCCAAACATTTCGAGCGGAGTGTCTACTTTTTTTGGCTTAACCCACTGATGGATATTTTGAAGCGCATGTTTAATTTCTAAAAGCGTGGGCGCGATTTCTGATGCATCAACTTCAGTGGCGGGTTTCTTGTAATCGGCATACATCGCCTCTTGAATTAGAAGCCGGTTGGTGTGTATCCATTCCCGAAGTTTTTTTAAACGCTCGATCCGCGCGTTTACGGGTGCTGATCTGGCGGATTTTGCCCCCTTTACAATTTGATCAAAAGCGTACCTAATGCTCTCCATATTTCAGTAAGTAAATCAAAATAGACGGTTTTAAGTGGTAGTAGGAGGTGATTTTCGTCAGTAAAACGAAAAAAATCATATGTACGCGAATGAATTTTGATTTTGTTTGTTAACATTAAGGTAACATTGAGATAACAATGCGGTATTTTACGATTTTCATACTAAGCTTTTTCCTTTCCATCGCAATGGCAGTGGGCAAGGAGATGCCTTTTTCTGAAAGCGCGAAAGAGTTGTTGAATATAGAGTACCTCTCATCTCAAGATATTGATAAGATGAATGCGTTTGTCTCCCGCATGGATCGAAAAGAGATCACGTTTAAAAAGAAAAGGAATTTTATAAACTATTTATACAATCAGGTTTATAAAGATATCTTTTTGTCGTATGAGCAACTAACTTCTTTCGAAGACCTTGTTTCAAAAGGTAAATACAATTGCCTTACGGGATCAATTTTTTTCGCACTTCTCCTGGAGCGTTACGATGTTGAGTATAGAGTAATCGAGACCAATTACCATATGTTTATCTTGATTGAGGATGAAGGCAAAGAATATTTATTGGAGTCGACTGATCCCATCAACGGATTTGAAACAGACCCATTCGTAGTAGCAAAAAGATTGGCAGAGTACAAAGCAAAGAATTCCGAATCCGCAAAAAATAGTATTCCTTTCCGGTTTGATTTATTTAATAATGTGGACCTTTCGCAGCTTGAAGGATTGTTGGCATATAATAATTCAGTGCTGGCTTTTAATCAGCGAGAGTTTTTTTTAGCTGTTGATCATTTATTTAATGCAAGCTTGTCGTATACCTCACCACGAATAATCGAAATGGCAAAAATTATTGAAGTTTGCCTATATGAACTTCCTGCCGACAATATTTATTTAGAAAAGCTAGCGAAGATCAAGCAAAGGGAATCGCCTTTGTATGCGAGCAATTAATTTTTAAGAATCCGAACTTCCACACGCCTGTTGAGTGTGTGTGCTTGTGGTGTGTTGTCTTGTGAAAGTGGCATGGTGCCCCCAAAAGCTTTGGTCTTGATTCGATTTTTATGGATTTTCTTTCCAACTAAATAATCTTTAACCGCCTCCACGCGTTGCTCCGATAATTTCATGTTTTGTCGTGCATCCCCCAAGTAGTCAGTATGTCCTTCTAGCTGAATAGCCATATTTTTATTCTCGGTCATCATGTTAACTAAAAGGTCAAGCTCGGCAAAAGATTCAGGATTGATTTTCGCTTTGCCCATTTCAAAAATCAAATTCTTGAGGATCAACACCTGGCCTGCAGCGTGCCCACTGCCACCAGCACCCGCCTCGGAAAGCTCAATATTTTGGACTACCTGATTTTCACCATTGGCGGTGGCAGGATCAAGCATGTATTTGGCGGGTTGAAAACCGGGAGCTTCCACAAGAATGGAATATTTCTCCTGGTCAAACATAGGAAAAGAAAATGTTGCGTTATTGTTGATAACGCCCATCCGGTTTCCGTATGGCAAACTGTGATAACTTATTTTTGCTGGGATTTCCTCCTTCGTTGTAGCGTTAACAACTTTTCCAACAGCGTAAATTAAACTATCAACTTGTTGTTGCGCATAAACCGTAAGCGTTGCAAAAGAAAGAATGATGAATAATTTACAGCGAATCATAGTTCAATTTTACTGTTTAATAATTTTAAACTCTACCCTTCTGTTTTTCTTCCTACCGGCAACGGTATCGTTGCTCTCTGCTGGTTTTGTTTCACCAAAGAACACAACTGTAACCCGTTCCTGACTGACACCTTTATTGGTAATATAAGTGGCAACAGATTTTGCCCTACGTTCAGACAATCCCAGGTTATAAGCATCAGGTCCTGTGGAGTCTGTGTGTCCTGCAATTTCAATGACCATGGTGCCGTGTTCGCCCATTGTTTTTACAAGCCTGTCAAGTTCAGGAAATGACTCTGCCTTCAACGTTGCTTTATCAAAATCAAAGAAAATATTATTGAGGGAGATCACCACGTTTTCTTTAATATCCGCAACTTTTATCGGATCAAGTGAGAAATCTTTGTGTTCCAACACTGTATCGTTGGTGATGTTTCTCAAATCAAGGTTTTGTCCTTCACTGATTTTATCTTTTGTTTCGGCACGTACACCATACATGCTTCCTGCTGGTAGTCGAATTTCATATTCACCTGTAGTGGGGTTGGTTTGTGCAATTCCTAATTCTTTTCCATCCGGTAATCGTTCATAAATAATTTTTGCGGCTAGCGGCTCTCCTGTTTGAGCATCAACAACCTTACCTTTTACAATTACCCAAGGATCGGGCGTGCGTAGAATGGGCAGCTTCACCCTATAAATATCAGTATTGGTTTCTGTCACTCCTCTGGAGTAATACGCATACTCGCTATTGGAAGGTATGTTAAAGAACAAATCTTCTAGTGGTGAGTTTATTTCAGGCCCAAGGTTTTCGGGATCAGACCAGTTTGTCCAGGTGTCATCCAATCTTTTTGATGCATAGATATCGCTGCTGCCATATCCGCTAAAGCCTTTTGAAGAGAAGTACAATGTTCTATCATCAGTTGCTAGAAAGGGAGCAGATTCTTCGTCTGCAGTATTGATAACATCCCCCAAATTCAAGGGCTCTGACCATGAACTATCGGGTTGAAGAAAACTTACATACAAATCACGGCTTCCATACGAATCTTCCCGCTCCACGGACATAATTAAGGTTTGTCGGTTATTGGTAATGAAATAGTTTGCTTTCTCATTGAAATTGTAATCGTTCTTTATGTTCAAGGCAACCGGAGAAGACCATACGCCACCAACATTTGAGCTGATGGAAACGCCTGCCTGCATTTTTCCGTTGGCGAGGTATTTATTTCCCAACAGGATAATTGCTGATTTACCGTCAGGGGTAACAGAACTAATGGTACTGATAAAATTTGGGTACTCATTGTTGAACTGCGTCATATTTTTTGCGAGTTGCCATTGACCAGCAGAGTCCAACTCAGAAAACCAGATGTCTTCTTTGTCTTTTACACCACCGGCATTACCAGGATGGTTTCTTCTACTAAAATATAATGTTTTTCCATCAGGGGATAAGAGCGGATTCAGTTCACTTTGCTCACTGTTCACATTTTCATCGAGGGCTTCTATTACAATTCCAGATGCCAGCAAGAGTGGTTTTGGGATGTCGGCAATGATGGGGAAGTTGGAATCGGAGATGGCCACTGCATCAATACCAAAATACTCACCAATGGCCGCACCATCAAACTCGATTTTTATTGCGGCAACTTTATACGGTGTTGTTTCCATGAAAAGATTAAGCATCCTTCCTTTAAGGGGAACTGACATCGGGTTCAATGTATTGATCACATACTCTTTTCCACTAACATCATACGCAAGTACACGGTAAATCGCACTTGGGTTATGGGATTCAGCAATGGCAATTTGCCGGATGTTAATTGCGTTTTCAAAACCTAGTTTTAGGAATTCTTTTCTCCCCGGTTTGTCAGGGGCCCATGCATTCGGGTTTTGGCCACCGGCTGGTAATACATTTGGTTTTCCCAGTGCCTGTTTTGCTGAATATTGGATCGGGGTCAATTCAGATGAAAATTCAACAACTGTGCTTGCCCATTGAACAGTTTGAGCGGAGGATATAAGGCAAGAAGCAGTTAAAAGAAGGCTTAGTAGATATCGTATCATCGAAGGCAGTGAATTATAGTTTTAGAGGATAAACTTAGCTAAAAAATTTAAAACCGGGTTATAATTATTATAGTTAAGCGGGAGGAAAATTAAAAGATTAGCAATACGGGGAAAGACTACTCAAAGGGATGCTTGTTGAACAGCAGAAACCCAGCGTGAAGAAGCACCCCAAACCGGTTCTGTTCGTCATCGTAGTAGTTAAAACTTAAACTGACCGGCCCAATGGGAGAGTGTAATACTAAGCCGGCTGTCCCAACAAAATAAAATGTAGAGAAATCCGAATTGAAAACCACATCTTGATCAGGCCCTTGTTGCAGGTATTCAAATGGTTTAAATACGTATGCCTCTAATCTAAAATCGAGTTTTGGTCGGAGGGTAAAGATATTTCGAATACCTCCGGCCATATAGTTGAAAGCACGGAAGTTTTCCAACATAAGGGTGGGACTATCCTGCAGTGGGTAGAATGCTGGTGCGTTGATAATGGTACCATAATAGTTTCGAAACACAGGCTGGGTAGAAAGCACACCTTCGATGTAATAGCCTGGTTTATACCATCCTTCACTTAAATAGTGTTCGGCTTTCAAGCGTAACTGAACCCATTTATGCGAGGCTTTATAATTTCCTTGTTGGAAGGAGGTATTTCCAGGTGTGTGGTTTTCTTCCACAAAAAAATAGGTGCCAGCGAGTGAAAAAGATCTTCCGGTAGAAGCGTATTGCTTTCGGTTCAAGGTGTTCGAAGACATTTCAAAACCAAGCGATCCCCCGCTAATGCGCAAAACATCCAGTGTATCACTACTAATAAAAAAGTCGCGGTTCGAATAGCGATCCCGTGTATTCATCCCATTAAAAGAAACCGTGGTCTTAAACCTTCTGCCGAGTGGCCACCCGATATTTACACCATAATTTCTATCCTCACGAGTAAGTACGGTGGGGTCTGCATCTACCAACAAATCATCGTTTTCCAAATAGTTTCGGTTGTTGTAGGAAAGAGCAGGTTCAATGAAAAGCTGATTGGAAAAAGGCAAATCAATTCGAGCCTTTAGTTCAGCTGCTTTGTAAAAATCACCCGCAAATAATCCGAGGTAGAAATGGTTTAGGAAATTATTGAACACATAATAATTGAGGCCCACAAAAATGTTACTGATGTCGCGTGTTGCGATTACACCGCCAAGCTCAGTTTGAAAATTTTTCTGTGGCCTTCGTGTTAGGTTCAGGGAGAACGCACTCTCAATAGGATTGTAATTTATATTGGGATAAACATTTGTGAAGTAGTCTTCCGATGCCAATTTATAATATCCTTTTTTTATTTCAGAATAGGTTAAATCCCTGGGTTTGTTTTTACGGACATTAAAAATCCTGTTGATATAGTTTTGTTGCTTCTGGCTAAACCCCGTAAACTCGATTTTGTTGAATCGATACGGCACGTTTCGATCATTGAACCGGTTCCTTTTGGCAGCAACTTCATCGCAGGTAATACGGCCCGGGATTTTTGCTTTTATTTCATCGAGTTGACGAATGGTTTGGGCATATCCACTATCAATTAAACTTTTTGCCCTCCGGAAATCAAAAGAAGTATAGCCTTTTAAATTCGGTTGAATAAAAACCCCGGAATCGGAAATCAATGTAGGATCGGACTTATCCAACAATAGATACAACAAAGAGTTGCTGATCAATTTATCATCCATACCGTATGGATATTCATTGTAGATTTTGGTGGAAACGTTTACACCGATAGTAACATCCGGGTTAAAATCTTTTTTCATAACGCTTACAGGAAAATTATTATAGACCCCGCCATCGAAAAGGTATTGTCCATTCACCCGGATAGGCTCATAAAAAAATGGAACCGTTTGTGTGGCGCGTAATCCATCACTTAATGATCCATCGCGCAACACGACTTCGGTTTGCGTGAAAACTTCAGCGGCAACCACACGCAAAGGAATAAACAAACTATCAAAATTGCCCTTGCTTATTGCAGAGGCCTGAGCCATTTTTTCCGCCATTGCAAAATTCAGGGCTACATCACTTGCCAGCGATGGATTTACCTGCACGTTGAACGTTGAGTCAAGTGAAAACTGGACTTTTAAGAAGTGGGGGTTATCATCCGATTTATTAAAATAGTAATTGAACCCTTCCTCCGGATCCCCGTTGATCCACCCTAAAAATTCATTCGAAAGAAAAATTTGTTCGATAAGGTCGGGGCTCATACCGGCCGCATAGCATCCCCCCACAATTCCTCCCATCGAAGTACCTACTATGTAGTCGATGGGGATTTCGTTTTCTTCAAGGGCTTTTAATACACCGATGTGGGCAATACCTTTTGCTGCCCCTCCACTCAACACCAATCCTACTTTCTTTTGGGAATACCCGGTTGTAAAAAGTAAAAGGAGGATGATGGATAGCGAAAATCGGATCATGCGGGAAGTTACTGCTCTTTACTTCTAACAAAAAAAAGTAAAGAAAAGTATCCTTCCTAATTCAGAATTCGAATTTAATTCAGGGAGGCGATTGCATCGACCGTTTCAACCGGATAGGAAATTTGGTTGAGCTTGTCGATCATGGCTTTCTTAACATCTTCATAAGGTGCCAGGAAATCTGCATGAATAGGTTGAGATGGAGGCAATTCAATCCGTAATGCATCTACTTGCACACCATTCTTCCAAAAGCGATAACATAGATGTGGCCCTGTTGCCAGTCCGGTACTTCCCACAAAACCAATCGTTTGTCCTTGTTTAACTTTTGTACCGGCTTTTACACCGCCTACAATTTTAGACATATGAAGATACTGTGTGGTATAGGTGGAATTATGTCGGATCTTTACGTAGTTGCCATTGGCAGATTTATATTGTGCTTCCAACACAATGCCATCGCCAACTGACCGGATAGGGGTGCCGGTGGGAGCAGCAAAGTCGGTGCCGAGGTGTGCTTTATATCTTTTTTGAACTGGATGAAATCTGCTCTGTGTATACCGTGAACTAATGCGGGTAAACTCGATTGGATATTTCAAAAGCGCTTTTCGCAAACTGTTACCATCTTCATCAAAATAATCCAAACCTTCTCCCTGATCGAATGGGAAAGCATAGTAATCACTATTGAAATGGTTGAACTGTATGCCGATAATTTTATTGATGCCTACGGTTTGCCCGTTTACCTGGCTCTCTTCATAGATCAATTTGAATTTGTCGCCTTTTTGCAAGCGTTGGAAATCAACTTGCCATGCGAAGATGTCAACAAATTTATTGGTGAGCTCATGGCTATTGCCCAATTGTTCGATGGTTTGTGAAAGGTTTGAGTTGATCACTCCGGAAATGCTGTTTTCCACAATGGTAACATCACGTTTGTGCGTTTCAACACGAAGCGAATCTTGAAAAGAGAACACTACATAATCAATTTGATTCGGCTCATAGACAAATGCTTTTGCAGTACGGAGCGAATCATCATTGCAAATAAGTGTGTATTTTTTGTTCGTAGAGATTTTTCGTACATCAAACACATTTCTGGACAGCAGCGCGAGTTGATGGATAATGCCGGGAGCAACATTGTGTCGCATCAAGATATCCCCTAAAAATTCATTGCGATTGATTTTGTCCTCAATGACAATGTCGTTATCCACGATCATATTGAAGAGCATGGTGGGTTCTGGAATTTCAATTTCAATTTCCAGTGGAACGTAAGCCTCCAGTTTATTGGGGGCAGTAACATGATAACCAAAATAAAGCGCAACACCTGTCGCGATGAGGATGAGGGTACCTACAAAAATCTTTTTTACCATTCTTTAATGTGTTATGCCATTAGGGCTAGTCTAAAAAATTAGTGGCAAAGATAAACATGAAACCATCAGTTTATCAGCTTAAAAAATAGGACATTAGCCTAAAAAGGTACAGCCACTTTAATTCAAATATAAAAGGTTCTTTTAATAATCCAAAACGCTGGCTGCCTGATGGATAGCTAGCGGTGGTTAATATAGTTCTTCAAACTTCCTTTTCCCCCTTTCCAGGAACTCAACAAAATCAGAAACTTCGCGGTTATAACCGTACGGCCAGGCCAAAACCCGTTCGTCTTCCCCCACCAATACGTAAAAGGGTTGGGCGTTATTATCAAGGTTTGAGATCTGTAAATCAGCATTCTTTTTGCCAATTGTTTTCTTGATTTTATTATCATGTTTGGATGTAAACCATTCTGTTTCGGGCATTTCTGTTTTGTCATCAACGTACAACGCCACAACGATGTAGTCATCCTTTAACCGTCTCAAAACCTCAGGGTCAGACCACACAACCGCTTCCATTTCGCGGCAGTTGGGGCAACCGTGGCCGGTAAAATCGATAAAAAGTGGTTTGTTAGTTGCGCGGGCACAAGCCAATGCCTGATCATAATCAAAATATCCGCTGAGCCCATGTGGAAGGTTGAGGAAATCATCATAGAGAGGGTCTTCGCATACCTCTTCCTTTTGGGATCTTTCTTTTGCAAATAAATTAAAATCATGGGTATGCATGGGAGGAAGATATCCCGCCAAGGCTTTGAGGGGCGCTCCCACCAAACCAGGGATTAGATAAACCACAAAGGAGAAGGTAGCTATTGCCAACATCAATCGTGGAACACCAATTTTTTCCAACGGAGTGTCGTGTGGCATTCGGATTTTTCCCATCAGATAAAATCCGAGCACGCCAAAAATCACTACCCATAACGCAATGTTGATATCACGATCCAGAATACCCCAGTGATAGGTTTGATCCGCGATGCTTAAAAATTTTAGGCTCAACGCCAACTCTAAAAAACCGAGCGTAACTTTTACCGTGTTCAACCAACCCCCCGATTTTGGCAGCTCTTTAAGCCAACCGGGAAACATAGCGAAAACCGCAAATGGAATGGCAAATGCAAGTGAGTAGGCGAACATGCCCAAGACCGGTTTAATTATTTCGCCACCAGCCGCAAGCACCAGCACATTGCCAACAATGGGCAGCGTGCAGGAAAAAGAAACCAACACCAAGGTGGCAGACATAAAAAACACACCAATGTAGCCACCCCTTTCAGCGGCTTGATCGGTTTTGTTAACCAACTGGTGTGGCGCATTGATTTCATACAATCCTAAAAAAGAAAGCGCGAAAAATATAAAAATGGCGAACACAAAAAGGTTGGGAATCCAGTGTGTGGCAAGGGCATTTAACCCCTCGGCACCAAAGGCCAATGCGAAAAGCGTTCCTGCTACCGTATAAATTACAATGATTGAAATCCCAAAAAAGAATGCTTGCCGAATGCCGGCTTGTTTGGATTGGCCATCTTTTAAAAAGAAAGTCAC
>JBGTGG010000481.1:0-4184 GCA_041746855.1 Cyclobacteriaceae bacterium | reverse complement strand
CAGTTTTCAGATTTGTTATTGATACTTGCTGCCAATGTTGATTCAAAACCGCAAGTGGCCGTAATGATTGGCGATAAGTTGATGGAGTCAAAAAAATACCATGCGGGCGAAATGGTAAAAGTATTGGCCAAAGAAATCGATGGCGGAGGAGGAGGGCAGCCTTTCTTTGCAACAGCAGGTGGTAAAAACCTGGAAGGATTGGATGCTGTTATTTCCAAAGCAAAAGAATTGATCAAATAGCCAATGGAAAAAGCTATTCGGAATAAATATCAGGTGGTAATTGGACTGGAAGTGCATGCCCAATTATTAACGGAATCGAAAATATTTTCCGCGGAGCCGAACGCCTTTGGTTCATTGCCGAATCGAAATGTTGGGGTAATCACATTGGCGCATCCGGGTACGTTGCCGAAGCTCAATAAAAAGGTAATTGAATTTGCCATTAAAATGGGATTGGCTTGCCGTGGCAAGATTTCACAATTCCAGATTTTTGACCGAAAAAATTATTTCTATCCGGATCTACCGAAAGGATATCAACTTACACAAAATACAACGCCTATTGTAGTAGGTGGTCATGTTGCCGTTCTGCTGCGTGATGGTACAAAAAAAGATATTGTGTTAAACCGCATCCATCTTGAAGAAGATGCGGGGAAGTCCATGCACCTCGAAGGTGAAACCGATACGGTTGTGGATTATAACCGCGCAGGTGTTCCGTTAATCGAAATTGTTACAGAACCGGCTATCTATTCTTCTGAAGAAGCGGGAGCCTTTTTAACCGAAGTACGAAAGCTTGTGCGCTACCTTGAAATTTGTGATGGCAACATGGATGAGGGCTCACTACGTTGCGATGCGAATATTTCGGTCAAGCTAAAAGATGCGGACCAACTCGGTAAAAAAGTGGAGATCAAAAACATGAACTCCATTCGCAATGTGCAACACGCGATTGAACATGAAGTGGTTCGTCAAATTGAATTGATTGAAAAAGGAGAAATGGTCGTTTCTGAAACGCGCACGTTTGATGTTGTATCCGGCAGTACTTCTGCCATGCGCACAAAAGAGGAGATGAATGACTACCGTTATTTCCCTGATCCGGATGTAAGTCCGGTGGAAGTTTCGGATGAATGGTTACACGCCATAAAGGATGCGATGCCATTGTTGCCGTATCAGTACTTTGAAAAGTTTGTGAATCAGTTTAATCTTCCCGAATACGATGCCCAGGTACTAACCGAATCAAAAGAGATCACTGCGTACTTTGATGAATTGTGTGGCTATATCACCAATTATAAGGTGGCTTCCAATTGGATGATGGGTGTTGTGAAGGCTTATTTAAAAGACAACCTAACGATTCCAATCTCTTCCAAGATGTTAAGCGATTTAATTAAGTTGGTGGAAGCGGGATCGGTAAGTCATTCCGCGGCCACCCAAAAAATATTTCCCTATTTGTGTGAACATCCGAACAGCACTCCATTGGAAGCTGCCAGAACGCTGGATGTTATCCAGGAAAGTGATTCGAATTCACTATTGCCAATCGTTGAAAGTGTATTGAACGATTTTTCCCAAAAAGTTGTGGAATACAAGAAAGGTAAAAAGGGAATTATGGGTATGTTTATGGGCGAAGTGATGAAGCGTAGTAACGGAAAGGCAGACCCAAAACTGACGACTCAATTGCTTACCGAAAAATTAAATGAAGTGTAACCGAACGGTTTTACTAAAAATGAAATTGATTACGTGTATGGAATTATTGAAAAATAGATTTGTTGGAGTTGCTTTAGTTGCTATTGTACTTTCATGTTCATCTTCATCTGTATCGGAGAAGGATGAGGATTCCGAATCGGAACCCGCTACATGGGAAGTAACGGTGAGTGGAAAAATTTCAAATCCTTCCGGAACGGCTGTAAAGATTGCTGAAATCCAGGAGGGCCAGCTGGGACCGGAGGAACAGATTACCGTAAATCAGGACGGCACCTTTAGCAAAAAAGTAAAACTTTCTGAACCCGGTTATTACCGCATTAATTTTTATGATCGTCAACAAGTGGATTTGATTTTATTCAAAAGTGATTTGGAAGTAAACGTGGATGGAAGCAATCAAAATGGCTTTCGTGAAATTAAGGGTTCTCCTGAAATTGAGTTGGTCATGCAAGTGCAACAGCAGGTTGCCGATATTGCCAAAGATCCTAAGGCACAGGAACTGGCTACTGCGTTTACTACTGCACAGCAATCAGGTGATCAAAATAAAATGGTGGAGATTCAGACGGCATACATGAAAGTACATAATGATGAATTGAAAAGTGTCGCACAGTTACTGATAGACAAATCACCTTCTATGGGTGTGATCAATTTATTGCAAAGTGGTATTTTTCAGGATAAAGATGCTTTCTTTAGTACATATGAAAAAGTAGCGGATATTTTAAAAAAGGAATGGCCGAACTATAAACACGCACAAAGCTTTGTTTCTTCTGTTGAAGACATGAAGCTCTTGGCCATTGGACAAGTTGCGCCTGAAATTTCATTGCCCAATCCGGAAGGGGAAGTAGTTCCGCTTTCATCGCTTCGCGGGCAATATGTGCTGGTTGATTTCTGGGCGAAGTGGTGTGGTCCTTGTAGAAAAGAAAATCCGAATGTTGTGGCCGCATATAATAAGTATAAAGACAAAGGTTTTACGGTGTATGGTGTTTCCTTAGATCGTACCAAAGCAGATTGGCTACAAGCCATCGAGCAAGACGGACTTACGTGGACGCATGTTTCAGATTTAAAATTCTGGAATTCAGAAGCTGCAAAGACGTATAACATTACTGCGATACCGTTCTCTTTATTATTGGATCCCGAAGGGAAAATTATTGGCAAGAATTTGCGCGGAGCAGGATTGCATGAGAAGTTGGAGGAAGTACTTGGACAATAATTTCACTTTGTTTCAGGTTACAAGTTTCAAATTTGCGGAAACCTGAAACTTCTAACGTGTAACAATGCAACTCTTGTCTTTCTCTAATTTTTGGCCTTCGCTTGATACGTCACCGGACTACATTGCGCAAAATCCTTCTTTGCAGTTAACGGGAATGTATACGACTCTACAAATGAGCTGAGGTGTTTTTCGAATTCTTTTTCTTTATCAGGTTCTATTTGGCCGGGATAGAAATTAAATAGGAAGTAATCGATTTCTCCATCTTTGTTAAAGTAAATCCTGTTAAAGCAGCGGGTAGTTTTATCCCACTTGAAATTGTTTGCAGTAAGGTGTTTTCCTAAAGCCTGTAGCATGGAGACATATCCCTCGTAAAATTCTTTCTCTTGACCCATGAAAACAGCTTTCGTACTATCGTCATTTAGTGCACTTTGGTAGGTGCTGTCCAATTGTTCGATTCGGATGCCTTGGTTTTTGGTGGCGTTCTGAAAGGTAGTGGCAATTTTTTGTCCGTTGGAAATAAACGGAAAGACAAGAACAGTAAGTATTCCGAAAACGGATTTCATAAATGAATTTTTAGTATTCTTCGTGAAACTTTGTGGCTCTTTTTACCTAGTTAAGAAAAAACGACTCACCACATGAATATGGTGAGTCACTAATTTACTTTTTATTTAGTAGTGGTGAGTCTATCTAATTGCATTTTAGCTAGATCCATATTTATGGATTTGTAACCGATGAAAGAGATGTGTAGGTTACTGTTTGAGTTGGATGTTGTGAATGTAAAAGTTCCGTCATCGTCAGTTACGGTTCCATTGTGCGTGCCACCTTCGACAACGTTAGCCCCTGATACCGGATTTCCGTCATAATCTATTACAGTTCCTTTTACTTGGAATTTTCCTTCATTCTTTTTAACAAACATGGCTTGCACCATAAATGATTTATCATTTACGCTTGCATCTGCATCAATAGTTTCTTGAAGAGTTGGAGAAAGTTTAAAAATAATGGGCATTACCATCCGCTGACGAACAACTTCCCCACGCTGCTTGGCGGGATTCCAAGGTTTTGAAAGTGCCATTACCCGCAACGCCTCCGCGTCACAACCCGCACCGATTCCTTTTAATACTTCAAAATCCCCAAGCGTTCCATCTTTCTCTACCACAAACCTAACAAATACTTTTCCTTCAACTCCCAACCTTCGTGCTTGTGCAGGATATTGGAAATTTTGTGCAACAAAATCATGCCATTCGGTGATTCCACCAGGATAGGTTGCTGTCTGTTCAACAATTGTAAA
>JBGTGG010000480.1:0-9752 GCA_041746855.1 Cyclobacteriaceae bacterium | reverse complement strand
TCATGGCGGCCTTGCTTTTACTGTGTTGAATTTTATTTCCAGGAGACTAGGAATTCAAAATGTGCATCGGTTGGATCGATGGATAAGAAGAATTTTTAAAAAGTCAAATCGATTGACAAGTGATTTGCAAATTGGGTTGGGCATTGGGATTGGCCCCTATTCTCGTGACGCTAAATTATTGATGCGCCACATGACGATGCTTGGTGATTTTAATATTCTTGGCGTACGAGATAAAAAGAGTGCTAGGTTTTTGGTTGATCATAAATTCCCTGGATTGCAAATGGATTTTATGGATTTAGCATTTCTAACAGCTTACTGGCATCCAACCAGATCAGTGCAAAAAGAGAAAGTTTACACAGGTAAAATAGGAATTATCTTGCAGGATTTCCCCCACGACATTCTGGAAAAATTTGATGTTATAAAGCAATTTGTAAAACAACTAGAGGGTGTCGATGTTACATTTTTTTCTTTTGATCACAACCATGATGTTGCGTATACCAAAGAATTCGCTGCATATAATTTCATAACCTGGCACCCTGACAAGAATGAGATGACTGTTTTTTTAGATGCATTGGGTTCAATGGATGTTGTTATATCAGCACGAGCACATGGTGTCATTATCGGTGCGATATTAGGAGTTGTTCCTATTTCTCTTGGAATATCACAGAAACTTGTTGAGGTCTCCAAATACTTTCCAAAGGGAGGGATGTTAGTGGAGGAGCCCTTCGCAGTATCCTCATTGGTTGCCTGTTTGGATAATGTAATAGTGAACTATGAACAACACCAATCTTTTTTAGTGGAAGAGGTGGATGCGAATTCACGAGCGGCTATGCAGGCCAAAGAAAAACTATTTTCAGAATGAATAGCCATCCTTTTTTCACAATCGTAATGCCTACCTTCAATCGGGCCGATCGAATAGTAAAAGGAATTGAATCTGTATTAAGTCAAACATTTGAAGATTTTGAATTGGTTATTGTGGATGACGGGAGCACGGATAGCACCAAGCAAGTTGTGGAAGGTTTTAAGGATCCGCGTATCCGATATTTCTTTAAAGAGAATGGAGAGCGGAGTCTTGCTCGAAATTTTGGGATAAATAATTCAAATGGAAAATATATAAACTTTCTTGACTCAGATGATTGTCAAAATCCCAACCATCTGCAAACCGCTTTTCGCTCACTCCAAGAAGTATCCTTTCCTGAAGCACTCACAACTGGTTTTGAAATTGTTAGGGAGGAAGATAATTCGGTGATTTTAAGGATCGAGAGTTTTCATAATATCAATGCTGAATTAATTAATGAGAATGGATTAACACTCAACTGCATTTTTGTTCGCAAAGATGTGTTTAGCCAAGATTTAATGTTTATTCCGAATCGAAAAGCTGTTCTTTCGGAAGACTGGTGTTTATTGTTGCGTATTGCGGCAAGATTTAAGATTCATTCTGTTAATACAGTGACGTGCGTAGCATTTGAACATGAGTCCAGAAGTTTAAATAGACTTAATTCTAAAACTGTTGAATCGGCTATAATACTTGTGCTTGAAAATCTTGAGCAGGATTCAATTTTTATGAAGTACTACTCGAAATCTTATAATCGTTTTAAATCAAAACAATTTTGTTTCATTGCACTTCATCATGTGCTGGAAGGAAATCGAAGCATAGCGATGCGGTATGGTGTCAATGCTTACAAGGCTCATCCACCGATTTTATTTAGCCGTAACTTTCTAGCTGTGTTTAAAAAAATCCTGACTCCGTTATAACGATGAGGATTTTACTACTTATCCCTAATCTTGATTTTGGAGGTGCTCAAGAAAGCTTTTCAAAATTAAGCGTATTGTTGGGAAGACGATATTCAGTAATCAATGTTGTCTTTAATAAGGATAAAATGGCCAATTATCAATTGGGTGGCGAGCTTTTGGATTTAAATGTTCCTAAAGGCAATACTTTAATTGAAAAAATTCTAAACTTTTTTAGAAGGGTGCATCGATTAAGAAAGATTAAGAAAGAAAATGACATCAAAATTTCCATTAGCTTTCTCGAAGGGGCAGACTATATAAATGTTCTTTCCCGTGTACGGGATAAAACAATTTTATGTATAAGAGGATCAAAAAAGTATGATCAGAATATTAGCGGAGTGCAAGGATTTATCAGGCATCGGATTTTGATTCCATATTTTTATAGTCGCGCAACAGTGATAACAGTCCCCGCGTATGGAATTAAAGAGGAGCTTGAACACGTGTATAATATTCAAAATAGAATACAAGTAATCAACAACGCATACAATCTTCACAAAATCATGGAGCTAGCCCGCCAGCCTATTTCCGATGAGGAAAAGAAAATGTTTAACGTGCCGGTAATTGTCAATCATGGTCGATTGACAATCGAAAAAGGACATGCCAATCTTATTCAGGTATTTGCGCAGATTAAGAGAAAGAGAGAATCACGTCTTGTTTTAATTGGGGACGGAAAGGAAAAGAAAGTACTTATTGATCTTTGTAAAAAGATGAATTTGAGTTTCTGGTCTGAGGAGGATACTGCTTCACTTAAACAGGATTGCGATGTTGTTTTTTTAGGATATAAACAAAATCCATTTAAGTATTTGTATAACGCTAGTGTTTTTGTGTTGTCCTCAAAGCACGAGGGTTTTGTAAACGCGCTAGCCGAAGCAATGTGCTGTGCGTTGCCAGTCATTTCAGTGGATTGTCCGTATGGGCCGAGAGAATTATTAACCGATGGAATGAAACGTGATGAGACGATAGAATATCCGCACTATGGAAACTATGGAGTATTGATACCTCAATGGGAGGAGGGTCTGGATGCACAAAAAATTTGGGTTGAATCAATTGTAGAGGTACTATCGAACCAAGATATCTCAAAAAAGTACGCAGCAAGTGGCCAAGGTAGAATTGCAGAGTTTAATGAAGGGAAAAACGAAAAGGAGTGGATATCATGTGTGGAATCTCTGGTTTTGTAAATCGAAGCTTGACAGTTGAGGATCTTCAATTGTTACAAAGAACAATTAATCATCGTGGGCCCGATGCGTCAGGGTTTTTCTTTGAGAAGGGTGTTGGACTTGCGCATAATCGGTTGTCGATAATTGATTTATCGGAAAGCGCCAATCAACCTTTTTTGTTTGAGCACCTTGTTCTCATCTACAATGGAGAATGCTACAATTTTCGCGAGGTTCGAACGAAATTAATAGCGATTGGATATACGTTCGAAACGGAGTCAGATACAGAAGTGTTGATCAAAGGTTTTCACGCGTGGGGAATCAAAGTGATTGATCAGATGATCGGGATGTTTGCTTTTGCGATTTATGATAAAAGGTCAGAAGCATTATACCTGGTGCGCGATCGTCTTGGGGTTAAACCACTGTATTATGATTTTGATGGCGAAAATATTCTTTTCGCAAGTGAACTAAAGACATTTCACAATACAGGTAATACGAAAGGTATCGACAATGTTGGGCTGGGTGAGTTTCTAGCATTTGGTTATACCGTTGGTAACAACACGTTATTTAAATCAATAAAGAAAATTCCTCCGGGTCACTATCTGAAATTTTCGAAAGGAAGCATTGAGTTGATAAAATATTGGGACGCTTGCGATTTTGTGCTCGAGCCTAAAACACAATTAACGGAGAAACAACTAGTAGACCAACTTGAAGAGTTACTGATTTCATCCTTCTCCTACCGAATGGTATCTGATGTGCCGGTTGGTATTTTTTTAAGCGGTGGCGTTGATAGTACTACGTTGGTGGCCTTGTTGTCAAAGCATTTTGGAAAGGTGAATACGTTCACCATTGGATTTGAGGATCATGCCTTTAATGAAGCTCCATTTGCCAAAGAGATTGCTACTTATTTTGGAACGAATCATACCGAACGAATTTTGAGTTTGCGGGAGGCCAAGGAAGAGCTGAATGCATTTTATAATATTTACGATGAACCTTTTTATGATAGTTCAGGGATACCAACTGCGTTGGTTACTAAAGTCGCAAAAGAGAATAACATGAAAGTTGTTTTGTCATCGGAAGGTGGTGATGAATTGTTTGGAGGATACCCATCGTATCAACGTGCTGAGAAAATTGGGAACAGCGTTTTCTCACTACCCAAGCCACTCCGAAAAATGGGCGGTACCATTTTCCAAACCGTTGGGAATAGTTTGCCTGTTGGTCAATTGGGAAATAAATTCAGCAAACTGGGCCAATTGTTGAAAAGTGGTACGTGGTTGGATTTCTATTCAAACAGTGTATCATCGGCTCCGCAGCAAACCGTATTGGATAGTGTTACTGGATCCATACCTTTTCATTTTGATATTTCACCGGAAATAGTAGAAAAGATTCACCCCATTGAGCTATTTATGCTGTGGGATTTGAAATACCTTATGCCGAATGATTACCTGATGAAGATTGACAGGGCTACCATGCATTATGGAGTTGAGGCCAGAGAACCCTTCCTGGATCACCGTTTGGTTCAGTTTGCTCTCCAATTACCGTTGGAGTATAAATTGAGAGAAGGCCACACCAAGTATCTTTTAAAGAAGGTTCTGGAACGCTACATCCCATCCAAGTTTTTTGAAAGACCAAAAATGGGTTTTAGTATTCCTTTATTTTCATGGTTCAAAACTGATTTACATACCTTATTTGACACACGACTGCAACCACATGAATTCAAGAATCAATGGCCACAAATAGACTATTCGTGGGTTCGCCATGAACTAGAACTTTTCAATCATAGCCGTAAAATAAATAAAGAAATCAATTTGATTACACTATGGAAGTTTTTGAATTTGATGCTTTGGACTGATAAATATCAAATAGGCAAATGATGCGCCAGCGAAGACGAAATGAAAAAGCGTAGACGAGTATTGGTATTAGAGAGTTCAATGCACTATACGGGTGCCCTGAAATCGATTATTTCGATAGCACGTAATCTGCGTAGAGACTTTGATTTTTTTTTCGCTGTACCCAACTCACCTTTTGTTGAGAATTTACTAAGAGAACAATCATTTGTGACGATACGGATTTCGTACCGTGAAATACGTAAAAGTATTTCTGCTCTACTATACCTTCCTTCTCTTCTCATTAACACCATCAAATTAAATCGTGTTGTCCGCGCGAATGGAATCGAAATTGTACATACCAATGATCTTTACAACATGTGTGGGGTGTTATTAAAGATTTTTAACCCTTCGATAAAACTTATATATTCTATTCGCTTGTTGTCTTCTTCTTATGTTCGATTTTTATATCCTGTCTGGAGATTTGCGATCGTTCGTTTTGCGGATGAAATCATTTGCGTCTCACATTCCGTTCGGAAAGATTGGCCCGCATGCAATAAAATTCATGTACTATTTGATTTTGTTGAGATGGAGGAGAAACTCCCAGCCAAGACTTTTAAAAGAGAAGCTCCAAGGTTTCTTTACCTGGCAAATTTTAGTCCGGGAAAGGGGCATGAGTTTGCAATAATGGCGTTTAAGGAAGTTGTGAGGGTAGAGAAAGAAGCAACCCTGCTTTTGGTAGGAGGTGACCTTGGTACCGAGAAAAACAAAAAACATAAGTCTTCTTTACAGGCGTTGAGTTCCACATTAGGGATCGCAGCACATGTAGTTTTTAAGGATTTTGAATCAGCGATTGAGAGCGAGTTTAAGGAAGCAGATGTTTTTCTTAACTTTTCTGAAGGTGAATCATTTTCTATGACATGCCTTGAAGCCTTGCATTTTGGAACTCCCTGTATTGCCACGGATTGCGGGGGCCCTGCGGAAATAATTATCCATAGTGAGACCGGCTGGTTAGTACCTGTAAAAGATGTGAAAGCTATGACAATTGCAATGCTCGCGCTATGTCAAAACATAAAATTGCAAATGGAGTTTTCAACAAATGGAAAAATGAGGGCACGTCAAATTTTTAATCCGGAGAATCAAAGTAAAAAATTTCAAGAAATTTATAATCGCTAAGTTGGAAATCGAAATATGAGAACTTTAAAAGATATGTTGAAAAGGGGTTCGATCGTTGCACCCATCCTTGAAATACTTTTGTTCCCATTTGTCGCGATTTCTATTGCCTGGTTGAGGATTGCTAAATTTATTGGCTTTTCGAAAACACCTTTAACAAGATGGCTCATTCATAAGCTTGGAATGTTACCCGTTGTGGATCACTATTATGAACCATTATTCCAGTTCGATCGATTATCGGACAACTATGAAAAAGGAAGGGCACTTTCTGGAATTGATTGGAACATTAAACAACAGCTTAGCATACTTGAACGATTTCATTACCAACATGAGTTGGAAGACTTCCCTTTAACAAAAAAATCAGCGACTAGTAAAAATTCATTTTATCATAGGAATGGTTCGTTTGGCTATACCGATGCGGAATATCTCTATTCGTTTATTCGTCTGATACAACCCAAAAAAATCATGGAAGTGGGTAGCGGTTATTCAACACTTATGATGATAGCAGCACAAAAAACTAACCAAAAGGAAAAAAAGAATTTCCAATTAACGTGTATTGAGCCGTTTGAAATGGCTTGGCTTGAATCCCTTCCGGTTGAGCTCGTACGAAAAAAAATTGAAGAGATCCCGCTGGCACTTTTCACTGAACTTCAAGAGGGTGATATATTGTTTATCGACTCCAGTCATATAATCCGGCCAGAAGGAGATGTGCTGCATCTGCTCTTTAATATATTGCCTGTTTTGAACCATGGTGTGATCATTCATTTTCATGATATTTTCACACCCCATCATTATCCTAAGCGATGGCTTGAAGAAGAGTATCGCTTGTGGAATGAACAGTATCTCCTTGAAGCCTTTTTGGCAAGTAATTCTGATTACAAAATCATCGGTGGTTTGAATTATCTAAGCACCCAATATTCAGCACAGTTTTTTGATAAGTTTCCGATAAGCAAGAAAAATGGGATGTTGCCAGGATCATCACTTTGGCTTCAAAAAGGAGATTAGCGCTAATAAGTGGACAATTTTTTTAAAGAGGAAAACTTCACTTATATGCCAAATTAAAATTACTTTTACCAAATAATATTTGGACTTATCCCCTAACCATATGAAAACACGCCTTAAACTCGATGCTATTGATAGGAAAATCCTTGAGATCCTTCAGGCCAATTCCAATATCACAAATGCACAGCTTTCTAAAGAAATTGGACTTTCACCTGCTCCTACGTTGGAACGCGTGAACAAGTTGGAAGCTCATAAGGTAATTAAAAGCTACCACGCAGTGATCAACCCGCAAAGTGTAGGGTTGGGGGTGAGCACGTTTGTAATGGTAACCTTAAAAGGCCACAACAAAGAAAACATCGAACGGTTTGTCAAAGAGATCAAAGACATTGAAGAAGTAATCGAATGTCACCACATTACTGGGGCTGGGGATTTTATCCTCAAAATCGTGTGTAGCGACATCGCTGCATATCAGCAATTGATGTTGGAAAAAGTTTCAAATATTGATGTCGTTGATAGTCTTCAGTCATTGGTTATCCTTTCTACTTTTAAAGACAGCAAGTCCTTACCAATTGCTGCCAACAATGGTTGAAGAAAAACAAATCATTCTAAATGCAACGCAGGTAGGCCAAAAGATTAAACGGATGGCCTACGAGGTTTACGAGCACAACTTTAAAGAGAAGAGCATCGTGATTGCCGGTATTGATGGGCAGGGATATGTATTGGCCAAACTTCTCGCAAAGGAATTGAAAGCCATTTCTCCACTGGAGGTGAAGCTTTTAAAAGTATCGCTCGATAAACTTGCCCCGCAACAAAGTGAAGTAACCCTGGATGCAGACCTTTCAGAGCTTAAGAAAAAATGTATTGTGCTGGTGGATGATGTTTTGAACACCGGACGTACGCTTGCATATGGCTTGAAGCCTTTTTTAAATATTGAAGTAAAAAAAATTGAAACGGCAGTCTTGGTAAATCGCAGTCATGGATTGTTTCCCATTTATCCGCAGTACACCGGTTTTCAACTAACGACCACCATCAACGATCATGTGGAAGTAAATCTTGGAAAAGAGTCTGCCGTCTACCTTCATTAAATTCTCTTCATGTCTGTTCATAAAACCACTGAAATAAAAAAAATCACCACGCATCAACTTCAGGAGATGAAGAGCCGTGGCGAAAAAATTGCTATGATCACGGCATACGATTACAGCATGGCGCGCATTATAGATGGTTCGGGCATTGACGTTATCTTGGTTGGGGATTCCGCCTCCAACGTAATGGCCGGCAACGAGACAACCTTGCCGATTACATTGGATCAAATGATCTATCATGCGAGCTCGGTGATCAAAGCTGTAAAACGCGCGTTGGTTGTGGTCGACTTGCCATTCGGAACCTATCAGGGTAGTTCGGGGGAGGCATTGCGTTCTGCTATTCGCATTATGAAAGAAGCAGGAGCACACGCTGTAAAATTAGAAGGCGGAAGTGAAGTGAAAGATTCTGTTCAGCGAATTCTGAGTGCGGGCATTCCAGTGATGGGCCATTTGGGTTTAACCCCACAGTCGATTTATAAATTTGGAACCTATACCGTACGGGCACGCGAAGAAGCTGAAGCCAATAAATTAATTGAAGACGCTAAGCTTCTGGAGAAGTGCGGTTGCTTTGGATTGGTGTTGGAGAAAATCCCGGCAACATTGGCCAAGAAAGTAGCCGAAAGTATTTCCATTCCTGTTATTGGAATCGGAGCAGGTGCAGATGTTGACGGCCAGGTGTTGGTGATGCAGGATATGTTGGGGATTACACAAGATTTTAAACCCAGGTTTTTAAGAAGGTATGCTGATTTGAATACTATTGTCAATAGCGCGGTTAGTAATTATGTGAAAGATGTGAAAGCGCGTGATTTTCCGAATGAGGACGAGAAATATTAGTTAGACACGAGATAGTAGACGTTAGAAGTTGCCGGTTGACAGCCACTAGCAACACGCTAAAACTATTTTAGCATTAAACTCATCCCAAGACAAAATGTTAGTAAACCTAAATCCATTGCCATGAGATTCCCTTTTCTTCTATCCTTTATACTCATTCAGTTTTCAGCACTTAGTCAAACCCCGGAGCCACCACAGAAAATTGGTCATGCAGATTGGCAATATATTTTTGGTCAGATGAAGGAGTACAAACAAATTGAAACGGATTTAAAAATTTTCGAAACACAACTTCAAAATCAACTGAAGAGTAAAAACCAGGAACTCGAAACAAAATTCAAAACTTACCAGGAGCTTCCTGCGAATACACCCGATGCCATCCGAAAAGACAAAGAATCTGAACTGGTCTATCTGCAAGAAAATTTTCAAAAATTTCAGCAAGACGCGCAACTATCGCTACAGAAGAAACAAAATGATTTAGTAACCCCTGTCTTCAATAAAGTCGGAAAAGCGATCGAAGATGTGGCCCTGGAAAATGGATATGCCTACATCATTAATCCTCAAATGGTAGGCGGTGGCGATGTGCTTTTATTCTCAAATGAGAAATATGATATTTCTGATCTGGTTTTAAAAAAGCTGGGTGTGGAAGTTACCGGTACCAAATAAACTTCAAAGAGCGAAACCAGAATATCCTATCTTGCGACTTCAATTCGGAGCGTAAATGAAAATCAACTTCCTGTATCTCCGCACCTGGCTCATCATTAAGCGAAAGCAATTACTAAACCTGTTTCCATCAAAAGAAAAACGGTTTACGAAATTCGCGATCGTTTGTGCCCCACGTTCGGGTTCTACCTGGTTGCATACGTTGTTAAACTCACATCCGCAAATTTTCTCAT
>JBGTGG010000479.1:0-22953 GCA_041746855.1 Cyclobacteriaceae bacterium | reverse complement strand
TTCCTTTTCATCATCACAACTTAACTGGCGCAATACCGATTTTGATGGATGAGGAAATCGCGGGTTCGTAAACGTACTTAATGATTTATCGGCATTTATTTTTTGCATAAACAGACCAAAGATGGGCAACGCTGAATTGGCGCCCTGCCCGATATTGGTGTCCTTAAAACTAATCCTTCCATCATCCGCGCCTACCCAAGAAACTGCTACAAGCTTCGGAGTAACACCAACAAACCAACCATCCTTGTTCGCCTGTGTGGTGCCGGTCTTTCCTGCGATATCGTTGTTTAGTCTATATTTCCAACGCAGGCGCGATGCTGTCCCTTCATTCACTACACCTTTCATCATTTCAATCATTAAGGTTTGCGAATTTTCTGAAAATGCTGGCGCAAATGTTTCCTGTTCGAACGTGGCCAATACTTTTCCATTCCTGTCGGTGATTTTAGAAAGGAAGTATGGAGTTACCGGTTTTCGATTGTTCACAAAACTCGCATATGCACCGGCCAACTCCAGCATACTTACTTCCCCGGCACCCAACGCCAGTGAAGGTACATTCGGTAGCCGCGATTTTATTTGCAGTTGCTTTGCAAGGTCAAGCACATTATTGATTCCAGTCTCTTCCAAAATTTTTACCGAAACGGTATTCAATGATTTTTTTAATGCCGCCTTCATTGAATAATTCTTGTGCATAAAATCTGCATCGTCACTGTTGGTGGGTGTCCAGCCTTCCATGTTGGAATAGGTGACCGCGCGGGCGGGAAAATAATCGCAAGGCTCAACTCCCTTTTCCAATGCAGCCGTATATACGATGGGTTTGAATGTTGAGCCCACCTGACGTTTTCCCTGGCTGATATGATCATATTGAAAATAATGGTGATCGATACCACCGATCCAAACTTTCACCGCTCCGGTCTGTGGTGTGATTACTAAAAAACCACTCTGTAATTGCTTGATGTGGTGCAACACACTGTCCACCACACTTGCGTTAACTTCCTCTTCACCATTCTGCCAGGAGAACCAACGCATTTTTCGTTTAACCGAAAGGGAATCTAAAATTTGAACATGAGTAAGCCCACTTTTTTTCAATCGTTGATATTCCCGATTACGCGTCAGGGCCGTTTCTAAAATTGCTTTATTTGTTTTCCAGGGAGCACGCGATCCCCAATTATTTTCAAATACTTTCTGAAGCGCTGCCATGTGTGCCTGCATGGCTTCTTCTGCGGCAGTCTGCATACGAGCATCAAGGGTGGTGTGAATTTTTAAACCCTCGCCATAGATATCATATAAACTTCCATCTTCTTTTGGATTTTCTTTTACCCACTTCACCAAAGCCTTGCGTACTTCCTCAATAAAATACGGAGCCGATCCTTCATGGGTATCAAAGGGCTTATAGTTCAAGACCAATGGTTTCTCTATTAATAATTTGGATTCTTCTTCCGATAAGAAATCGTAATTCACCATTTGGTTGATTACCACATTGCGCCTTCCCAAGCTTCGCTCCGGATACACGCGTGGATTATAGGAATAGGTTGCTTTCAGCATCCCAATCAACGTGGCGGATTCTTCTATCGCTAAATCTGAGACCGATTTATTAAAAAATGTACGGGCAGCACTTGCCACTCCAAATGTATTGTCTGAAAATGTAACGCTGTTTAAGTATAACGCCAGAATTTCTTGCTTGGAATATACCTTCTCAAGCCGCGTGGCAATGATCATCTCTTTTACTTTCGCCCCTGGTAAGGATAGAAAACCATTGTTTCTTGGAAACAGGTTTTTTGCCAATTGCTGAGTAATGGTGCTACCCCCTCCTGAAGATTGATCCTGCAAAAGAATCGTCTTAAAAAAGACACGCAGTAAACTTCGATAATCAATTCCATGGTGATCATAGAAGCGAACATCCTCTGTGCTGACCAACGCCTGCACCAAATGTTCTGGTAATTGCTCATACTTTATGCTGGAGTGATAAAACCGATACAGGTGGCCAATTGGCTTTTCATTCACATCCAGTATTTCAGAAGACTGGTTGTGCTGAAGTTTTGAAAGTTCTTCAGCAGAAGGCAGATGGCCAAACAAGCCCAGATAAACAGAGGCAAAAAAGATAAAGCACAATCCCGCAAGGACCGACACTACCCGAATACCAATTTTTGTAATTTTTTTATTTAAGTTCTTTTTCTTTCTAGCCATAGCACACGTACCAACTGCGAAGAACGGAGATTCTGGTGAGAAATCAGTATCCGATTGGTTCTATTAACAATTGGAACGATAGAAAGGAATGGCAAGTATATTTCTGATTGATTAACTGGCTCCAGTTTGAAATCCAAGACTCGGTCGATTAGAGGTAGACTCCTTGATCTCAAATTCTTTCACATCATCAAAAATTATAGTTTCCATGATTGCTTCTGTCCGGTCTTCTTTTTTCATGGACGCCAGGCGAAGGTGCTGGTTTTTAATAATTTCAGCGACAACTTGCCGAACGGTCCTTGCGTTGCCAAAGTATTTATCCCTGTTTTCAAAAAGAAAAGCAAAATAATTTTTAAGATGCTCCCATGCAGTTGGATCAACCTTTACGTTTTCTTTATTGAACATATTCATTGCGATCACGAGCATATCTTCAGTAGTATAATCACCAAATTCAAAATATTTATCAAACCGTGATCGTAAACCTGGATTGGAATTAATAAACTCCTGCATGTTGCCGGTGTAGCCTGCTACAATAACCCCGAACTTACCACGCAGATCTTCCATCCTTTTCAGAATAACCTGAATGGCTTCCCCACCGAAATCATGCTGCGAACCATTTTCCCGCGCCAACGAATATGCTTCATCAATAAACAAAATTCCACCCATCGCCTCGGTAACCTTTTCTCCTGTCTTGATAGCCGTTTGCCCAACATATCCGGCAACCAGTCCTTCACGATCCACTTCTATCAGATGGCCCTTTTCTAAAACACCAAGTCCTTTATAAATTTTCGCAAGCAATCGCGCAACGGTGGTTTTTCCCGTGCCCGGATTTCCGGTAAAAACAGTGTGCAATGAAAAATGATTGAGGATATCCTTTCCTGTCTCTTTATAAAACTGAACCAACTTCACCATTTCGTTCACTTCATTTTTGATGGTGTGCAAACCGGTGAGGGAATTCAATTCATCGAGACTTTCAAACAAAAGGTTATCCAAGTTTGATTCAGAAACCGATCCCGATCCAAGGTATGCAGATTGACCTTTTTCCGTAATCATAACCGGATCCCCTTCTACAAATTCATCGCCCACACGAAATGGTACCGTTGCAATGAGGTTATCCATAAAAACAATCTCCAATGTATATGCCTCACCATCCCATGTTCCGGGTGTCTGGCCTCCCCATCCATTGCTAATGGTATAGAGCTTGTCTTTTGTATTGGCGGCAACATAGGTTAAATAGGGAGTACTTCCTTTCAACCGACCGGCTTCATCAAAAAAATTAAAAAATAGCTCAGCGTAATAATCTTTATCCGTCTTATTCTTAAAATTGAATTCACCCCAGATAAAACGCGTGTCTTGTTTTTTAAATGTTGTGTAATACTTGTTTGAAGGATTTGTGCTGGCATTCATATCGCCCTCAAATAATTTAACAGACTGAATGTCAAAGTATAGATTTTCATCTTCCTTTGCCTGGCCCACGTCCTCTACATAAAATTTGCCTTCGCCAATTTTAACTTCATCAATGTACCCTTCCCACACGTAATTTCCTTTAAACCAATAGTCCCCCGGTTTTTCAACTCCCCATGAGGAACGGACATATACAATGTTCTCATCTTTTAATATTTTCCTCTTCTCAACGAAAGTGTACAACTCATTTTTCTGGCTTCCGCTTGAAAAAAATACTTTCATCTGAACGGTTGCTTCCCAATCTTCCTCATCAAAAAGCTTATTAAAAAATGAGAGCTCTGCACGCATGTAGGTTGTTTCAAAGCGGTCATACACCTGACGATAGCGTTTGGTCGCATCGGCCATCCATTCATTGGATGAATAGATTTTCAATGCACGAAATTTATACTTTATTGCCAATTGCTTTCCGGTGGGCAGCTCTGTTGGTATCTTTTCAGCATCATCGGTATTCTCTGAAGACATGTATACTAGCTTAAAATTGAGGACAAACCATTTCTAGAATGAATGTAAGAAGTGAATTATAAAAAACAAAATCGGGCAAGTGAGAAAGTAGCTATTGGGTCGGGGCAGGCTCCATTCGCTCTACGGTAAACAATGCTTGGAAACGTCAATACTTATGTGGTGGCTACTAAATTAAGTGAAGAATTGTATCTTGTGCAATGCACAAAGCCGTAAGCTTCTTTGTTTTCAACTTAATGTTCCTTGCCTGTATGGACTCGAGTAATTATCAATATGCGGATGGAAATGGAAATGTCTACATCCTTACTTCCAGCACCCTTGAATACATTCCTGTAAAACCCGAAGAAAGTTCTTCCGGTTTTTATAGCGGTGGCGAAGCGAAAACAGTTTCGATATCAACAGAAGAATCTAATACCCTTCAATCACTTTTTGAAAAAGGAATGAAAAACTCTGCAATACAAATTCAAGAACGGGTAAAAATGAGCGGGATAATAACACACATGAGTGGAGATCAACAAAATAAATACATACTCAAGCCCGGAAGTGCAGAATTAACAGCAATCGAAAATCGACTGAAAGAAATTATTTCACGATAACTTTTTATCCATTCCCACTTTGCAAATCCACGTTCACCATCCAATTGATTCCGAACTTATCGGTAAGCATTCCAAAATAAGACCCCCAGAATGCATCGGCCATGGGCATCGTGGCGTTTCCTCCGCTGGACAATCCTGCAAAAATCCTATCTGCTTCTTCTCTTGATTCAGGATGAACAGAAATTGAAAAGTTATTTCCCAGAACAAATGGCGGTCCGTAGCCGGGCATTGTATCACTTCCCATAAGTACTGTTTCCTTACTAACAGGCAAGCTTACGTGCATGACTTTATTCTTATCTTCTTCCTTCATGGGATGCTCCGGATTTTCCGGCATCTCAGAGAATTTATTTACTTGCAATTCACCACCCAATACAGATTGATAGAAAGTGAAGGCTTCTTCACAGTTTCCATCGAAGTTCAGGTAAACATTTACTGTTTTCATACGTCTTAAGTTATTGATTTGATCGATCAATTTAATCAGAATAAATACAACCTTCTACAAATTTAAAGCATGATTTTCCTATCAGCGCTTTAACGAAATAGTCTTGCCAGTTTTTGCGCTTTCCCGGGCAGCATCCAGAATCTCCACTACCAACATATTATTTTTCAGGGACGAAAGATCATAGGGTTTCAAAACAATTTCGTTTCTTATCACCGCTACAAAAAATGAAAAAGGATCATTAACCGGATACTCCCTTTCCGCAAGCTGAAAAGTTTGTTCTTCATATCCATCATATTCTTCGGCTGTCCGAAAACGCAACGTATTTCTGTTGTCTGCATAAAGGACGCCTGTTAAACCATAGATTTCCATATCTTTTCTACCGATGGGCCAATCCCAAGAAGCTTGAATGATGGCATTGGAATTTTCGTATGTTAAAATAATCGTTGCATCGTCATCTACTTTTGGATTGTTCTCGGGTTGCAATTGTTGCACAACTGCAGTTACCTTCTTCGGTCGCTTTCCTTTTTGCAACCACGTAACCAGATTAGCACCATAGCAACCAAAATCTGTAATGGCACCGCCACCGTTTTGAACAGGATCCGTAAGCCAATCCAGAAATTCATTATTGATTCCAATCTTCTTTGGTCCACGGTGACCATCACGCACCACAACCTTTCTAAGATCACCGATCGTTCCATTGGCAAGTAGTTCGTATGCTTTGTGATTGGATGGATACCAGGTTGTTTCATAGTTGGTGAGTAAATGAATGTTATACTTCTTTGCAAGCGCTTCCATCTTTCGAGCATGCGCTAAGTTCACCGCCAATGGCTTCTCGACCATCACATGAATTCCCTTCGGAGCACATGCCTCCACTACTGCTAAATGTTCGAAGATGGATCCGAAAGCTGTTACCGCTTCCGGCTTTGTTGCGTCAAGCATTTCCTTTAGTGTCGGATAAACAAGATCCATTGAGAAGCCGTGTTGCTTAGCATAGCGTTCCGCCAACGCACGATTCGATTCAGCGATGCCAACAATTTCTATTTCCCCAATTTTTTCACGACCCAATATCCAATGTACATGCGTGTGGGTAAGTCCTGCGATGCCAATTCGAAGTGGTTGTTTTTGGGCTTTTATTTCGATCATCAAAGAAAGAATTAAAAAAAGGGTAACTATAATTCTCTTCATCATACAATTTTACTCATTTACAGTAATACTCCCTCTTAGCCTGATGTCATTTGAAGAGCTTCCAATCATGATCCTAAATTCCCCTGGTTCAATCACACTATTCAAATTCAGATCAAGCATCTTCAATAAATCCGGTGTGATCATAAATTTCAACTCTCTGGTTTCTCCTTTCTTAAGATGGATTCGTTGAAACCCTTTCAGTTCCTGAATTGGTCTGGCCACTGAAGCAACCAAATCTTTTATATACAACTGAACAACTTCATCACCATCATATAATCCTGTGTTGGTAATTTTAAAGCTTGCGGTTATATTTTCATTAGAATGGATTTCTGTTTTATCAAATTGCAGATCGCTGTATTGAAATGAAGTGTAACTCAATCCATAGCCAAACGGGAACAAAGGTTTACCGGTAAGATTATTATAATCATCGCCCCTTCCGGTGGGCTTATGGTTGTAATACAACGGCAACTGTGCTTCGTGAACCGGAAAGGTAATCGGCAATCTCCCTGCTGGGTTGTAATCACCAAACAAAACATCGGCTATTGCACTTCCACCTTCATCACCGGGATACCACACATCAACAATTGCCGGAACATTGTCAATCCAATTCGTCATGGTGATGGCACTGCCCCCTACCAATAAAACAATTACCGGTTTACCCGTTGCCGAAATATCTTCAATTAGCTTTTCCTGATGCCCGGGCAGCGAAAGATAGGCGCGGTCCTTAAACTCACCTTCTTCAATTCCTACCACAACAATAGTAACATCACTTTGCCGGGCTACAGTAACCGCTTCATTAATTTCATTCTTCCAATTTTCTTTCACACCAACATTCCACACCAAGCTAAACCAAACATTGCCTACCGTTTCAAAGAATTCAATTTTAATGTCATATTCCTGATCTTTTGTGAATTCATACTCAATCACTTTAGTTTGCACAGTTTGTTTCTTCCAATTGTCCAGCACGAGTTTATTGTTAATGTAAAGGCGGTATCCGTCATCCCCTTTTATGCCAATCTTAAAACTTCCGGTTTCCGGTGCAACCAGTTTGCCTGTCCAGCGAGCCGAATACCAATCGTAATTTATTTTTTGTTGATCGGGTGAAAACAATGTCCAGCGAAAATCAATAACCGGATCAATACGCGTTAAGGCAGGATTTCCTTCCAACACAGGATTGTTAAAATATTCACCCATGAGCCCGTTTACTCTCTTACCATTTTCCAGAGAAGAAAGCTGTTCCGTTGGCACGGTGATAAACTCTTTTGATTCCCTCCCACATCCTTTTGCATACCGAAGGGTTGTAGATTCGCTCAACTTGCTTTTTAATCCATCCAGTATGGAAACGGTATTTGTTCCGGGTCCCGCATAACCACCCAATCTTCCTTCCACTGCATCAACACCAATCACTGCAATTGATTTTAAATTGTTAGTGAGTGGAAGAAGATTCTTTTCATTCTTTAATAAAACGATTGACTCAAGCGCAGCTTTCTTGGCCACTTCCCTATCCTTTTTTGATTGCTTCCAATTATCAATTTCAGCTACATCCACATATGGATTTTCGAACAAACCCAATTTGAATTTTGCCCGTAACACTCTTCGCACAGCATCATCAATCGCAGCTTCTTTAATCAAACCCTTTTCAAAAGCTTCATAGAAAAGCAGATAATGATCGTACGAGGTTTGAAAGATTACATCCTGTCCATTCTCCAACGCTTGTCGTGTCGCATCCGCATAATCTTTTGCAGTGAAATGCAAAACATTCGCACCGCCTGTTGCGCCTGCATCCGAAATCACAAAGCCATCGAAACCCCATTCTTCCTTTAGTTTCTTGTTAAGCAGCCAATCATTTGCAGAACTCGGCCTTCCATCCACGGAATTATAAGCAGTCATGATTGATCCCGCATTTCCTTTTTGAACAACAGCTTTGAATGCAGGAAAATAAATTTCTTCAAAAAGCCGTTCGCTAAAATGAATTGGATAACTATCACGCCCACCATCGCCCACGTTGGCAACAAAATGTTTCGGTGTGGTGATCACGCCCAATTTTTCAAAGGGTGTAATAAAAGACAAACCCATTTGTGTTGTCAGAAAAGGATCTTCCCCATACGTTTCTTCCGTCCTTCCCCAGCGCACATCCCGGGCAATGTTTATAACCGGTGAAAGTATTTGCCGGATGCCCCTGGTCTTTGTTTCCATGGCAATGGCATTCGCCACTTCCTGTATCAACAACGTATCCCACGTGGCCGCCAATCCTATGGCTTGCGGAAAGGCAACAGCTTCTTCCCGTACCAAACCATGCAACGCCTCATCAAAAGGAATAATAGGAATTCCCAATCGCGTTTCTTCGACAAAATATTTTTGAATGTCATTAATTAGAAGCGCTGTTTCTTTCGCAGTTCCTACTCCGGAGTAATCGAGCAGCTGTTCTGCTTCATTCCCGAACTTCCCTTTTGTGGCCACCTGAAAACCGGAAATTCCATGCTTGTATTTTTCTTTTCCATCGGAAAGATCACCCGGGATCATAAATAGCTGCCAGAATTTTTCTTCCAGTGTCATGCGAGAGAGCAAGTCATCAATGCGTTCTTCTAGTGGTAAGTCCGCATGCTTGTAGGTTGGTTTTTCGTTGCAGGAAAAAAAGATTAAACAACAGACAGCCAGTAAAAATTTAAATTTCATCTGTTGATAGTTGGTTTCCTACGGGTCTGTTTTAATGATAGATACTTCATATTTTAATTATCCACCAATTCATAATTTGTACTTCTTCCACCTGATCCTTCTGGCTTCAGAATACCTTTTTCAATTAAATCCTTAATATCCCGCAAAGCTGTATCCGCAGAACACTTTGTTATTTTTGCCCATTTGGAAGTTCTCAGTTTTCCTTCGAACCCATCCAGTAATTTATTTAGCATTAATCGTTGCCGACTATTCAGAACGGTCTCTTTATGTTTATCCCAAAATTCAGTCTTATAAACGACACGCTTTAAAGTTTCTTCCGTTGAAATCAATGCGCGATGCAAACAATTTAAGAACCAGTCTACCCATTTTGTAATATCACCTTTACTATGTTGAACTTGTTGTAGTGTCTCATAGTATATTTTCTTTTCGATCAATATTTGGTTGGAAAGGCTATAAAACCTTTGCGGACTATCTTCTGAACGCGCAAGCAACATATCTGATATCGCGCGTGCAATGCGTCCATTTCCATCATCAAATGGATGAATTATTATAAACCAAAAATGGGCTATGGCTGACTTTAATACTACATCAATCTTTGTTTCGCTGTTAATCCATTCCAAAAAAGTATCCATTTCTTTTTTAACAGCTTCTGGAGGTGGAGCCTGGTAATGGATTTTTTCTTTTCCCAATGCTCCCGAGACTATTTGCATTTCATCTTTGCGGTAGTTACCAGTATCAATTCGATGAATACCACTCCAACCGGTAGGGAATAATGCAGCGTGCCATCCGAATATCCGCTCATGATCGAGAGGATCATTGTACCGCTGCGTTGCATCCAGCATCATTTCCACTACCCCCTCAACATTTCGATCACCGTGTACCATGCCTGCATACTCCAATCCTAAACTTCTGGCAATGGAAGAGCGAACCTGTTCATAGTTCAATATCTCGCCTTCAATTTCAGAGGATTTTAATACATCCAGCGCTAATGTTGAAAGCATAGTTTCTTGCTTTATTGAGAATCCCATTGCGCCCATCTGGCCAAAAACCTTGCCCTGTAAATGACGAACCTTTCCTAAAAGAACCTGTATTTCCTCCTCATCCCATTTGAAATGGGGCCATTGGTCGTATTGATAGATGTATTTCACTGGGCTTAATGTGACGATTATTCTAAACTCTTAGGCTAAAGATATGAATAATCACCGCATATTTAAGGGGAATAGAGGGTATTTTCTCCGCAAATCGTTATAAAGCTATTTCTCTGCTAGACACAACAAGTAGATACATAATAATCATTCCGATTTTCTACATGTAACCGTGTTTGTTTATAGGTTGAAATGTCGTTAAACCAAATAACCATAAAGTATGATGAACAAAACAGGTGCGGAGATTACCGCTAATGTTACAATCAATCCATAAATAAAAAGACGTTGCGTATGCTTCGTTATAAATTCTTTTTCCATTGACCTTGTCAACAACTGTACTACCCATCCGAAAGTGTAGCAAAAATTTGCGCCAAGAAAAAAAATAACAATTAGAAAGTAGACTCCAAGCACTAGAGCCGGCTCAGGATACAATCTTATGTGACCTTCATTCCAAAAAATGGAAATGAGATTGAGCGAAAGCCACCCAAAAATCACCAAATAGAAATTATAAAAAATTCTTCTGTACTCCCACCAAAGCACTACCTTGTACAATGGCCTTTTGGAGGTATCGACAATAAATAATTTTTGAAATGGTCTCATCCAATTCGGTGGGTAGACGTTACTGATTCATGCCTAATGGCGAGGACAATACCCTACTTCTTCAACACCGTAAACTCCACTCTTCTATTATTAGCGCGACCTGCATCGGTGTCGTTGGTATCAATTGGTTTTTCTTCACCATACCCACGTGGGGTTAAGCGGTAGGTTTCAATTCCCTGATCAATTAAATATTGCACAACAGTTTCCGATCTTCCTTGTGATAAGTTGAGGTTGTAATCATCTGCTCCTTTGCTATCGGTGTGGCCGGAGATTTCAATTTCCACAGTTGGGTTGTTTTTCAAAAACTCCACAACTTTGTTAAGCTCTACAAAGGATTCGGACTTCAATGTGGTTTTATCAAAATCGAAATAAATATTTTTCAACCGCACCGTTACGCCAATCTCAATGGGTTGCAAATACACATCTTTTGCAAACGGACTAAGATCCGCATCTATCAATTCAACGCTGTCGGTTTTATTGAGATACCCACTCGCAGATGCCGTTAGTGTGTACCATCCCAACTTCGGAATTTTTTCTTCGTATGCACCATTCTGCGTTTGCTTCGCAGCACCTTGCTTAGAACCACTTGGCGTGATCGCAATTTTTGCATTTACAGGATTATCTGTTTTTTCATCGCGCGTTACACCCGTTAAGATCAGGTCTTTTGCTATCGGGGTCAATCGGATATCAACGATTATGGTTGTGTCGTTAACAAGTTCTGGAATCGTTCCATTTACATTAGCTGGTAAAAAGCCACTTGCTGTAGTAGCAATCTTGTAGCTTGACACGGCATTGAACTTCGTCTCAAACTTTCCTTCCTGCTTGGTTAGAAATTGCATTACTTCTTTATCCGGAATTGTCAGCGATACAGTTGCATTTGGTAATAACTGGCTCGTCTTGTCATTATACACATTCCCGATAAGGGTTACTTTGATCTCCTTCGGCACCAACATAAAGATGTCGAGGTTACCACCATCAACGCGCGAATTGGAACGTGATGTAAAAATATTTCCTGCATCATCCATTGAAATATAAGCATCCATTGCAGCAGTGTTGATTACCGGCCCCATGTTTACAGGAGGCGACCAGTTCAACCAGGTATCATCCAGCCGGGTTGTTTTGTAAATATCAAGCCCACCTTGTCGTCCATCGCCCGGCCTTCCACTTGAGTAGTACATTGTCTTTTGATCGGGCAAAATAAACGGTGCAATATCATCGAGGCTATGATTGATTTTTAATTTTTGTGGGCTTGAGTATGAACCATTGCTTTCCCGCCTACTTAAATACAAATCACTAAAAGTAGCATCCTTTTTCTCACTCATGTAGATCAACATATTTTGAAAGTCCCGGGAAAGATAAGCTCCATAGAACCTGCCGTTGTTCATCTTTGAAAAATCCTTCACATCCAATTCGGTCAATCCGCCACCCGGTGAGACAAGTGAAAACCCTTTCGAGTTTTTGCTTTTACCGCCACGGATAAACAATGTTCCGTCAGGAAAAACCGTGAAGACCTGATTCGAGTGGTGTTGATTAAACGGGCTTCCCAGATGTTGTACCTTGCTCCAACTTCCATCAGCACCTTTCTTCGACATCCAGATATCCTGGCTACCATCTTTACCATACGTGTTGTCTGGATGATTGTGCACAAAAATATAAAGCGTATTCCCGTCAGGGGAAACGATGGGTGCCGCTTCATGATAATGGGTATTGATTTCCGGCCCCATTTTCACCAACTCATACGCCTGGGTGATTTCCTGGGCAAGGATAGTTGAACAAATAGCGAAGGCAAGGAAAAGAGAACAAAGTAATTTCATACCACTAATTTACAATATTATTAGATACTGGATACTAGATACTGAATGCCGGTGACTAGTATCCAGCATCCAGGATCTGGCCTTTAAATTACCCCACGGCCGCTCATCGAAATCGCCACGAGAATAATCACCAATGCCAACACATTGAAAATCGCCATCCTTCTGTGTTTGGCAACATCGGAGGTCATCTTTTTGGAAGTGATGCGCGCCATCGTTATCAACACAATTGCAATCAACATCATGATGTTATGCTCAACCAACCAGTACCGCAACGTAGCGTTTTTCATTGCCTCCCCTGAAAACTGAACCATGTCGCTGGTAAAGTACAGGATTAGTCCTACCAACAATTGCATGTGGGTGAAGATGAACAGGTACAATCCTAATTTGTTGTCCCATACACCATACGGCTTGTTTTGCAACCAGCCAAGCAATGACTTTAAAATCACTACGATGAGTGCTATCAGTATAAAATAGCGGAGATAAGAATGGACCAGAATCAGCGTTTCCATAGTGTTTGTTTTTTCAATCCGAAAAATAGTATAGTAAAGGCAAAGGAGGAAACTTTATCATTCATTTAGTAGAATGTTTGCAATTTGTTGGATACAAATCGTGAAATTTAATTATGTTGACAAAAGATCCTTTTAATTGATCGGTCATGAAAGTTTTAAAAAAAATACTCATTGGTTTTGTCATTCTTGTGCTATTAACCAGCATTGGACTCTATTTCTATTTAAATGCCCAGAAGCCGGTGCTCTCAGGCGAACTCACGCTGGATGGATTAACTGAAACGGTTGAAGTCTATTACGATGACTATGGTGTACCACACATCTACGCTCAAAACGAAGAGGATGCATACTTTGCGCTGGGATATGTACACGCCCAGGACCGGTTGTTCCAGATGGAAATGCTGAGGCGTGCTGCCGGTGGACGACTTTCAGAAATACTTGGAGAAGATCTTTTAAAGGTTGACAAATTTTTTAGAACACTCGGCCTCAACAAATTCGCTGAGAAACATGCCGAACAATTTTTCAGCACGACTGATCAACCGTATCAAAAAGCAGCCCTGGCCTATCAAAAAGGTGTGAACCAATATGTGAAAACCGGTAAGACACCACTCGAGTTTACCATTATCGGAATTCCCAAAGAAGAATTTACACCAAAAGATATTTACCTAGCAGTCGGGTTTATGTCGTTTGGGTTTGCAGAAGGAATACGCGCTGATCCAGTATTGCAAAAAATCAAAAACGAGTTTGGTGATGAATACCTGAATGCACTGGTGATGCAGGCAGAGGGAAACATGCCCAAGATCCCTATTCACCGGGAGAAAACCCCGCAAACTCCCTCGTCAAAATTAATTGCTGAATTAAGCATGGCACTAAACAAAATTCCGATTCCACTTTGGAATGGCAGCAACGGTTGGGTGGTGTCTGCGAAAAAATCACAAAGTGGGTTTCCCATCTTAGCCAACGATACCCATATTGGTTTTTCGCAACCGGCAGTTTGGTATGAAGCGCATATTGAATATCCGGGCTTTAGCTTTTACGGACATCATGTGGCAGGCATTCCCTTTGGTTTGTTGGGCAACAATCGATTTTGTGGCTGGGGCATGACGATGTTTGAAAATGATGACACCGATTTCTTTATCGAAAAATCAAATCCGGAAAATGAAAACCAGGTTTGGTTCAAAGACCATTGGGAAGAGTTAACCATTCGTGAAGAGACTATTTATGTTAAAGGGAAAGACTCCATTATTTTACCCGTCAAAATCTCACGGCATGGCTCCATCATTAATTTGATCAATGATGATGTAGAAGATGATGAAGCGCTCGTTTCACTTTCGTGGATGCTCACGAAGGAAACGAATCCGGCAGTGGAAGCTATCTACAATCTCAATCATGCTGCCAATTTTGAAGATGTAAAAAAAACAGTCGCAACGTTTACAGCTCCGGGGCTTAATCTCATGTATGGGGATGTAGAAGGCAACATAGCCTGGTGGGCTATTGCCAAACTTCCTATTCGACCAAAACATGTGAACTCCAAATTATTTTTGGATGGTGCAAGTGGTGAAGATGAGTACCTGGGTTTTTATCCTTTTTCAAAAAATCCACAATCCATTAATCCTCCTTCAGGTTATGTTTATACTACCAACAACCAACCTGATTTGGTTGATGGCATCGCTTATCCCGGTTATTATTATCTGGAAGCCCGTGCCAAACGTGTGCTACACTTTTTGGAAAGTGAAAAAAATTGGTCGTTGGAAGATATGAGATTGATGAACCTGGATGCAGTTTCACCAACACATCCTGCGGTTGCAAAAGAGTTGGCAAATGCTTTAAAGAATTCAGAAGATGAAAAGCTGAAGAGTCTTATTCCTTATTTGGAAAACTGGAATGGCGACCATCAGCTAAATGATATTAGTCCCTCGGTATATTACAATGTGCTGGCATTCACATTAAAAGAAATGATGGTAGATGAACTTGGAGAAGAACCTTTCAAAACATTGTTGAGCACTTCATACATGAAGAATAGCTATTACAAATTAATTAAAAGTGATTCATCAGCCTGGTGGGATGATCTCGATACAAAAGATAAAAAAGAAACACGGGCTGAAATCGTTGAACGTGCAGCAACTAAAGCATTGAACCTGATCTCAAAAAAACATGGTGATGAGCCCGAACAATGGCACTGGAGAAAAATGCACACCCTTACCCATGGCCATCCACTGGGTGCTGTAAAACCCCTGGATAAATTTTTTAATGTAGGTCCATTGGAGGCTCCCGGAGGAATTGAGGTGTTAAATAACCTTGCGTTTGTATTGGACACGCTTGGTCACTTTTCTGTCACATACGGACCAGCGCTTCGCAAGATCACCGATTTTAGTAATGTGGAAAATGGAATTACCGTTTCACCCACAGGTCAATCCGGAAATGTGATGAGCCCGCATTATGATGATCAGGCCAGGATGTTTACCACCGGACAGTTCAGAAAAATGTTGATGAACAAAGAGGTAATTCAGCAGTCGAAGAATAAGTTGGTGCTGAAGGCAAGACGTTAGACTTTAAACACAAGACATTAGATTTTTTCGTAGTCATGTGAAGTGGTTATGAGATATGAATTATAAGTTTAGAGTTGTTCTTATAATTGAACGCTGATAACCTACTAGAAAATTGATTCTACTTGTGATTTGTCTCTTTCAATTGGTTTCCCAAAACCCTTGATTAATTTCTTGATGGATTTATGGTACGCTTTATAGAAAGCTGCATACGAACCCAATACCTGATGCACACTACTGCTACCATCCTCTTTTTGTATTTCAAGCGGACCAATACTCACCTTGGTTGTACATCGCCAAATAACCAACCCGTGCTCAAAGTCAATGAGCTGTAAGTACAAACTTGCTTTAGGTGTCTTGTGATCAGGGCTACCTTCTTCAGCTAGTGAATTATCGTGCCGAATTACCTGGTTTACCAACATATACTTAATCCCAATTTTATCATACACCTCTTTTAATTGCTTGCTATCATTGATATCGATCTGCGAAAGTAAGATTCCGTATTGACGGGTTTTGTAATCCGCATCCCAAAAATCTATACGCGATAAAGAAGGTAACTTTTTTTCGAATGTTTGATTCGTCCAATCCATCAAATCCTCGGTAGAATACCGACTGACATTTTTGAAGGATCGGGAAAATACAATCGTCTCGCCACGCGAATGACCAATTGTTTTCGGATAGGAATCCATTTTTGTAGTTATGCAAGCTGAAGGTATTGCCATCAGGATCAAGAGGACAGGTTT
Organism: Cyclobacteriaceae bacterium; assembly: GCA_041746855.1. Taxonomy (GTDB): domain Bacteria; phylum Bacteroidota; class Bacteroidia; order Cytophagales; family Cyclobacteriaceae; genus JBGTGG01. Next base: position 6,596 of record JBGTGG010000479.1, on the reverse strand, counting down.
AAATAGTAATCGAATCATACCGGATAACGAAAGACACTTCCTGAATTAAACAATAATTAAACCAATAAACCAATGTAAATAATTCTAGAATAAATACAACTCATTTTTTTAACTTGAAACCTAATTATAAATCATCCAATCAACAAATTATCAAATCAACCAATAATCCATGTCAGCATACGTAATTGTAGAAGTAAAAGTAAACGACCCTGTTGGGTACGAGGACTATAAAAAATTAACAGCCGGAACATTAACGGCCTATCAAGGAAAGTTTATCGTCCGCGGTGGAAAAACCAAAACGCTGGAAGGTGATTGGAACCCGGAGCGCCTGGTGATCCTGGAATTTCCCAATTCAGATTTAGCAAAAGCATGGTGGGCATCACCGGAGTATACAGTCGCGAAGCAAATCCGGTACAAACATGCTACATCAAGAATGCTTGTAGCCGAAGGAATTTAAAATCAACAGTATGCAAGACCTTTCACGCTATCGAGCAGATACACCCGGCTGCGAAACGAAAATCCATTTTAACAATGCGGGTGCAGCGCTCATGCCAACACCTGTACTAAAGGCAATGAAAGACTACCTCGATTTGGAAAGTGTGACCGGTGGTTATGAAACTGCTGATCTAAAAGCTGCCGAGGTAAATGGCTTTTATGAAGCTGCTGCTAAACTCATCAATGCAAAACCTGATCAAATTGCATTCACATCAAGTGCTACCAATTCATTCGCGCGTGCGCTGTCGTGTATTCCTTTCGAAAAAGGAGACAGCATTGTGATCGCCAACGAGGATTATGTTTCCAACCAGATTGCTTTTCTATCCTTACAAAAAAGGTTTGGTATCAAATTATATCGCGCGGCCAGCAAACCCGAAGGAGGTGTTGATGTTGCCGATATGAAAAATCTTATCGAACTACATCAACCGAAGTTGGTCTCACTAACACACATTCCAACCAATACGGGTCTTGTTCAACCCGTAGAAGAAGTCGGGGAAATTTGTAAAGCGCTTGATATTTTGTATTTGGTGGATGCATGCCAATCGGCAGGCCAATGGCCGATTGACGTCCAAAAAATTCATTGCGATTTTTTAACGGTTACCATGCGAAAATTCTTGCGCGGTCCACGTGGAGCCGGATTTCTTTTTGTTTCCGATAAGGTTTTGGATCGTGGTATGGAACCTTTGTACATTGACCTACGCGGAGCAACCTGGACCAGTGCCGATGAATATGTTGTGTTATCAAGGGGTAGAAGGTTTGAAGATTGGGAAATTCCGTATGCATTAGTATTAGGAAGTAAAGCTGCTATTGAATATGCATTAAAAGTGGGCATTGAAAATATTCAACAACGTAATGCCGAGCTTTGCAAACTTATCAAGCAACAATTGAAAGAAATAGATGGTGTTCGGCTTCTGGATATTGGTGAACCACAAAGCAGCATCATCACTTTGACCTTGCCAATTGCCGAACCAGGAAAAATTGTACCTGCCTTACGGGATAAAAATATCAACATCGCCATGGGCACCCGCGGTAATGCACTTATTGATTTTGATAAGAAAAATGTAGCATGGGCGTTGCGGATTTCACCGCATTATTATAATACAGAGGATGAATGCAATTTATTGATCCGTGAATTAGCTGCGATTAGTCGTGAGTAATTAGTCGTGAGTCTTGAGTATGTGACCAGAAACCAGTATCCTGCTAGCATAATTAGCAATTAGTAATCAGCTCATTAGAAATCGATCACTCCTTTCATCAAAATGTGGTAGCAAATGAACTTTCAACCTGCTACTTTCATACTCCGAAAATAAAACCTACATATGAAAAACTTACTCATAATCCTCCTGTTCATTTCTGCTCACGCTGGCGCTCAAATCAACATCGGCTATCAACGCCCGGTGGAAGAAATCGCCAAACTGCTCGAAGCTCCTTTAACACCGTATGTTACCTTTTCACCTGATAACAATTGGATGGTGTTGTTAGACCGTTCCGACTATCCCAGCATTGAAGAATTATCAAGGCCTGAAATTCGCATTGCGGGACTACGGATCAATCCTGAAAATTTTGGAAGAAGCCGGGGATCGTATTTAATCGGATTAAAACTCAAATCATTAGATGACAAAAAGGAACACGAAATCGCAAATCTCCCTTCACCCTTGCTCATTAGTGACCTATCTTTTTCCCCTGACAGCAAACACATGGCTTTCTTACAAAACGATGGCGATCGCATTGAACTCTGGATGGTAGATGTTGCTACTAAAAGTGCATCTAAAGTTACCGATCGAAAAATCAACAACGTATTTACGAATTCATTCAGTTGGTTGTCGGATTCTGAAACCATAATTTTCACTGCCGTACCCGCAGACTTAAAACCAGTTCCTCCAAAGTCCCGCGTACCAAAAGGCCCGGTAATTGAAGAGAACCTCGGCAAGCAAGCTCCTTCAAGAACCTATCAGGACTTGTTGGAAAATCCGTATGATGAAGACTTATTTGACTATTACGGAACCTCTGAAATTTTGATCAAGAAAATTGGCGGTACTGAAAAAACAATCGGACCAAAAGCATTGTATGTATCAGCTGATCCATCACCCGATGGAAAAATGATCATGGTTGAAAATATCCATAAACCCTATTCGTATTTGGTTCCGTATTACAGATTCCCATTAAAAATCAATATCATCGATCTGAATGGAAAAGTTGTAAAAGAAGTGATTGACATTCCGCTTACTGACAATATTCCCAATGGATTCAATGCAACGCAAACCGGTCCGCGTGGACACGGTTGGAGAAGTGATCAACCCGCAACAATTTATTGGGTAGAGGCGCAAGATGGTGGCAATCCAAAAACAGATGCTGCGATTCGTGATAAAGTGTATCAATTAAATGCTCCGTTTACCGAAGTGGCCACCGAACTCATTAGTCTACCATTGCGCTATGCCGGAATTCAGTGGGCCAAAGATGATGCTGCATTTGTATATGAAACATGGCGCAGCGATCGAAAAATTCGCGTCTATCAAATCAATCCAACATCGAAAGCCAAGAAGGTAATTATCGATCGCTCAACAGAAGACAGCTATAATGATCCGGGAAGTTTTGTTTCTACGACCAATAAATTCGGAAAAAATGTTGTCTATGTGAGCGGTGACAATGAAGTGCTATTAAGTGGGCGAGGTTCATCACCCGAAGGCGATATGCCGTTCCTTGATAAGATGGAATTGTTCTCCGGAAAAAAAGAAAGACTATGGCAATGCTCAGCTCCCTACTACGAACGTGTAGTGAACGTGATGGAAGGAAAGAAGATAATATTTGTTACATCACGCGAATCGCAAACAGAAACTCCTAATTATTTTTTACGCACGGTGGGTTCAAAAAATAGTACACAACTTACTGATTTTGAAAATCCTTATCCGCAATTAAAAGATGTAAAGAAGGAAGTACTACAATACAAACGTGCCGATGATGTTGACTTGACTGTCGACATGTACTTACCACCCGGATATAAAAAAGGAGATGGTCCTTTACCAGCAATTGTGTGGGCCTATCCCCGTGAGTTTAAGTCAGCGCAAGCTGCAAGCCAGGTAACCGGATCACCGTATACATTCACGCGTATCAGTTCGGGGGGTGTTTTGTTTTGGGTAATGCGTGGTTATGCCGTGCTGGACAATGCCGCCATGCCAATTGTCGGTGAAGGCGATGCGGAACCAAACGATACATATATTCCACAGTTGGTATCGAGTGCAAAGGCAGTAATTGATTACACTTCCGGATTAGGAATTGTTGATCCCACCCGTGTTGGTGTTGGGGGTCATTCATACGGTGCGTTCATGACGGCCAACTTGCTTGCACATTCAGATTTGTTTAAGGCAGGTATTGCAAGAAGCGGAGCGTATAACAGAACGCTAACCCCTTTCGGATTTCAAGCGGAGGAAAGAACGTATTGGGAAGCACCCGAAATCTATTATGAGATGTCGCCTTTCTCGTACGCAAACAAAGTAAACGAACCTATTCTGATGATTCACGGGGAAGCCGATAATAACAGTGGTACTTTCCCGATTCAAAGTGAGCGTTTTTACAATGCTATCAAAGGTCATGGAGGAACAGCACGGTTTGTAAAACTTCCGTATGAAAGCCATGGGTATCGGGCAAAAGAATCGTTGTTGCATATGCTTTGGGAAATGGACACCTGGCTGGAGAAATATGTGAAAGGAGTTGAGCCAACGGTTGGTGGTGATAAGAAAGTTACGATTGAAAAATAAACCACTTTAGCAGATTTCAAATAATAAAATATTTGGATGCAAGAGATGGAATAGTCTACACACTCAATATTTCTTAGAATTGGGAATCTGCCAAAGTATAATAAGCCGGGTAACACCGGCTTATTTTTTATAAAAAAATCGTGTAGCTTCACATCATGAGCATAGTCAATGACCTTGATGATTTGGTTAGTAAGCAGGTAATTTCAAATGAAGTTGCGGATCGTATTCGAAACCACTACCAACAGAAAGCAAATGAATCACCTAATCGTTTGCTGATTGTATTCGGTATTTTAGGAGCGCTGCTCGTAGGATTAGGAATCATTCTTGTAATCGCGCACAACTGGGACATCTTTTCAAAAGGAACAAAATTAATATTTGCTTTACTCCCGTTGTTGATCGGCCAGGCAGCCGGAATCTATTATTGGATAAGGCTAAAAAACAATATTACATGGCGCGAAGCGTCAGCCACGTTTTTGTTTTTGGCAGTAGGCGCCAGTATTTCCCTGGTTAGTCAAATCTATCACATAGAAGGGACGATGGAAGGATTTTTATTTATCTGGATGGTGGCGTGCTTGCCCATACTATACGCTTTGAATTCCAATATGGCAGCAATGCTTTTCTTAATAGGTATCACGTGGTACGCGAGTGAAGTCAGTTATTTCACGTATTCATTGCAACATACCGCCTGGAGGTATTGGGTGTTTTTAGGATTAACGATTCCGCATTACTATTCACAGCTTAAACAACATCCATCGGGTAATTTCACCACTTTTCTATCCTGGTTGCTGGTGATCTCCTTAACCATTACCCTGGGCATGATCGGAAGCAAAATAGAAGAATGGACAATGGTCGCTTATGTTAGTATGTTTTGTGGTTTTATACTACTTGGGGAATTATCCCCATTTTCAAAGAATAAATTATTTAAAAACCCGCCTCGTTTTGTTGGGAACGTAGGACTTGCCATACTTTTATTGATCACAAGTTTTAAATGGTTCTGGGAAGAATTCACACCGAACCAAAACTATAATCATCCTGAATTTATTCTATTCGGCACGTTGTGTCTGGGAACAGTGGCATTGGCAATCTATTCTGTCACTAAACATTCTTGGAAAAACCTTGATTATAAAGGACTGATCTTTATTCCCTTCTTCTTTCTATTTCTTGTCGGGAACATCATTCCGCTTTTCGCGCAAATATGTATCAACCTATTGGTGTTGGGATTGGCCATTTTCACAATTAGCAAAGGCGCACGAACTGATAGTATCGGAATCCTAAATTATGGTCTACTGATTTTTACCGCACTGGTGTTTTGCCGGTTCTTTGATACGAATATGAGCTTTGTTTTACGTGGTCTACTTTTTATACTTGTAGGCTCCAGCTTCTTTGCAGCGAATTATTTTCTCATTAAGAAAAGAAAGGAGAGTCAAAAAATATGAAATCGCCATCAGCCAAGCAGACCCATTGGTATGAAAATAAGCATGGCGATTCCATATGTCCACTAACAAACAATTTTTAACAGATGAAATACTATGTAATTGGAATTTTTGCGATTATGATACTCATTCAATGGTTTGTTCCTGGAAGTATGATCTATGAGCAAGAATCAGTCTTAAAAAATGGTAAAGAATTTAAATTCAAAACCCGGCCTGTTGATCCTTCCGATCCCTTTCGGGGAAAGTATATTATTCTCAATTTTGATTCAGAACAATTTCCAGTTAGTGATCCTTTGAATTGGAATCGCGGCAATGAAGTGTTTGTTTCCTTAGATGATTCAGCTGGATATGCGATGATCAATGCGGTGTCCCAAACAAAACCTGATCACCCAGATTTTATAAAAGCAACAGTTTCTTATGTAGATGATAACATGCTCTATTTCGATTATCCTTTTGATCGCTTTTATCTTGAAGAAAGAAAAGCACCCATTGCAGAGAAGTTATATGCTGAATCGCAAAACGATACCCTAATTGAAGTGGCCGCGGTGGTAGGTATTAAAAATGGAGTGGCCGCACTAAAAGATGTAACGATCGATGGAAAAAGTATAAGCGAAGCAGCTGCGAACTATAATCAAAATTAAATTAGAAGCCATCTCAAAAAATCAATTCTATATGTCAGCCTGAGCTTGTCGAAGGCTAGTTCGGAGTCAATCCATAAGGTTTCGATAAACTCAACCTGACAGTTGTGCTATTTTTTGAGATGACTTTTAATTAGTCGTCCCTTAAAAACTCATTTTCATGGATAAGGAATTTTTAAATGGGATCAATAACCGGATAATGGTAGTGAAAAATTGAGACAAAAAGACAAGTGGATTTACTTTCCACTTGTTGAGCATCCGCTTGAAGTTCATGC
>JBGTGG010000478.1:0-1796 GCA_041746855.1 Cyclobacteriaceae bacterium | reverse complement strand
CAAAAACCCATTAAAACGATTTTCCCTTCAACAATAGAAGGCAGGTAGCTTGATGGGTCAAACGGTTGATTCCATTCAAGATAGGTATATCGATTTCCAAACTGCGGGTCTGAAGCTCCATGATAATCCGGAATATTGCCTCTAAAGTTAATAACCTCAAGGTCTTTTCCGCGCTCCAGAAATTTCTTGGTTTTAACAGAATCATATAGCATGGCAACTTGAACCGAGAATGCCATTTGTTCGGTACCGTCTTCCATTGTTATTGTTGGATTAAACGCCCGGCAAGTTTTTATATCTTCCTGATGTTCCGCATCTGTATCCAGGTTTGCATATCCCTCATATGCGTGTTCCATAAATATGGGATCAGAGTGTTCAAGGGAATCAAACCTTTCCTCATCACCGACCTCTTCAAATAATTTCTTGGTTTGCAATAGCTTGGTTACTAAGACAACATTGCCCGCTTCTTCAATTGCATTCGCCAGAATTAAATTCCCTAAAGTATCATATGCCTCTGGACAGCTAATAGAATCCCGTCTTCCATCAGGACAATCAAAGAAACTGTCGAGTCCAATTACTTTTGGGTTCAACGCGCTTAACATTCTAATCTGTTGCGCGATTTGAGGCCGTGAAAGATAGCCGATGTTCACGATCACAATATCTTCATCGGTGGGCGGCACTTCCAACCGTAATGTCGAGAACGTGATATCGGTGATCTCCATGTCTCCCAAAGCTTTTCCAAGAGGATCAAAAGCATTGAAGACATCAAATTGTGTCACTTTATAGATGCCCCACATGGCAACAAATACAAACAATGTTGCAATGAGACAATCAAGCCAGAACTTCTTCATGGGTATAGGTTAAGGATTGCATTCTTTAAATTTATAAAATTAAAGCTTACTTTTCTAAATTGATTTACTGAGCATAGTGCCTTTGAAAATAAACCAGCAAAAGTTGACAAATCCCGAATTTCAGGATGGTATTGAGCGTGCTGACCGCATTACCCTCGGCAAAGCCATTACGCTTATTGAAAGCACCCGTGTTGAAGATCAAACCCAGGCAGGTGAGTTGTTGAACGCAATCACAACGAAAACAGGAAACAGCATCCGCGTTGGTATTACCGGTGTACCGGGTGTTGGCAAAAGTACGTTTATTGAAACCTTCGGAAAACTTATTACCAGCAAGGGCTACAAACTTGCTGTCCTTACCATCGACCCCACCAGTACGCGAACAAAAGGAAGTATACTGGGGGATAAAACACGAATGGAAGACCTGGCAAAAGACCCAAATGCATTTATCCGGCCTTCCGCATCGGGAGGTACACTGGGCGGTGTCACCTCCCGTACACGTGAGTCCATCATGCTGTGTGAAGCGGCAGGCTTTGATTTTATCATTGTTGAAACCGTTGGTGTCGGACAATCGGAAGTAGCTGTCCGAAACATGGTTGATTTTTTCCTGCTCTTAATGTTGCCCGGTGCAGGCGATGAATTACAAGGCATCAAAAAAGGCATCATGGAAATGGCCGATGGCCTGGTGATCAACAAAGCCGATGGCGATAACATTAAAAAAGCGAATCAAGCGAAAGCGGAATATCAACAAGCACTCCATCTGTTTCCTCCCGCTGAATCAGGTTGGACCACGCCTGTACTGACGTGTTCTGCCACGGATGGAACGGGAATTGAAAGTGTATTGGACATGATCCTAAAGTATGTAGCGCAAACCAAAAGCTCAAATTATTTTGAAACGCAACGTGCATCACAAGCCAAAAATTGGCTACATGAATATTTCGATCAACTCTT
>JBGTGG010000477.1:0-18453 GCA_041746855.1 Cyclobacteriaceae bacterium | reverse complement strand
CAGGAACTACCGCTCCACTTACAAATTTGGAAGCATTTGAACACAACCACACCAATGTGCCATTCAACTCTTCAGGGTTTCCAAATCTACCAAAAGGAGTTTTTTGAATAGCCTTGCTGCCACGTGTTGTAAAGGATCCATCATCATTCAATAACAGTTTCCTGTTTTGTTCGGCAAGAAAGAAACCGGGTGCAATTGCGTTGACACGAATTCCTTCCCCATACTTGGTTGCCATCTCCACCGCCAACCATTGCGTAAAATTTGTGATCGCTGATTTTGCCTGTGAGTAAGCTGCCACTCGTGTGAGCGGAAGGAATGAAGAAACCGAAGCAATGTTAATAATGACTCCATTTTTTTGCTTTGCCATAGTAGCTCCAAAAATTTTAGAAGGAAGTACCGTTCCTTGCAGATTTAGGTTGATGGTTTCTGAATATGCTTCCATATCCATATCACCCCACTCTGTTGTGGGCGTTACTACCGCCTTTGGCATATTACCACCGGCACCGTTTACTAAAATATCAATCGATCCAAATGCGTTGATGATTTTTTCTGAAGCAGCTTTCAATTGTGCCTCATTCAAGACATCCGCTTGTACAGCCAAGGTTTTAACACCCCATGATGAAAGTTTTGAAGCCATTTGTTGTGCAACATTTTCTCTTCTTCCAAGAATGACAATATTGGCACCTGCTTGAACCAAACCTTCGGCCATGGATGCTCCTAATACACCAGTTCCGCCTGTAACAATGGCGGTTTTGCCTTTAAGGCTGAACAGTGAATCGACAAAAGAAGGAGTTATATCAGACATTTATTTTTTAGGTTTTACTTATTACACATTAATTATTGAATTAACATATCAATTCTTAACTGTCGTTTTAAATTTATTTTTTCAGGCTATTGTAATATTCTTGGAGTACAAAAAATGCCTGCTTGCGCATCCCTTGTTCAGAAATCAATCCCTTGCGATTGAAATCCGCTTGAATTTTTCGCAAGTGTCTCCTAGGTGATCTGAAGTCCATTAATATCCATGGAGAGGTTCCGGCCAAGAAGTCGATATTCTTCATCATTTCAATATTTGTTCGATACACTTCAGCCTGATACTCTTCTGTCCATCGCTCGTTTTTATCGCCATGCAAACCATACAACGCCCCTGCTCCTACTTCACTCATGATCATCGGTTTGTTATATTTTGTCGCCCACTTTATTTCATCACAATCTTCTGGTTTTCCACCATACCATCCGCAGTAGCTGTTGATGCCAATCACATCCACCACTTCCCCCAGCGGGTCGCCAATATATTTTGCGCCATCTTTACTCGATTGTGTATCCAACGCAGCGGTGATCAATCGCGTGTTGTCAAGGGATCGTGCATGGGTGGCAAGTTTCGTTAAAAAACTTAGCCGTGGTGCCCCCTCAGGTGTTTCATTTGCGATTGACCAAAATACAATGGCGGCCCTGTTCTTATCGCGTGAAATCATTTCTGTCAACTGGTTTTGGGCATTGGCGTACGTGTCACCATTTTCGAACAGCACCGTCCAGTAGACTGGGATTTCAGACCACACCAGGAGCCCCATTTTTTCTGCTTCCTTCACCATCGCTTCGCTGTGTGGATAATGCGCCAACCGGACAAAATTGCAACCGAGTTCTTTTGCCCATTGCAATAATATCCTGCACTCTTCAGCACTGGTTACCCGCCCTGTTTTAAAAGGGGCTTCTTCGTGGATGCTGATCCCTTTCAAGAAAATATCTTTACCGTTCAGTAAAATCTTCGTTCCCTTTGTTTCGATTGTTCTGAATCCAATTTGATCGGTGAGCTCATCAGAAGAAGTTTTAACTGTCACATCATATAACTTTGGATTGCCGGGTTCCCAAAGTATTGGTTTTGCCTTTATTGAAAATGTTGCGATCCCATCTTTTAATATTGCCTCTACAGGTTTGGACAAGGTAGGAATAGAAACTGTGACGCGTTCACCATCTTTTCCATTTTCTACTTTCACCCATCCTTCGATATTCTGTGTACTTCCTTTTGCCAGTTGAATGGAATAATCACTGATATGCTCTTTTGGTGTTGTAATCAAGTGTACCGATCGTGTGATGCCACCGTAGTTCCACCAATCTGTGTTGACAGTTGGTATGGCCTCACGTTTTCGTTTGTTGTCGACCTTTACTACAATGAAATTGTTTCCGGGTTTTAATTTGTCTGACACATCAAATTGAAAAGGTGTAAACCCTCCTATATGTGAACCCAACAACTCGCCATTTAAATATACCACTGCTTGGTAGTTTACACCTTCGAAGTAGAGGTAGGTAATTTGGTCTTTGCCAGGTGTATATTCAAAGTCCTTTTTATACCAGACGGTGCCTTCATAATAATATAACTTTTCAAGCTGCGTGTTCCAGTCGCCCGGCACCATCAGTTGCAAGTCCGTATCAAAATCATATTCTATCAAATCCGAGGGTGACTTCATTTTCGCATTCACAAAATATCCATCTGCTTTGGGTTGGTAGCGATGGTTATAGTATCCATTTTCGAGCGGGTCGATGATGATTTGCCATAAACCGTTGAGGGTTGTTTTATTTCTTGCTTCAAGGTTTTGAAGAAGTGAAGGTTGAACTTGCTGCGCCACAAGTTCAGTACAGAGAAAAAACAGGATACTTAAGAGTGTTATTTTGTTAATATTCATTGTTAACTGTATTTATAAATTCATTTAATTAATTGCATTGGATCATTCCCAATGATATGATAAGTAATCATGATTCATCATCACTCACTTTTTTCTAAAAAGCGAATGCATTGAGGAAAAGATATCGTTTGTTCTTCACCAATCTTTTCCACTCGTCCTGTTTTTTTATTTCGACTCAGTATATTTAATTGATGCGAACGCTTGTTGGCAACTAAAATATAATCTCCCGAAGGATCAATTGCAAAAGCACGTGGCCATTCACCACCACTTGATGGGGTTTCCATAAGTTCAACAGCTCCATTGCGCTGATCAATTTTACAGACTGCCAAACTGTTTGCACCTCTGTTTGAAGCATACAAATAATTGCCATCATTCGAGATGTGGATATCTGCGGCTTTGTTAAATTCAGTAAAACCATTTGGAAGGATTTCAATATCCGCTATTTGTTCACCTATTCCATGTTCAGTATCATACTGGTATGCCACGACCCGGCCGGTAAGCTCTGCCAATACATACACATATGGTTTGGTGGGATGGAACGCAAGATGGCGGGGACCATAGCCTGGAGGGAAATTAACCATTGAAACAGGCGTATTGTCTATTACCCCCGAATCAGAAATGCGGTAGCAAAATATTTTATCCATTCCTAAATCCGTTACGGCAATCAAAGCACTGGAAGGAACTGCCACCACCATGTGTGCATGCGCTGCCTCCTGCCGTTCTCTATTTACACCAGACCCCTCGTGCTTGACTTGACTGATAAGCGACCCAATACGACCGTCATTTTTAATGGAGTAAGTAGCAACACTTCCTGATCCGTAGTATGCAATCATTAGGTACCTGCCATTTTCAGCCAGACTGATATAACACGCTCCTACGTTATACTCATCATGCGGGGTTTGATTTAACATCGAAATGAGTCCAGTCTCTTTTTCAATATTAAAACTTTGAATGCCGGTTCTATCAATACTATAGAGTTTGAGATTTTTTACATCAAGTGACAGGTAAGAGGAGCGTTTAACCGTTGAATCTATTTTTACCAATTGCAAACTTTCTTGCTCAGGATCCCAGTCATAGATTCCTATTCCTGCAGTGCTTGTTGAATCTGAAAAGGATGAAACATATACCCAATAACTGCCACTCACCGATGATTTATCGCAACCGGCAACTACAATTAAAACAGAAAAGAAAAGAAGTTTTAACGAATTAGGCATCTGCTATTTCCCTTTAATAAAAGAAATTTGAATAGTTGTAGGGTATGCAGCATCACCATCATTCGTAATTAAAATAAGGTAGAACCATATTCAACGTACTTATCGAATAATATTCTCAGCTGACTTCCAAATTTCAGGATCATACTCAACACCAAGTCCCGCACGGTTTGGAATTGACATCATACCACTTTTTACCTCAATACTGGAATGCCAGGAAGGAATTTGTGAGCCAGGATTATAGACAAACTCCTGCAGCCCATATAAATTAGGTATTAGTGCTGCAACTTGCCAGAAAGGTGCGATCAGTGGATCCGCTTTTGGTGTATGGGGTGCTACCCCTTTTTTTCCATATTGATTTGCCAGTAAGGAAACTTGTAAGGTGCGAAGAATTCCACCGTTGTAATAAAGATCTGGCTGCAATATGTCATAGACAGAATTCTGCGCCAAGCGCCTGAATCTATACACGCTTGTATCTTGCTCGCCTCCTGCCAGTTTTATTTTTTTTAATGCACGGCTTACTTTTAGGGTTCCCTCCTCATCTTCAAAATTGCATGGTTCTTCAAAAATTTCAACTCCATAGTCTTGTAACAATTTACCGGTTTCAATGCCTTCTTCCGGTGTGAACGATCCATTTGCATCCGCATAGATTGTAATAGCATCCCCTAGTCGTTTTCTTAATATCGGAATATAACGTTTTGTTTGCGCAGCGTTTTCAGCTGTGTTTTGCATTCGGCCACCCAATTTAATTTTCACGCCCTTCGCTCCTGTGTGTTCTAATTTTTGCAACAATTGATCTGCTATCTTATCCGGATCGCCTTCCCTGTTCCAATCCGAAATGTAAACGCCATACTCACTCCTAATCTGTTTTCCAAGCAAATCATATACGGGTTTTTTTAATGTATTCCCGATTAAATCCCACGTAGCGATTTCGACAGAACCAATGCAATTCCATAACGGCATACCCGCATATTTATAATTACTGTTGAGCCGGTAGGAGTTATCCACTAATGTTCCAATGTCCCGTGCATCCTTATTGATGAAGTGGGGAACTACCAACCCTTTTAATAACGATATTAAATGTTGCATCCGCGCATTGCATTGGGTAATTCCTTTCACACCATCGGAGGAAGTGACTACCAAAAATAATTCGCCCTGGGTTTTAAGCAATTCAATTGATTTTATAATAAGCGGTGTTTTCAGTACCGAGGAAAGATCGGGAAATGACCACTCCGGAAGTTCCTGACTGCTACGTTTTTTATCAACTGCTTCCGACTGAACAAGCAATGGGCTGAACATAGCAGCCGCAGTCAAGCCAACAGTACTCGCCAAAAAATTCTTTCGTGATAATTTTCTCATCTTCTACGCTTTTTCAGCAGGCCTCAGTTACCTTCTTGCATTTTTTTTATTTCACTATGTAACCTTCCATTTATATCCGACTCCTCCCCCATCCAAACCCATAGTTTAATTAAACCATTTTGATGAGCACTTACCAGGTAGCTTCCGTCAGCATTAAAGTCAATATATTCGGCATGATCGCCAGCCCACACTCTATGGGCGATGGGAATTGCATCATTCGCAAACCGAAAAATATCAGCAACGCGATAAACATAAATGTGTGGATCGTGACCAGCGTACGCAATATAATTTCCACTAGGATGCCACGAGACAGACTCAATTTTTTTCCCAGTGTGATTAAAATGCTTCATCAACTTTCCAGCCTTCCAATCCCACACATACACATTGCCTCTTACTTCTTTTGTACTACCCACCGCCACTACATACTGTCCATCCGGTGAAAAAGTACCACTGGTGAACGTCACATAGTGTTCCATCTTCAAGGTCTGCACCAATGACCAATCCGCCACTTTATACACTTTAACAAACCCATGTCCGACTGCAAGTAAATGCTGATCGTCCTGAGAGAAAAATAATTCATTGCAAGTGCTTCCAAAGTCCAATGCTTTAATTTCATTTCCGGTTGGAAAATTAAAGATACGGATCACACCCTTTGGTGGGCCAACACCCTGTTGCGCCCCTTCCTCGCCCGTAGCCAAAAGACTTCCTTTATTCGACCATGTTAAGCCATCGATCCCTTGCGTGTGTTTGAGTATTTTTATCACTTTACCGGAAGAAGCATCATATACTGTCACTAGAAAATCTTCACTACCTGCAGCTACATATTTACCATCAGCAGACCAGCCTACACGTTCTACTTCTTGGGCAGCATATTGCCGCCACATCTCTGTACCATCGGAAGTACGCCACATCACCACGGAGTTGTCATACTTGGTGCCACTCACAATATATTTGCCATTAGGAGAAAACTCAGCACTCTCAACAGAGCCTTTCTCACCGAGCGCATCAGCAACACGCGACCACACGGGCTCCAGTCGGAGTTGATAATCCAAGTAGTGTTGTGCTTTTACCTGATGCGCAATCGAACCTAAAATGAATATGAAAATGAATACTTTACGAAATGGTAGGGATATTCCGCTGTGTACCGAACATCCTAATTCACTTGATACGTTGTTTTTTTTTGATTGGATCATCGTTTTCAATTATTTATTGTTTTGCTTCACTACTATTTCCTTGCCCTCAATTTTAAGGGACGATAATTTTCCTGTTAGGTTCTTCACATTGGTAACAATAGCAGCTCCTTCACCTGAATTGGGATCAAGAAAAGCCGGGTTGTTCTGATCATCCCGTACTACCGGAACAAAAGAGACACGGTCTACTTTTTTATTCTTGATATCCACTTTAACAGCAAGGCCATCCTTAAGCCGGTCGCGCATTTTTTCCCAGTCAAAAGCAAAATTACCAAGACCGTAAAATATGGGCCTGTCTTTATACATCTCTACTGCTGCTACCAAATGATTGCCGTGTCCCATGATAACATCCGCACCTGCTTCAATCGCTTCGTGGGCGATATCGATTTGGTAATCCAATAATGCATCGTGGTCGGAGATTCCCCAATGATAAGAAGCAATTACGATATCTACTTTTGATCGCAAGGCACGAATGTCATCGCGCATGCGCTGAAGTTCTTGAGGCACAGGAATGGTTACCGTCACCATTGGCATACCCGGCTTATCAAGATTAGGGGCAGGTGTATAATAGGTTTGTACCCGAACAGATGCAATGCCCGGCACTGTTTCCATAGCAGCGTGTTGGAATGGAAAAACGGTGCAAGCATAAGAAAGGAAACCAAACTTGACTCCGTTTTTTTCGATAATAACCGGCTTATGTGCTTCTTCCAAATTATTTCCACCACCAGCAAACTGAATTTTATTTTCTTTTAAAACTTTCAAACTTCTTTGCAGCGCCATCCAGGGATACGTGACATTGTTGGCAACGCCAACCACATCAATTTTTGCCGCTACAATTCCCTTTACCATTTCAGGTTCAGAATGTTTCCATGAATTTTTATGTGGTATATCAGGAATAAGCTGGTCTTTAGAAGTTCCTGCAAATGCTCCCTCTAAATTACAAATGCGCAGGTCAGCTTTCTCCAATGTTGGCAGTACATTCTTGAAAGCGCTTGCCGGGTCTGTTCTGCCTTGAATATTGGTGTCACCAAACAACATTACCGAAACCTCTTTGCCAGGATTGCTTTGCCACTCCCATGCACTTTGTGCACTACCTGAAATCACGCAGGTCAGCACAAGTAAAAAAGCAGCAGGCAATATTTTTATATTTTTATTCATGTGTATATCTAATGGGTGATATGTAAAATACTTTTATGCTCATTTTTTTTAAGCACAGGCTTTTATCACTATTTCTTCCGTGACTTTGTTTGTCCAGTATTGATTAAGTGTGTTCAAAACATGCAACCCCTTCTTCAGCCCTTCGCCATATTTACAAATTGCTTTATTCGTAAGTAGTGCTTCTGTATCCATCGTTGAATTTGAATTCGCTGCTATAATAAATGGATCTTTACTGTTATAGAATGATGTGTCCGGTTTGTCCTCGAGGTAACCTTTGGCGAAGGCAGCGATATACGTTTCCATATCGATACGCCATTTCGATATCCGCTGTGTCCAGGCAATACCATTATCAGCAGGAATGAAAGTATGAAAACGCGTGAGGCTTCTTGGGATAATGCCTTTTAATAAGGCTTGAAGTTCTGCATCCGTAATGGCCGACATTTTTCCGGAAATACCACGCATGATTGCTGCATCTTTTTTTGCTGCATCCGCCAAATCTTTAGCATCGACATTAAATTTTTCCAACACATTTCCAATCAACCCACCTACGGCTACAGCCAACCGTTGTACATCTCCCCCTAAGGCACCCTCTCCGTCAGACAGTGGGTTAATCTGTTTTACAAGCGTTGAATTTTTTTTAGGATCATGAAGGCCGTGACTTTTAATTCCGTTAACGATAGGCATCCATTGAGAAACGGAGAAAGAATTGTTACCCACCAATCGGGCAATGTTGCCGGCTACAGGTAATTGTATATCCGGATTGATTGCCAGCTTGATCGGTTGTACAAGTGAAGGGATGTTGAGTGCTAGTTTTACTGTATCGTCCATCAGCGCCAGGCTGGAAAACCCCGCTTTAACAGGTGTGGAAAAATTTAACATGGGTGTTGCCGATACCTGGCCCATTCCAACCATCATTCCGGCACCAACAAATCCCATGAATCGCAAAAAATCGCGTCTATGAATTTCTCTCTGTATATTTTCTTCTGTTGTAATCATATTTTTCAAATTACTTTTTACTCTCCACCACCCATACTGATCTCGATCACCACTTCTGCTTTAGCCTGATCAATTTCCTTTCTAAAAAATTGACTCGCATATTCGAGGTAACGGCAACCGCGCTCAAGTGCTTGCGCATATTGACTTTCAGTTGATGCAGTTTTCAATGCATTCGTTACTTCGGTAGTAGGAATGGTATTGCCCTGTTGGGCAGCGCGTGCCAGCTTGATTATGGAATCATTGGCATTATAATAATTCATGGAGGTAACGTAACGCTCCGTTCGCTCTGCAACGGGATGTTGGTAGGCATCAATGTACCATTGTAGATTATCACCTAATCGCTGTTGCTTAGTCAGAAATTGTGCAATCCACTTTTCAATATCTTTTTCATCGTCAAGAAAATCTTGCTGATCAAGTAGTGACCGCTGAATGAGGCCATTCAGTAACCGTTCAAGATTTGGCTGATCAATCCCTTTCGTAGCCGGAAGTGATCGCATGTCTTGTTCAAATGTGGCGGTAGAAAGAATAATCCGAGGCGACAAGGGTGGTATTTTTCCGTCACCATACACTTCATGCAAAGTAACGGCATCATGATAAACCCTGTTAGCTTTTTTGGAAGCAGGTGGATTTTCATCGGATTTTGAAACCTTATAAATCGGCTTCATCTGAAGATCTGCCGCTCTGTGGCATATCCAACCAACAGAAAATGCATAGGCTATTTCAGCTTCCTCATTCCATTGCGGGGTATTCCAATGACTCCGATATTTTTCAATAATAGGAAGTGCAAAAATATGATTGCCACGTGCAGCACTTCCCATCTGACATTCATCCGGGTAATGCGCAACACTTTGCTTCAATGATTTTTCCACTGTCGGCATTACATTCGCAAGGTGTACAATATCCTCACAAACGGCTATGTGGGTAATGTGTTCTGACATTAGATAGCGCTTAGTAACAATTGATTTTGCTTTTAAGAAAGAAGAAAGAAAGAAGGACATTGTCTTAAAGACAATGTCCTTTAACATTTAGTAACTCTCGTTCTGCGGAAGCAGGTTCGTGTTTAAGTCAATCTCACGCGAAGGGATTGGCCACAATTCGCGACCCGGCATGGCAGCTGCATAGATAGGATTTACATCTGCCGCACGTCCGGTCCTCAACAAATCAAACCAACGGTGACCTTCAGCAACCAGTTCAACGTGACGTTCTTGCTCAATGGCAAGGCGAACTTCAGCTTGTGTTACCGCGGTGGTTGGATCGATTCCGGCACGAGCACGGATTTGATTGAGAAAAGGAATAGCATCAGTTGTCATTCCCAGTTCATTCAAAGATTCTGCATGCATAAGGATTACATCCGCGAGGCGGATCATGATCACATTGGGAACCTGGGAACCTCTTGCAGCATCTGCTGGATCTGCTGTTTGATACTTTTTAATGTAGGGGTTTCCGTTAAAATAACCGAGGGTAATCGGCAATCGTAAATCATCCGGATCAGCTGTCAATGCAGTTACCAAAGCAGCGTTTGGCCGAACGCGAGGCGTACTTCCCGGATAATAGACAAACTCACGTTCCAGCCCCTGGCCTTCAACAGCGGTGTTTGGCCGATACGATACTTCAAATATGGTCTCGGAAGTATTTTGTTCTCCTGCCAAAAAAAGACTTGCATAATTTGCACCGCTTACTAAAGAATATTGCGGATCCGCTATTACCTCTTCCGTTTTAGCCAATGCCAACGCATAATCACCGGGTGCCTGTCTAAAGAGATAAACCCTTGCCAACAATGCTTTTGCTGCACCCTTTGAGGCCCGGGCACGGTTGGTGCTGGTGGCACTCAACATCGTTTCCGCTTTTTCCAGATCATCGATGATCTGATCGTAAACAGCACTCACTTCATCCCGAGGCACATTATAATCTTGTGTTGGGGATTTACTCGTTTGTGTAACCAATGGGATTTTTCCAAACAAGCGGGTAAGGTGGAAGAAAGTCAAGCCCCTAACGAAATGCGCTTCACCAAGCACTTGATCTGTGTCTAATGCAGGATCTGAAATGGTAGGGACATTTTCAATGACATCGTTTGCCCGTTGAATTGTTCTATAGGACACACTCCACAAGTCCCGAATGTTACCCTGCCCTGGCGTGGGCACAAAGTCCTTATGGCGTGTAAAATTACCTCCGGAAATCTGGTAAGCTCCACTCATAGCTTCGGGTGCAGCTATCCAGTTTTGGGTGATGGCACCTTGCAATCCATCATAAACGCTCATTAAGGCGGCTTCGGCATCGCCCGCATTTTTATAAAAATTTGCAGAAAGAATACTGCTTACTGGTTCCACCTCCAGTACATTACATGCGGAAACGATGCAAAGGTTTCCGATCAATATCAACATTATTATTTTTTTCATAGTGTTTTCATTAAGTGTAATTATAAACCCTATTGATTAAAAGCTTAAAGTAATTCCCCCCATCACCACTTTGGGCTGTGGCTGGGTCAAATAATCAACGCCAAGAATTGGCACACCACTGTTGCCCAAGTTTTGATTTTCCGGATCAAGACCGGAATAATCGGTAATCGTAATCAGGTTTTGACCCGATAGGTAGATCCGTGCAGATGAAATCCCGATCTTTTCCAACCAGACAGATGGCAAATTGTAGCCAAGGGTGATCGTCCTGAACCGTAAGAAAGAACCATCTTCAATATAGCGTGAAGAAGCATCCGTAGGGGCTGCACCACTAACCGAGGAAGTTCCATAAATCGCTTTTGGTATATGGGTGATATCCCCTTGCTGTTTCCAACGATCAAGTGTTTCAACTGATTGATTGAAGTCGTCACTCATGCCCGTCATCGCTGCCCGGGTCATATTGTAGATGTCATTTCCGTAGGACCAGTTCATTACCACTACCAAATCCAAACCTTTATATGCAAAGCGGTTGGTCATCCCGCCAATATGCTTGGGCAATGCATTGCCAATAATGGCGCGGTCAAAATCACGGCTATACACCCCATCATTGTTGATGTCGAGGAAATTGACATCCCCACCCCTTACGCCCCGTGCATATAGGCCTGAATTGTCAGCAAATCCCGGTACATCCGAATCGGAGGCATAAACACCTTGGAAAATGTGTCCATAAAAATTTCCCACTGGCTGGCCTATGCGGTAAATGCTGTAGGGGCCTTCCACACCGTAGGCATCTGGCATCGTAAAAATGTAGTCAGATCCCAACGCCCCGTTGTTCGGCAAAAAAGTTATTTCCGACTTGTTAAAAGCAATATTGAAATCCGTAGTCCATTCAAATTCACCGGTCAGGTTTCGGGTGGACAATGTCAACTCAATTCCCCTGTTTTGCATCTCGCCAATGTTGGCATTACCGATGCCGTCAAAACCTGACGTGAAGGGGAGTTGGCGTTGGAAAATCAGATTACTGGTATTTTTAATATAGGCATCAGCAGTCACATTGACCCGGGCATTCAAAATTGAAAGATCTATACCAATGTTAGTAGAGGCCGTGGATTCCCACCCTAAATCCGGATTGGGAATATTTTGTTGGGCAATCCCCGGATTGCCATCGTAATTTTGATTTACCTGATAAAGGGCTTGCGCAGCGAAATTCCCGATGCCATCCTGATTACCGGTTACCCCGTACCCTACGCGTAATTTTAAATCAGAGATTGCTGTAACGTCTTGTAAAAAACCTTCTTCTTTCATGCGCCATCCGAATGATACACCCGGGAAAGTTCCGTATCGGTTATCGACTCCAAAACGCGAAGAACCATCAATACGAAAACTACCCTCAATCAGGTATTTATCTTTGAAAGAGTAATTAGCCCTTCCAAAATAGGATAGCAACCCCCATGATGTGATATTCTGCGTTGGAATATAGGGCTCAGCAATGGCCAACGTTGTTATAATATTGGATCCTGCCGTTTGTCCACCTGCTTGTAAAAAAGCAAAAGTTGATTGTTGAATACCAAACCCTGCCAGCACTGTAAACCGATGCTGATCCATTGCTTTGGTGTACGTTAAGGTATTATCGCTGATAAAAGTTTGTTCATCCGAATTTGTGGCAATTGCCTCTGCCCTGCCTTGTCGGCTGATGATGGTGCTAGGGACAAATCGCTCAACGCGCTCGTCCGTATAATCTATACCCGCAACGGTTCTAAAAGTAAGACCTTTGAGAATTTCATATTGCGCGTATACGTTTGTAACAATTCTTCTTTGCGTTGTATTGAAGGTGATCTCGTTTGCCAATTGCACCGGGTTTTCAGTTTGGAAGGGATCTACAGAATAGGTTCCATCAGCATTATAAACAGGCAAATTTGGGTTTCGAATCAATGCATTGGCAAGCACCGAGTAACCACTAAAATCGTTATCAACGCGAGCCTGTTTGGTATTACTAAAAGTAGTACTAGTACCTACCTTTAATTTTGATGTTGCCTGATAGTCAAGGTTTACGCGTCCTGTTAAACGGTCAAATTCCTGTCCGATGATGGTTCCTTCTTGGGTAAAGTATCCCAGCGAAAGATAGGTTGCCATTTTCTCATCAGCACCCGTCACTGAAAGCGTATAGCTGGAGATAGGGGCTTTTTGGAATATCTCATCCTGGTAATCGGTGTTTATCCCCGTAACATCAAGCGCACCACCATTATAAGGTGGGTTGTTTATCAACGATGGGTTCCGGTTGTTCAATTCATCGGTTATCAAATCCGAAAACTGCTGGCCGTTCAAAACATCCATTGTCTTGCTCACCGTTTGTACACCTGTGTAAGCATCAAAATTGATTCTTGCCTTACCTAATTTTCCGCGTTTTGTAGTAATCAACACCACCCCATTGGAACCTCTTGATCCATAGATAGCAGTGGCGGCAGCATCTTTCAATATTTCCATAGATTCGATATCGGCTGGGTTAATATCAGCAAGGACCGATGTGCGTTGTCCCCCAGCACTAATTGCTGTACTATTATTCATTGGAACGCCATCGATTACAAAAAGTGGACGTGTTTCGCCCAGCAAGGAAGCTGTTCCCCTAATCCGTACAAAAACTTCTCCACCTGGAGTTCCTGAATTCTGCACTACCTGAACACCGGCAGCCTTGCCTTGAAGAAGTGCATCCGGACTGGAAACAGGGATGCCAATTAAATCTTTACCACTAACAGACGCTATTGAACCCGTGACATCTTTTTTGATTTGGGTACCGTATCCCACCACTACTACCTCATCGAGTGATTGAAAGTCAGGCTGCATGGAAATTGAAACTTCACTTCTTGTTCCCACTAAAACTTCTTGAGGTGTGTAGCCAATAAATGAAAAAACCAAGACGCTGCTTTCGCTATTCACGTTTATGGAGTATTTTCCATCTGCATCCGAGGTTGTTCCGTTGCTGGTTCCTTTCTCAAGAATATTCACGCCAGGCAATGGACCGTTATCTTCGTCAAGGACAGTGCCACTCACCGTTTGCACGCCTTCGATATAGGGGACAGCATTGCTATCGTCAATAAAAGAGGTTGCTGGATTTTTTCTCAGAATGATGTAATCTCCTGAAACTTCATACCCGACATTGATGGGGACTAGAATATCTTCTAGAGCATCCTTTAACTTAATATTTTTTAGTTGTACGGATATTTTTTCATCAATCGGAATCGTATTCGGATTGAATGAGAACTTGATGCCGATAGATTTTTCAATATCCATCAAGACTCCTCGTAATTTTTTGTTTTGTGCGGAGATAGAAACGGGCTTATCTAATATGCCCTGCCCATTGGAATCGATTGCAACTCCGGCCAAAGTAAAACCAGAAAAGCCTATTGATATTACGATTTGAAGTAGGGAGATTTTCATAATAGTCAATAGCTTATTGACAATTGGTATTGGTTTTTTCATAAATTTGAAAGTTTGTTGGTGAATTCTAACAAATGAGCTCATTATGCAATGCGTGACGCCAATCTTGCTCTGCATTTATGAGGTGATTCCAGTGGCGTCATCCTGACGCTGCTGGTTTCTTTTTATAGGGTCAAGTCATTTCATATGCGATGGTTTGGTTAGCATAATTTTTAGGTTCTATTTGCAGCCTCTACTCGTCACCACTAAAGTGGCATCGATTAATTCATAAGATGCATCTACTGTACGGCAAATTATTTTCATCTTTTCGTATAATGGTTCATCACCTAATGGAACTGTTAAATAACAATTGTCCATTAGCTCTTCATCAAAAATTATCTCTACTCCATACGCCAAGGACAATGCCTCAAACACTTCTTTAACAGGTGTATTTTCAAACTTAAAACGCAACGCAGTAAACTCTTCTTCTTTCAGCTTTTCCGGTTTATCAATAAGGGTTTTACTGAAAGAATCCTCTGCGCGTGTGTACACAACTTTTTGATTGGGTGTCAGCACGACACCATTCACCTTTTGTTCAAGGTCTTGTTTTTTCTTCTGCTGTGATGAAAACACCGTTACTTTACCTTCCTTTACTGCGACAACAATATCTTTTTGGTTTTCAAATGCTGTAACCGTAAAGCTTGTACCCAGTACCTTTGTAGTGAGTTCATTTGCATGGACTAAAAAAGGTTGTTGGGGGTTTTTAGCGACTTCAAAAAAAGCTTCGCCCTTTAGGTGAACTTCCCGGTTCGGTAATCCACTAAAATCTTTTGCATAACGAAGTCGACTATCTCTTGTGAGGCTTACAACCGTACCATCGACTAAATGAATTTTAAGTACCTTATCAGAAGTATTAACCTCTTCAATAAAGTCTGATTCGGATAGTTCAATGATTTGGAAAGGTTCCGCTGTACCAGACGTCCATACAAAATAGCAGAGACCTCCCAGAAAAAGAAAAATAACCAAGAGGGAAGCCGCAATTTTCATTGAAAGGAAGGTCTTAAAATTTGCTTTTGGCTCAGTCCGGGCATCAATCCCCTTCCAGATCTCCTCTACCTTATCAAGATTAGCTTTACAAGAGATTTGTTCCGCCTTTCGTAGATTAAGTACCAACAATCTGGCTTTCTCAATCTTCAAATCCATTGCTGGATTTAGTTTCCTAAGATCATTCCAAAAAATATTTGATTCATGATCATTGGTCAATACCCATGAAACAAATGAATCATCGGTAGCAAAATCTTCAATTTCAAAATTTGAATAGTCCATTAATAGTCGGAAAGTGTGTAGTTCCTAATATATACAAATGCCAGGAGTAAGGGATTTTATCCCATTGAATCGGAAAAAAAAGTTAGTAGTAAAGGAAAAAAGTATTAGTACTGGCTAAACAGCCTTCTTGAGATATTGTCTAAGGTTTTTAAGCCCTGCGCAAATAACTTTTGAGGCAGAGTTGTATGATATGCCCATGATCTGAGCAACTTCTTCATTAACAAAATTATGAAAATACCGAAGATTTATTGCTTCACGTTGACGCGCAGGCAGCTTTTTAAGTTTATCCAATAGGTGTTGAACTTTAAACTCAGACTCTTGAAGCTCAATAAGAAATTCTTCATATGGTGCGTCCTTTAATAATGCCATATAGCCTTCCAACGGAAGCATTTCGTTTGAGTGGCTATTGTTTCTGTTACGGTTTATCTTCCAACGCAAAGCTCTGAACAGGTAAAATTTAATTGAAGTAGTGGCACTTAACTGCGCACCACTTTTCCATAATTCCACAAACAAATCCTGAATACTATCTTCAATCAAGGATGTGTCGTGGGTTATTTTATAACCGTAATTAAGCAGTGTTTGTGCGTGGAGTTGATAAATTTTTTTAAACGCATTTTTATCACCGCGTTTAAATTTATCCCACAAAATCGAATCTGAATTTGCTTGCATTTCAATTGATGTTTTTATCACCACCCTTCAATGATAGATGGAATATTTAAAAAATACAATCGTTTGCGTAGTTTATAAATAACATTTTGTTAGACGTGTAGTACTGACATTTAATTATTATTCCATATCAAAATTTTTTCTTTAATCGATGGGATAAAATCCGATTTTCCATGCATTAGTAATTGTGAAGTCTGGATTTGCACTCCTCAGGTGAATTACTAAACCTTGAATATAATTTATCAATTGAGCGAATGCACAAGTTTTAAAACAACAAACACAACTATAATTTATGAATGATAATCAAGGTGCACACTGATTCTTGCTATGAAAAAAAGACTCCACTATTTGAGCTTAGGGCTCCTTTTATTAACCATTTGTATTCAGGTTGGAGGCACGCAAAATAAATCAACAACAAAACCCAACATTATCATCATTATGGCAGATGACCTTGGCTTTGGTGATGTTGGTTTTAATGGTAACAAAATAATTAAGACACCTGCGTTGGATAAGATGGCGGCTGAAGCACTCGTCTTTGACAGGTTCTACGCAGCAGCACCTATATGTTCGCCCACAAGGGCAAGTGTATTAACGGGAAGAAACGCTATGCGGCAAGGTATCTTTGCTCCACATGCTGCTGGCATGCGCTCCGGAGAAACCACCATTGCAGAAGTTTTAAAGGAAGATGGGTATACTACAGGGATTTTTGGCAAATGGCACTTGGGTTGGATCATGCCCGATTCAGAAGTTGATGGTCAGGGATTTTATTCACCACCCTGGCATCATGGTTTTGATGAAAGCTTTGTTACTAAATCAGCCATGCCTACCTGGAACCCAACCGTGACTCCCTGGGACATGTGGGATAATAAAGAAGGTGAAATGTGGACTACTTCTTTTTATTTGGAGGATAAAATTCTGGCAAAGAAAAATTTGAAAGGTGACGATAGTCGGATTATTATGGATAGGGTGATCCCGTTTATCGAAAAATCAGTTAAACAGAACACACCATTTTTAGCGTGTGTTTGGCTTCATACTCCACATGAACCAGTAGTGGCAGGTCCTGAATATAAGGCAATGTATGCTGAATATCCGGAAGAAAATCAGCATTTCTATGGTGCTGTCACAGCAATGGATGAGCAAATAGGCCGCTTGCGCAAATTGCTCAAGGAAATGGGAATTTCCGAGAATACTATTGTTTGGTTTATGAGCGATAACGGACCCTCTACCCCTTGAAAAGAGAAAGGGATTTCTTCTTCTGGAAAATACAGAGGCTCAAAACACACCCTTTATGAAGGCGGCATACGCGTGCCCGCTATATTGGAATGGCCAGGAAAAATAGAGCCTTCCAGAACTTCTTTTATGACTACCACCAGTGATATGATGCCCACACTTTTGGCTATGGTTGCGAGTAAATATAAATCCACTGTACCATTGGACGGCATGAATATTCAGTCCCAGTTACAAACTGCTAACGCAGAACGTTCAGGCTATCTCTTTTTCGCCTGGCAACGGCTTTTTAACGAGGTAAGTCAGCAAGCAATAATGGACAATCGCTATAAGTACATTTTTGATGCAGGCCAGGAAGCGCTTTATGATTTGCAGGAAGATCCTACAGAATCAAAAAATTTAATTGAAAGAAATAAGAAAAAAACGCTTGAACTTAAATCGGCCTTAGAAGAATGGAAAAAGTCGACACTTAAAAGTAGAGAGGGAGCAGACTTCAAATATTAGCAAATGTGATTACACTCGAAATTCATTTATCCATCTCAATATTGAAGTACTTGAAATTTAGTTGAGGATAAATCGAAACATAAACGCAATCCTTCTACTAACACGATTTACGCGAGTGAAAACCTTTCTTGAAAAATTCTACGACTACCAACACTAGCTTACGCTCTCAATCTTAAAATTCTTCACATTAAAATTTTCAGGATTGAATGGGATAAAATCCTCCCCTCTTCGCATTAGTAAAAAGGAACACACCAATTGAATTTTAAAGCAACGTGGGGTTGACGGGTTTAATCATTTGTATGGTTAGACTATTGATGTGTTTAGTCGT
>JBGTGG010000476.1:0-4976 GCA_041746855.1 Cyclobacteriaceae bacterium | reverse complement strand
CTGTTCACCAATTATGGAAACCTTTTGATTGTGATAACGGGAACCCTGTTATTAGGCGTTCTAACCGGACTTTATCCTGCGTTTTACATGACCTCCTTTAATCTTTCACGGATATTAAAAGGGGGTACCAAGGGAGAAGGAAAATCACTATTCCGCAGCAGTCTGGTGGTCGTACAGTTTGGTCTTGCATTGGCGATGATTGTAAGCACCCTCATCGTAGTGCAACAACTCTCCTTTATGAAAAATAAAGACATTGGTTTTGATAAAGATCAAATATTGTTGATTGATATGAATGGGGAAGCCAATGAAAAATTCGAAACGCTTAAGCAGGAATTGCTAGCCAGTCCACTAATTGAAGGTGTAACCGCCAGTGGACAACGGTTGGGAAATAATTTTCATCAGTGGGGGTTTAAAGTCAAATCGGATACGGGAGTATACAGTATGACACCCTCCAATGTTTTTGCAGAATACGATTACCTTACAGTATATGGAATGGAAATAAAAGAAGGTAGAAATTTTTCAAAAGACCATGCTACCGACAACAACTTTGCTTTTATTATTAATGAGTCATTGGCGAAAGATCTTGGGATTAAAGATATTATCGGTACACCGGTTGGTCATGATCATTTTCATAACGATTCCCTGGGAACTGTGATTGGTGTGGTAAAAGACTTTAATTTTAACTCGTTGCATTACAAAATCAACACACTTGTTATTTCATTGCACATGGATTGGGGCTTTGATGAAATGTCAGTTAAAATCAGTGGTAAAAATCCAGACGAAGCGATTGCCTTCGTGAAAGAAACCTGGGATCAACATATATCATCCTTCCCTTTTGATTATTCTTTTTTGGATGGACATTTTGAAGTATTATATCGCTCTGATAAACAAATGGGAACGGTCGTCACGATTATGGCGAGTCTCGCCATTCTAATCTCATGTATGGGATTGTTCGGATTGGCTGCCATTACAACTGAGAAAAAGACAAAGGAAATAGGAATCCGCAAAGCGATCGGTGCAACGGAAATACAAATTACGGTCTTGTTGTCCAAAAATTTTATGTGGCTTATCCTGTTGTCGTTTGTGTTGGTAAGCCCGATTACCTATCTCCTCTTGGAACAATGGCTTTCCAACTTTGCATTCCGCATTGGCGTAAATCCATTGGTATTTCTATTGGGTGGTTTTCTTGCACTGGCAATTGCTTTGATCACCATTAGTTTCCATACACTACGTTCCGCAAAAGCGAATCCAGTGAAGTCACTTCGTTACGAATAAACAATTACTTCCCTTTGGCAAAAAGACCGGAGCACACAAAACAAATAATCAATAACACACTGTATTCCATTCCGTTTCTTCCCGCACCCACAACAAACCAACCCTCCGGGTAATGGACCAGAATAATACCCATTAACAATTCCAGACAAAAAATTATAGCGATGGGAATGACCCATTTCCCATAAATAAAAATTATAGAAGCTGCAATTTCAAAAATTGTAATTGCCCACGCAGTGAAGGGAGGAAATCCCAGCGAGCTCAGGTATACATCAAAATCAGCTACGGTTCCATTGCCCAATCGGGCGAGCCCATGAATTAATAGATTTCCGCCTGCAGCAAAACGGATCAATAGTACACCAATTTTAACAGTTGATATTTCCATATGGAATACAATTTAATGAATTGAATCCCAATCTGATTTTAGAATGCGGAAAATTGTAACATCATTCTCCTTATAAACCGTCCGCTTTTCAGCAACCATCCCATTTTTTATAGCAACATTCTCAGAAGCTTTGTTTGTAATACTAATAATCGAAATGAGAGACGTTGACAAATTATTTTCAAAAGCATAATCCCTGCATTTCTTTGCAGCTTCCGTAGCATAACCGAAACTTCTGAATTGTGGCAGGAGGGAATATGCGATTTCCAATTCAGGAATTCCATCCACCGTTTGAACGAGCAACCCGCAATGACCAATTAAAGAATTACTGTTCTTTTCAATCAATGCATTCATGCCCCCTCTCCCCTCCTCGAATCGTTTGAACTGGTTGGCATACCATTTCCCGCATTCAATTTCAGGCGGTTCCAACTCTTGCTTCCAATGTAAAAATGAAGACGGGTCTTTAAAAAACGGCAACCAAAAATCAAAATCAGTGCGTTGGATTTTTCTGAAACGGAGACGGGTCGTTTCCTGATCGTCCAGCAAAAACATTATTGATTGGATTCTTTCACCGATAAGTTTGTAGAAGAAGTTACCAACTTCCCTTCTCTATTCATGCCCTCCACTACCACTTTATAATCACCGGGCAAATCGGAAGTATAGAATTCAAAAGCAGCATGTCCATTACTATCGGTAATCACCATTGGATTCCAATACAATTGCGTGCGCTGATCCGGCAATCTGCTTTCACGCTGCCTTTTACTTTCATATTTAGGAGCATAAAACTCACGTTGCAACTGTAGTCCTTCATAATCCATTGTGATGGCATTGGGATTTAACTCAAATCCAGCCAGGTCTCCATTGTAAGTGCTAAAGCTCACGATTCCAAAAAAACTCACAGAACCTTGAAGCCATCGATGCTGCACAACATCTAGCCGTTTTATTTTTCTAGGATCAAAGTCCATTATTTCATCTTCGTCAAAAATCGGGACACCATCCAAAAGAATCAATGGCGAAACCCGAAATGTTGCATTGGGTTCCTTATCAACAACCATAAACTGAAATCCGTCTTTTCGTTTTCTGACAAAAACACCGGGAACATATTCCCGTAAAACTTCTTCCATGACAGGAAACCGTGTAAAGTCATCCAACAAATAAGTGGCATCCGGCTTACCATAAAAAGCTGTTGAATCAATTCCTTCAGGAGTTATAAACTGAGCACTACCTTTATAAATATCTTCAGCCTGCATCGCCACGCTTCTTTCAATAAGTTGATCCTTCCACTGCTCAGGAAGTGTTAATGTATGATGAACCCGACCAGCGAACTTTTCTGAGAATGGAGAATTCACTTTCACATTCAGTGTACTGTCTTCACTTGATTTTTTTTGAACAATAATTCTTGCTTTCCCATAAAAGTCAAGCATTTCAAAATACTGCATGCCATCAAGTCCACTCCGGGAAGGGTACAACCGGATGATTTTTCCGGGCGAAGTGAGATAACTCAACACACCCGCTGCATTAGAGTTGTCGGGTCGGGTGACTGTAGCCGTTACAATATGGCCCCGCACTTCAGGGATAAAAGTTTGTGGATTTGCAGTGGTATCAAAAACGTGATCCCAACGAAATCTACGCCAGCCGTGGGTTAGCATAAGATTATCAGCTGCTACTTTAACCGCTGGTGAGTCACTGAAATAAAAATCCGGGGATTCTATCTCCCCCTTCAAATCAGAACTTAGCAAGAGATAGTTTTGGATATTTATGTTTGAAGAAGAAAGGGAATCAATTTTAAAAACCGATACAGATAAATCATATGGACTGACTTGCTCTTGTGATTGTACATTCAAATCAATTTTTACCTGACCACGTGGTAAATAATTTGCTTGATTGGCAGCAATAGAAACAGCATTTGAGTTGGATGGTTGTTTGAAGTAAAGTCGCTCACAAACGGGCTTCATCATCGCATCAAAAATAGTTATATGCGAAATCCCTTCTGGCAATGTTTCACTATTGATATCAAATTGAACAACATTGTTGTTGAACATTCCAGCGTTGGCCATAATGGTTTTATTTCTGGCGTGCACAAACAAATAAAGGACTTGCCGCGTCAACGCATCAGTGTTCGTTCGTACGCGGATATTGATTTGATTACTTTCAGTTTGTTCGGAGACTTCCAATACATATCCAATAGTTGCAACGTCCGGCAACTCAAAGGTTTCCTTTTCCTGCTGAAGAATTGCTTTATACTTTTTATTTGTCTCCGGGGTGAGATAAAAATGGCCGATTCCAAAATGATCCGGAGAAAAAGAAACGACTGTATCCATGTTCTCGTCAACCACTATTCCCTTTCTGTTATTACCTTTACCTGTATTATTGAGTACCTGAAAGGCAACCTTACTTCTTATCCCTTCAACCAAATTTCCACCTTCCGGAAAAAACTGAACATTGACTTTCACAGTGGCCTGTTGCTTATCCCTTGTGTCACTTATAAAAGGATTAATAATGGAGACCTCTTTGTGGAAGTAAAAATCAGGACTATAATTCTTCATCCAGTTGGTATAAGCACGAATGTGATAATTTCCGGTGTTCATTGTTGCCGGAATAAAAAGAGAACCACTTCCCTTCCCCTCGCTTACTTCAATCTTGCTTTGTAAAACGGGTTTTGAATCCTGATCTAGAATCTCTACATATACTACTTTACTGAGTATACCTGGTGTGTGGAGGCTTGCATCTACCAGATAGATTTTAAACCACATGGTTTCCCCTGTAAGATAGGATGGCCTGTCGAGATGCAAATAGATTTTCTCTTCGTAATTCTCCTTTCGGTATTCATCGAATGCATCAACCAGTTTATTGATCTTTTGATCCTGAGAGTATCCCCAAGAAGCGGCCAATAACAATAATAGAAATATTAAATTCTTTATGCGCTTCATTGTTACTCCCAAAATAATGGTTTGGTTAAAGTGCCTCCCTGTAGACGGCAGTCTGTGCAAAAATCTGGGGCGTATAAGTAGCCAATAATACTAATTCCTTGCATAATTGGACTCACTAATGATAAGCCCTGTATTTGTCCAATGGTTCCAACTTCAGCAAGAGACGCAGAATCCAATGTACAACCCATTAGTTCCTTGTTGGATCTAAGTCCTGTTGGTAATTCATTACCCTGAATAAACATTCGCTTTTTTTGAATAGTGGCAATATCAAAGTATCCTATGACCGGTTCATCGGGATTGTCCTTCCTAAAAATATTGCCTTTTACCCTCCCCGGCTGGGGATCAAACAAGCCGCCCAACTGCTCTGTTGTCTTCTGCAAATTCAACCAATA
>JBGTGG010000475.1:0-2370 GCA_041746855.1 Cyclobacteriaceae bacterium | reverse complement strand
GCCTTACTTTTAAAGCTTATGAAGCGGCAAAAAAACAGATGCTAATACTATGTTGAAAAGTTAAACAGTATTTCAAAACTTAAACAAATATTCATGATTTGCTATAAAACTCAGGTACGTTTTCCCACAGTACATAAGTGTGATGAATATCTTTCGGATCTGAAATGGGGCAAGGGATACAAATACTCTTGCTTGAGAGGTATTTATCATACAGCAAGACATTTGCAGTCACACTGTATGATGAATACCCCTATCGATACAGCAGACATAAAATGAAGGAAGGGATCTTTGAAAATCTAATGAATCGAATGGTGGAACGGCCTCCGCATACATAAAAAATGATTATAAGCTAAATGCCTAATTCGATAATAAAGAAACACACATAAACTATGAAATCAATCAAATTAGTTTTCATCGCTTTGCTTTTGGCAAGCTGCCTGGGTTCGGTCTATTCGCAGGAACGAATTAGGAAATATGACATTTTCGAAAAAGTAATCCGGCTCGACACAACGTTCAAAAATCCTTATACAGACACAAAACTGACATCGGTTTTTACTGAACCAACTAAAAAAGAACACTTTGCAGATGGGTTCTACGATGGCAACAATACGTGGAAAATACGGTTTGCTCCCGGGAATTACAAAACCTGGAACTACCAATATCAGTTTTCACACCTCGATTCGTTATTTAAAGGGGATTTTTTCTGTCTTTGGAATTCAGGGATTGATCCTCTGGGTATTAATCAAATCACCCCTATTTGGTTTAGAAAAACGGTTTATCCTTTTTTCGCAAAGGGCAATGCAGTTTCATGGACCGAATTATTAAAAAACGATACGGCTTATTTTCAAGGTCTAGCCAAATTGGGCATCAATCTTTTGTACCTTGACAATTCCGAACAAAAAGGTATTTCGCTTTTCCCTTTGGATTATAGGGAGTATTCAAAAATTGAACCAGTGCTTTCGTGGCTTTGGAAAAACAACTTCGCGGTTTTGATACCAGTGACAATTTTTCCTGAAATGCATCGACCACGAAACAATGCCGAATGGAACCAATACTTTTCCTTTTTTTTCTCACGTTTTGGCGGCTTTAGCAACTTACTGTTTTATGTTCCTGAAATGATTGGGAACCATCAATTCAATGAAAAAACCAAAGAGCAAATAGTTGCTACTTTACTGGGCAATAATCCATACAGTCATCCGGTATCAATTGAGGGGCGTGCAAATCATGAACTCATCGACCCAAACTATAGGTTCAATCTTTTACTGAGTGGGGAATTTGAACAGAAAAGCCACGGCACAAATCCCCGGCTGATGCTACTTCCTGAAGATAAATACGCCAAACCTGAAACTATACTGCCCTATTTGTACAAAATGTTTCTCGAAGGGACACAATGTATCATCGACTTCAGTAAGATAAAATCGACCAAAGTTACGCAACAGATCACCGAATTATGGTCGATCATAGAAAGTTTGCCCTATTCGGAAATGAAACCCATGAATGATGTTGTAACCAACCTGAACTGCTTGGGAATGAAGGACAAGGAATACCTCATTTATTCAGAAAGCAAGAAGAAGGTTTCTCTTGATCTGGCCGACCTTTATTATAAGGCAATCTGGATTGATCCGGGCAATAAAAGAACAAATGTTGATGCCGGAGAATTTTCAGGAAAAACTGAACTGACAGCACCTTCGGAAGGAACAGGTTGGTTTTTACATTTGTCGCACCAAAATTCGGGTTATCCCCAAGGTATTCATCTATCTTGGACAAAACGTCCGGAATCGTCATTGACCATCACATGGTCAACTTCTTCAGGAAACAATGATTGTAAGGTAAAATTCAGAGAAAAGGATACTGAAAAGTGGATCGAACGTAAGGGGTATTCAGAGAAATCACCAGGCGAAAACTGGATACATTCGGTAGTTTTAGACGAGCTAAAGTCCTCTACCAGTTATGAGTATTGCGTTTCTGCTGACAAAAACCTGAAGAGTGTTTTCAGCAAAGTATTTGAAACCACCACCGCGCCTTCGGGGAACAGCAGTTCTTTCAAATTTTCGTTTATCACTGATACTGGGCTTGAAGGTCGGCTCGACAACAATGCAACCGGAACCATTCGTGTGATGAATGAAATGTTATTTGAAAAACCGGATTTTCTGCTTGGAGGAGGCGACTATGCCTATGCCAATCGCGATAAACGTTTCAAAACCACAAACGATGCCATCAAGCGTTGGTTCGACCAAAGTCAGCCTTTGTTATCGCAAATTCCAATCATGGCCCAATACGGTAACCACGAATTGTACCTCGACGAGCGTTTCGAAGACTGGGCTCCATATTTCAAACATCCCAAGGGGTTTCGAAACGGGAAACATTACT
>JBGTGG010000474.1:0-12388 GCA_041746855.1 Cyclobacteriaceae bacterium | reverse complement strand
GAAAAGCGGAAATTATTAGGTGTAAAAATCCTTGCGGATAAAACACCTGAACATGTTCAGTTCAAAAAATATTCAGTTTCTGACCTTACCGGATTAAACAGGGAAGAAGCACAGGAACAAATGCTTCAAAGCGGTGTTTGGCCAAATTTAGTACAACGCCCGTATGGTATTGTTGCTGATCCGAATGAGACTCCGAAAGCGATTTTTATTTCAGCATTTGATTCCCATCCTCTGGCTGCTGATTATAATGTGATTTTTAAAGGGCAAGAACAATTTTTTCAAGCAGGGTTAACGGTGTTGAAAAAATTCACACCCGGACTCATTCATTTGAATGTTCATGCAGAACTTGAGATTGCGACCATTTTTTCACAAGCAAAAGGTGTAGAGCTCAATAAATTTTCAGGAATCCATCCGGTAGGCTGTGTAGGTGTTCAAATCCACCACATTGATCCGATTAATAAAGGTGATATTGTTTGGACGATCAACCCGTATGGTGTAATCCAAATTGGTAAGCTTTTCTTAAATGGGGTGTATGATGCTTCTCGCGTAATCGCGGTTGCCGGTTCAGAAATTGTAAAGCCTCAATATTATAAGACCTATACCGGTGCCCATGTGAAGAAATTCCTTGATGGCAACCTAAAACAAGACCATGTGCGGGTTGTTTCAGGCAACGTCCTTACCGGAACATCCATTGGGAAAGATGGGTATGTTGGGTTCTTTGACAACGTTGTAACCGTTATCCCGGAAGGAAACCATCATGAATTCCTGGGTTGGATTTTGCCACAAGCAAACAAAGTGAGTTTTCAACGCGCTTTTGGATTGCTTTCTTTTTTGTTCCCGAAAAAAGAACACAGACTAGATAGTAATACCAACGGGGAACCCCGGGCTTTTGTGCAAACAGGAGTTTTCGAGAAGGTGACGCCCATGGATATCCTTCCAACCCAATTGCTGAAGTCTATTATTGCAGAAGATTTTGATGAGATGGAAGCTTTAGGGATTTATGAAGTGGTAGAAGAAGACCTTGCCCTTTGTGAATTTGTGGACATGTCGAAGCACAACGTACAAGGGTTGGTGCGTGAAGGAATTGAATTATTGCGGAATAGTTAATCGTATATGAAGTTTATAAGGAATCAAATTGATCAGGTAAAACACAACTTCGAGAAGGGTGGTAAACTTCATAAGTACTACTACGTTTTTGAAGCGTTTGAAACATTTCTTTTTGCCCCCGATTCGGTAACGGGTCCGAAGGGTGCGCAAATCCGGGATGCGATAGACATGAAGCGGCTCATGATGACCGTGATCATTGCTATGGTGCCGTGTTTGTTGTTTGGAATTTACAATGTTGGATACCAACATTTTTTAGCGACAGGAGTTGCAGCCACTACCGGTGAAATGATTTGGGTAGGGATTGTTCAGGTGATGCCTGTTGTTATTGTTTCCTATGCAGCAGGTCTGGGTATGGAGTTTTTATTTGCAACACTTCGCAGGCATCCGGTCAATGAAGGTTTTTTGGTAACCGGTATGTTGATTCCGTTGGTAATGCCTCCGGATATTCCATTGTGGCAAGTTGCCCTTGCTACTGTCTTTGCTGTGATTATCGGCAAGGAAGCTTTTGGCGGTACCGGTATGAATATTTTGAACGTGGCACTCACCGCACGTGCATTCTTGTACTTCGGCTATCCGGCAAACATTTCAGGAGATGTGTGGTCGTATATTCCGGAAGGCGCAACGGCCGTTTCCGGATTTTCTGGAGCTACACCGTTGGCACTCGCTGCTGCTGCACCCGCGGGCACAAGCGTAACCTCATTATTCGCATCCTTTGGGGAGGGCTGGGCAGATAATCTATACAGTTTCTCCAATATGTTTTTCGGATTTATTCCGGGCAGTGTTGGTGAAACTTCTGTACTGATGTGTTTGATAGGTGCGGCCATATTGATTTTAACAGGTGTAGGAAGTTGGAAGATCATGCTAAGTGTTGTAGCAGGGGGGTACATTACCGCCTATGGTTTTACGCTGATCGGAGTAAATGAATTTATGAAGATGCCAGCTTATTATCACTTAGTGGTAGGAGGCTTCGCGTTTGGAACCGTATTCATGGCAACCGATCCTGTAACGGCTTCCCAAACGGAAACCGGAAAATGGATTTATGGATTTTTAATCGGTGTATTAACCATCGTGATACGGGTATTCAATCCCGCATATCCGGAAGGAATTATGATGGCCATTCTGTTAATGAATGTGTTTGCCCCGCTTATTGATTATTATGTAGTTGAAGCCAACAAAAAAAGGAGATTAAAACGTGCAACAGTCTAACGGTTATATTATCATATTCACGGTCGCACTTACTATTGTAGTAGGTGGACTGCTGGCAGGCGCTTCTCAGTTTCTAGGCCCTGCGCAACAACGTTCTGTCGATTTAGATACGAAGTCGTCTATTTTAAATGCTGTACGAAATCAGGTTAAAATTGAAAAAGGAGATGACATCCTCGCGATCTACGATCAACGTATCTCGTCTTTGGTAGTGGATTATGAAGGAAACGAAATCACCAAGGATGCGAAAGGCAATCCTATAGTTGCCGAGAAAGTAAATGTGTTGAAAAATTATAAACTTGATCCAAAAGATCGGCAGTATCCGGTGTTTAAGCTGAAGAATGCAGAAGATACAACAAAGATCGAAGCGTACATCCTCCCTGTTTATGGTGCTGGATTATGGGATAAGATTTGGGGATATGTAGCGCTTGATTCAAAACTTGAAACCATTGTAGGTGTTTCATTTGATCACAAAGCAGAAACTCCCGGCTTAGGCCAACGCATTGCCACGCCTGAAATCCAAAACCGGTATGAAGGAAAAAAAATCTATAATGAATCGGGCGAACTTGTGTCCGTGAATATGATGAAAGGTGAGCATGGAAGTGGAAAAGCCAGCATCGAATATTATGAAGGGAAGCCCCATCAGGTAGATGGCATGTCGGGTGCAACCTTGACAGCAGTTGGCGTTAACCAAATGCTAAAAGCATATTTGGAATCGTATAAGAATTATTTTGAAAAAGTTGAGCGTGGTGCAACTGCATCCATCAAATAAATATAATAGAGTATGGCAGAGACGCTAGAAGCAGTACCAGAAGAAGTAAAGAAACCGTCCGAACCGCTTTTTTCGAAACGCAGAAGAAAGATTGTTAACGATCCGTTGAACGAAGAGAATCCGATCACCGTGCAGGTATTGGGTATTTGTTCGGCACTTGCAGTGACGATTAAATTGGAACCGACATTGATCATGGGTATTTCTGTGATTGCAGTAATGGCATTTTCCAACTTGATCATTTCACTGTTGAGAAATTATGTTCCGAACCGTATTCGTATCATCGTTCAACTTGCTGTTGTTGCTACATTGGTAACCTTGGTTTCGGAAGTATTGAAAGCATACAGCTATCCGATGTATAAAGTATTGGGTGCGTTTGTTGGGTTGATTATTACCAACTGTATCGTAATGGGTCGACTTGAAGCATTTGCGATGGGAAACAAACCGTATGATTCAGTATTGGATGGTATTGGAAGTGGAATGGGCTATGCCTGGATTCTCCTTACCGTTGCATTCTTTCGGGAATTTTTAGGATCGGGATCCGTTTTTGATTTCCAGGTTTTTAAAGCCATTGGCCTTGCGTATACAAGTAACTCGTTGATGGTAGATTCAGTGGGAGCCTTTATGATCTTGGGTGTTATCATTTGGGTACAGCGGTCGAAAACCGGTTATGTTGAACATTAAAAAATAAAGTAGGATGGAATTAATAAGCCTCGGAGTAAAAGCCATTTTTATAGAGAATATGATTTTCGCATACTTTTTGGGTATGTGTTCATATTTGGCTGTTTCCAAAAAAGTAACAACCGCTTTAGGACTAGGGCTCGCTGTTATTTTTGTGAACTCGATTACAGTTCCGGTAAACTGGATGATTCAGGAATACATGTTAAAGGAAGGAGCGCTCGCTTTTTTGGGTACTCAGTTTGAAACCATCAACCTGGAATTTTTGCAATTCATCATGTTTATCTGTACCATCGCTGCAATTGTGCAATTGGTAGAGATGGTCATTGAAAAAGTATCACCACCTTTATATGCTTCGTTGGGAATTTTCCTTCCGTTGATTGCAGTAAACTGTGCGATTTTAGGATCATCCCTTTTTATGAACCAACGTGATTACACTTTGGCAGAAGCTACTGTATTTGGATTTAGCGGAGGCATCGGATGGTTGCTTGCCATTATTGCCCTTGCCGCGATTCGTGAGAAGCTGAAATACTCAAATGTACCGGCACCATTAAAGGGATTAGGCATTACCATGTTCATCACCGGATTGATGGGACTGGCATTTAAATCCTTTATCGGGATAGCCCTGTAGGAGTTTAAAGAATAAAAGTATTTAAAGGGCTTTCGGGAATTATCGAAAGCCCTTTTTGATTATAAGCACTATGGAAAACAATGCCTTCAAACGCGCAGTTCGCTATTTTTTTAGCGGCACGCTCTTTATCGTTCCGTTAGTAGCCACCGCTTATTTTTTATATGTGTCGTTCGATTGGCTGGATAGCCTTTTGCACATCCCGTATCCTGGCGTGGGTTTTTTACTTTTGATTTTAGCCATTACCGGGTTCGGCTATCTTACAACCAACTTTGCGTTTAATACTTTTTCGAATCTTTTTGAAGGCACGTTAAAGAAAATTCCATTATTGAGTTTGATTTACTCTTCCATCAAAGATTTGATTGAAGCGTTTGTGGGCGAGAAGAAAAAATTCAGCAAGCCGGTGTTGGTTACCATCAACAAAGAGAACCATCTTTTTCAAATCGGATTCATCACACAAAAAGATCTATCGGAGTTGGGACTCAATGATATGGTGTCGGTGTACCTGCCGCACTCGTATGCCTTTTCCGGTATTCATTATGTAGTACCGAAAGAACATGTAAGACCCTTGAATGTAAGCGGCACTATCGCGATGAAGTATATTGTTTCGGGTGGAGTTTCAGGATTTAAGGAAGTGAAGGATTAAAAGGACAATTTCTAATTTACTAATTAGTAATTATCGAATTGATAATTAGCCAATCACTTCCTCCATTTCCGTTCCCAATATTCCGCTTCTTTTTGTTGATTGATTTTTCCTTCCTTCAGAAGAGAGGCAAGTTTTTCATTCATCGGTTCACGTGAGGTTAGATGGTAATTGCCACAATCATCACATTTGTAAACCGCGATTGGTCCCGTTCCTTTGTTAAAATCAAAATGCGTATGCGCACCAATCAAGGCTTCTACAGCAAGTTCTTCTGTTGAATAAGATCGTTTACCGCATGCCTTCATGGTCAATTCTTTAAACGGACAATCAGGAGCTTTGATTTCCCAATCAACTAATCACTCCCGATCCAACCAATTCTTCATCTTCATACCAGGCCGCAAACTGACCAGGTGTTATACTTTTTTGTGCTTCATCAAAAATGATATACAGTCCATGTGCTTCTTTGTGGAGTGTACACGCTTCAAGATTTTGACGATAGCGAATTCTCGCCTGATATTTTTTTGATTCCCCAATTTCCAATTTCAAATCCGGACGAATCCAATGCTCATCTTCATTGGGAATAAACAAACCTTTTCGATAGAGTCCGGGATGATCTTCACCTTGTCCCATATAAATGGTATTGGTTTCAGTATCCGTTCCGATAATGAATAAAGGTTTGGGATAGCCTCCTATATTCAATCCTTTCCGTTGTCCGATGGTATAGTAATGCGCACCATTATGTTCGCCCGCTACCTTTCCCATCGTTGGCGCATATTCAAACGGTTTTGAAAGAGAGACTAAGTCATCGGTATGATTTCCGTTTTGGAATTGATGATCATCCGCAAAAATCTCAATCACTTTCCCCTTCTTCGGTTGAAGGCGTTGTTGCAGAAAATCGGGCAAGTGAACTTTTCCAATGAAGCACAATCCTTGTGAATCTTTTTTCTCTGCCGTGACGAGATTATTTTTCTTAGCAATATCCCGAACCTCTGATTTCAATAATTCCCCAATGGGAAATAATGCTTTGCTTAATTGCTCTTGCGTCAACTGGCACAAAAAA
This sequence comes from Cyclobacteriaceae bacterium, assembly GCA_041746855.1. GTDB lineage: Bacteria > Bacteroidota > Bacteroidia > Cytophagales > Cyclobacteriaceae > JBGTGG01. The sequence continues at coordinate 6,300 of JBGTGG010000474.1, read as the reverse complement.
TAACTTTGGTCTTTGTTCGGATCTTTTCCGGAAAGCAATTGATAAACTGTCTTTCCATGTTTTTCAATTTCGCCTTTTCTGCAATAGTGCCCGGTGGCCACAAAGTCGGCTCCGAGTTTTAGTGCATGTTTTAGAAAGACATCAAATTTTATTTCCCGATTACAGAGCACATCGGGGTTGGGTGTTCTTCCACGATTGTATTCATCAAACATATAATCGACAATACGCTTTTTGTATTCTTCACTTAAGTCGATCGCTTGAAAAGGAATTCCCAAATGTTGCGCCACAATCATTGCATCGTTGCTATCATCCAGCCAGGGACACTCATCACTAATCGTGACCGAATCGTCATGCCAGTTTTTCATAAACATACCAATGACTTCATAGCCTTGTTCTTTTAGCAAGTACGCAGCTACGCTTGAATCAACACCTCCTGACAAACCAACAACAACCCTTTTCCCCATTTATATTTTCTTTAAAAGTCGGCTACTACCCCGAACCTCATTAATTTAGCTTCAAATGAAATTTCACAACAGTGCAAAGTAAAGAAATGTTCGCGGGATTAAGGGTAGTTGAATTGGCATCTGTGTTGGCAGGTCCGGCAGTGGGGCAGTTTTTTGGAGAGCTTGGCGCTGAAGTAATTAAAGTTGAAAATCTCTCGGCAGGAGGTGATGTTACCAGAAGTTGGCGATCACAAGGAGAAGAAACGGATGACCGGTCTGCCTATTTCTGCTCCGTAAACTGGGGTAAAAAGTCCATCGCCATAGATCTTAAAACCCGGGAAGGAAAGGAAATTGTTTATGATTTGGTCAAAGTGGCGGATATCGTCATTGCCAGTTATAAACCCGGGGATGCTGAAAAATTAGGTATGGATTATACTACGCTTTCGGGTTTCAAAACTGATTTGATTTATGGAATGATCACCGGATACGGATCCAAAAACCCACGGGTTGGATATGATGCCGTTATCCAGGCCGAATCTGGGTTTATGTTTATGAATGGTGAACCGGGAGGACCGTCCTTAAAAATTCCGGTAGCGTTAATGGATGTTTTAGCCGGACATCAACTTAAGGAGGGTTTACTACTTGCACTTCTCTATAAAGAAAGAACCGGAAACGGCCAGATGGTTGAGGTTTCGCTTATTCAATCGGCTTTGGCAAGCCTGGCCAATCAGGGAAGTAACTGGCTGGTAGCAAACAAGTTGCCGCGAAAATCGGGGTCTGCCCATCCCAATATTGCCCCTTATGGGGATTTGTTCTTGAGTGCCGATAATAAAGAAATTTTGCTGGCAGTTGGGTCGGATCGGCAGTTTTTCGAATTATGTAAAGTGCTTTCCATCCATAAATTACCTGATAATGAGCAGTATAGAACAAATTCAAGCCGTGTTGCCAATCGCGATTCGCTTAATATTTTATTACGAGCACGGATTTCCACTTTTCAAGCGATTGACCTAATTGAATCATTAAAAAAAGTAAAAGTACCGGCTGCAATTATCCAAAACATTCAGGAAGCTCTCGATGCATCTGAAGCAAAAAGCCTTTTTCTGGAATCAGAGGAGGGTTTAAGAGGATTGCGAAGTTTTGTTGCAGAATCGAATGGATTGTTGACTTCATCCCACATTCTCCCACCTCCTCATTTTGGGGAAAATACTAACGAAATCTTATCAAAAACCCTTCATTTTGAAGTTGAAAAGGTGGATAAACTCCGCTCTTTAGGAATCATTATCTAACTCCACACCCTATTTCAATCGATTTTGAACTCCAAAAACAGGGGTTTTATGTGCTTTTTTGTTCATTTATGTAAAAAAGTGGGTGAAAGTGGTAGAAAGTGGAGTAAAATTATCTAAGTTTGTTTTAGACAACCACTACGTCTATGACCTTTTTCACAAGTGAGTATGAAGGTAAGCTTGATGCCAAAGGCAGAATTGTTCTGCCGGCCCGCATTAAGGCTCAACTTCCCGACAGCGGAGGCCAGGAACTGGTCATTCGGAAGGGCTTTGAGCAATGCCTGATTATTTATCCTATGGTGGAATTCAAAAAGGTCTTCTCAAAAATTTCCGGATTAAGTGAATTCAACGAAGAGTATAGAAAACTTCAGCGAAACTTCTTCAGCGGAACCTTTACCGTGGAGTTAGATGGAAACGGACGCTTCCTCATCCCAAAAAATATGCTTGCCTACGCTCAGCTTGAGAAGGATTGTGTATTGGTGGGAATGGGAAACAAAGTTGAAATCTGGAACCCATCGGTCTATGAGAAGCACATGATCAGCGATCCTGGTGAGTTGTCGAAGTTAGCGCAGAAATATTTGGACGAGTAAGGGAGGTATGGCTTCCAGTTATCACAACCCCGTAATGCTCAGCCAATGTGTTGACGCGTTGAATATTCATGCTGATGGAATTTATGTAGATGTCACGTTTGGAGGTGGAGGTCACAGCATGAAAATTCTCGAAGCGCTAACAGAAGGAAGATTAATCGCTTTTGATCAGGACGAAGATGCAAAGCGACAGGCGGAAAATATCCGACATCGTTCTTTTATATTTTGTCAAGCGAATTTCAAGTACCTGAAAAAGTATTTGAAGTTGAATGGGATCACCAAAGTGGATGGAATACTTGCGGATTTGGGAATCTCTTCGCACCAGATAGATTCTCCCGAACGCGGTTTTTCAACCCGATTCGATGGACCGTTGGATATGCGGATGGACAAGGGTGGTTTACTAACAGCAGCGAAAATTTTGAATGAGTATGATGAACCTTCTCTTCATAAAATCTTCGGAATGTATGGAGAAGTCAAGAATGCGAAGACAGTAGCTGCGAAAATTTGCCAGGAGCGTGTGAAGAATCCATTCTACCGAACGGAAGATTTGAAGCAAGCGCTTCAAGGAATTGCACCGCGAGGGAAAGAGAATAAATACTTCGCGCAAATTTTTCAAGCGTTGCGCATTGAAGTGAATGCGGAGATGAATGCACTGGAAGAATTTTTAATGCAATGTGGCGAGGTGATGAATGAAGGTGGAAGATTGGTCGTGCTATCGTACCACTCGCTGGAAGACAGGATGGTGAAGAACTACATTGGCAAAGGAAAGATATTCGGTGAAGTGGAGAAAGATTTTTACGGAAACCAACTGAAACCTTTTCAGGCGGTAAATAAAAAACCAATTGAAGCTTCGGCTGAAGAGATAGAAACAAACAGCAGGGCGAGAAGTGCAAAACTTCGGGTTGCTGAAAAATTATAGTATGGGGAATACATTTAGAATCGGAAAAAAGAAAGGTAACACGGGTGGGTCAGCGTCTTCCAGTGGAAAAGGTAGCTTCTTTTCTGGTATTGAAAGACGGTTGAAGTTGGAGAATTATTTTGAAGAAGGCTTTCCTGTCCAATACCTCCCTAAGATTTTATTTGTCCTTTTTCTGGGATTGATCTACATCGGCAATACGCACTATGCAGAAAAGACGGTACGCAAAATCAACACACTGCAAAATGATGTGGAAGACCTTCGTGCAGATTATACCACATTAAAGTCTGATTTGATGTTTGCGAGCAAGCAATCAGAAGTGGCAAGAAAAGTAAAAGCAATAGGATTAAAAGAAAGTTTAATACCGCCCAGTAAAATTGAAGTAGAAGAAGGTGAATATTAAGAAGTCCATATTATTACGTGTACGCGTAGCATTTTTGTTTGTGTTCCTTTTCACGATCGCCATTATTGTGAAGACGGGACATATACAATTTGTGGAAGGGGAGAAGTGGGTGAAGATGGGAGAGCGCATTTCATTTGATTACCGCGAAGTGAAAGCTACGCGTGGCAATATTTATTCCGACAACGGAAGCTTGTTGGCAACTTCACTACCCTTTTATAAAGTAGCCTTTGATGCTACGCTGGCAAAAGACGAAGTTTTTAACAAGGGAGTAGATTCGCTTGCGTACCGTTTGTCAAGGTTTTATAAAGACAAATCGAAAACAGAGTACAAACACCTTTTACAGGATGCACGGGCATCAGGAAAGCAATATGTAATCCTTAATCGGAAGCGTATCGATTACCAGGATAAAAAGGCAATGATGGACTGGCCAATTTTTCGCGAAGGCAGACTTCGTGGCGGGGCCATCTTTGATAAGGTTGATTTACGCTATCGTCCCTTTTCAAACCTTAGCAGCAGGACCATCGGTTTTGTAAATGAAAACGATAAAGGTGCTGGATTGGAATTTAGTTTCAACAAACAGCTCGGTGGACAAAATGGATATGCGTACTATCAAAAAATTTCGGGTGGTGTTTGGAAACCTGTTTTTGATGCGAGCAATGTAAAGGCAATTAATGGGTATGATATTCAAACCACCTTGGATATCAATTTACAGGATGTTGCCGAAACTGCTCTTCTTCAGGCTATGCAACAGCACAATGCCGATGATGGGCTGGTGATTGTAATGGAAGTGAAGACGGGAGAGGTAAAGGCAATTTCAAATTTAAGCAGTAATGGAAAAGGCTATTTTTTCGAAAAGTACAACTATGCAACAGCTGGACTTTTCGAGCCTGGTTCCACTTTCAAATTGGTAACGATGATGGCCTTACTGGAAGATACCAGCATTGAACTTACCGATAGTGTTGATACCGGAAATGGTGAATACACGTTTTATAACAAAAAGGTAAGGGACCATGAAGAAGGTGGATTAGGGAAAGTAACGATTCAGGGAGCCTTCGAGCATTCATCAAATGTGGCGATGGCAAAGTTGGTGGATAAGCATTTTAGTGCGCGCCCTCAGAAATTTGTGGACTATACTGATCGATTGAAGCTCTCCCAGCCAATGGGAATTCAAATTACCGGTGAGCCCATGCCAAAAATTAAACGGCCAGGTGAAAAAGGCTGGAGTGGAATTAGTTTGCCGTGGATGGCGCATGGTTATGGATTTGAAATAACTCCGCTCCATACGCTGGCACTTTTCAATGCAGTGGCGAACGATGGAAAGATGATCAAACCCATTTTTGTTCGCTCGGTAAAGAAGGCCGACAAAGTAATTGAGGAATACGAAACAGAAGTCTTAAATAAAAATATATGTTCAAGTAAGACCCTCACCAAATTGAAGCTTTTATTGGAAGGTGTTGTCCAAAATGGAACTGCGCAGAATATAAAAGGAAGCCATTATCAGATTGCCGGTAAAACGGGAACAGCACAAATTTTAGAGAAAGGTCGGTACACGCGCAAATACATTACCTCCTTCGCGGGATACTTTCCTGCACATGATCCAAAGTATAGTGCTATTGTTTTAATAAAAAACCCACGCGGATGGCAACAGTATGGAAGTAATGTAGCGGCCCCTGTTTTTAAAGAAATAGCCGACAATATTTATGCGCGCGATATTCAAATGCACCAGGCCCTGGCATTTAAAAGATTAAGTGAACCGGGGGTGTTTCCGGTAATTCGTGCAGGGTACAAAGATGATTTAACCATGATTTGCAATGAACTTGGAATTTCCAATCACGCAAAAGTTGAAGAGGAGTGGGTACGTGCTGTACGAAATGGAAATGCTGTAGACTGGGATAAAAATATTGGTGGGAAAGGTGTGGTTCCGGATGTTACCGGAATGACATTCCGTGATGCAATTTATTTACTGGAAAGTACAGGGCTCCGTGTTTCATTTGAAGGAAATGGAAGAGTAGCAACACAATCGATTACCCCAGGTGCAAAGTTTACAAACGGTGCACGGATTTATTTAAAATTAAGCTGACCTTGAAGATACTAAAAGACATATTGTATAAAGTATCGATTACCTCCACCTATGGAAACATGGACGGGGAAGTAAAAGGTGTTGCTTTTGATTCACGAAAAGTAGAAGCAGGATATTTATTTGTTGCTGTTGTTGGAACACAAAGCGATGGCCATGCTTTTATCACAAAGGCAATTGAACGCGGTGCAACCACGGTTGTTTGTGAAAACCTTCCGGAAAGTATTCAAGAACACATCACGTATATCGAAGTAAAAAGCAGTGCGCACGCATTGGGTATTATTTCCGCGAACTACTATAACAACCCATCGGCCAAGCTTTCCGTGATTGGTGTTACCGGCACAAATGGAAAGACCACAGTTGCCACATTGCTTTTTTCACTTTACTCATCATTGGGATATCCTGCCGGATTAATTAGTACGGTTGAAAACAGGATTACGGATTCAGTAATTCCATCAAGCCATACCACACCAGACCCATTACAATTAAATGGACTCTTAGCACAAATGCTTGAGGCGGGTTGTCAGTATGTTTTCATGGAAGTAAGTTCCCATGCCATTGATCAGGAGCGGATTGCCGGTTTAAATTTTA
>JBGTGG010000473.1:0-3468 GCA_041746855.1 Cyclobacteriaceae bacterium | reverse complement strand
TGGTCACACACTAAAATATAAAATGCATCAAGTTGATATTTCATGATGTGTTGAACCCCAGCTTTGATCGAACTGCCCATTCCATTTTCCCAGTTTGTATTTAGAATGATACTAACGGGTAGATGCTCAATACTTTTTTTATGTAAATCATAATTTGCGCCTAGTACTACTGCGCAGGTAAGCGGTTTAATAGCGAGTGCTGTAGTAATTGTTTTTTGAAGGAGTGTCTGCCCACCAATTTTCAAGAGTTGCTTTGAAGTTCCCATGCGGCTGGATGCACCCGCTGCCAAAATCAAAACACCATATTTCATTGTTCCATCGGTTTGGCGGCCAAAAAGTCGTTCTCTCCAATTGTATTCTTTTCAGAAGAATCTGAATCAACCAAAATTTTCCACTGGTCATTTTCTTTGCGCAGCGCTACATGAAATTTTCCATAAAAATATTTTGAGTGTCCATTGGCATCAATAGACTCAGCTTTATAGATGCCCACTTCATACGCCAGATCATTTTGGGCTAACCGTTCAAGAAAGCGTAATTCAATTGTTCGAGTTCCTTTGTGAATTTTATTTCGGGTAGCCCCTTTTTCTGTCAGGGTATAATACTCATCAAATCCAAAAACTTGTCCGCCATCACGGGGGGACCGTATCACGTCTTTCGAGTGAACGTCCATAAACCCCTCTACATCAAAGGTATTGTATGCAAGAATAAACGGCTCCCACACTTGCGTATTGATTTCTTCTTTCAGGTTCTGACAATAGGAAGTGGTGCTAATCCCAAGGAAAATATAGGTCAATAATTTTTTCATCTGTAAAGCTGATATTATGAAGTTGCTTTCTTGTTTGAATTTGTTGGGTTCAAATAAACTTGCTTGAAAACCTGATCACTATTTTCATCGCGGTTGTGGATAGGGCCTTGCCTGTATTTTAAAAATCCGCCAGAGCGCTTCGAGAATTTGCTTTGGATTTCGCCTACAATCGATAAGGCTATTTCATCGGGTGTCTCTGCGCCAATATCCAAACCAATGGGTGAATGTATTGTATGCAGCGTGTCTTGATTTAAATTGATTCCATCCTTATGAAACTCTTCCAGCATTTTGTCAAATCGCTTGCGGGGCCCCAATATTCCGATGTAAGGAACTTCGGATTGGATCAATTTTTTGAGCACGTCACGATCGTATTCATAATTATGCGACATCAAAACGCAAGCAGTATAAGCAGTTATTGTGATATTCTGATCAAAAGTATCCCGGTGGCACAGTGAAAGGTTTTGTGCTTCCGGAAAAAAAATCGGGGCAATGTGCGCAACACACTCATCCGTGACAGTTACATCCCAGCCCATAGTGTGTGCAAGCTGGCTAACAGGACGAGCATCGAAACCTCCACCAAAAATCACAAGTGAAATTGAGGGCTGAACAAGTTCTAAGAAAACTTCGGTTGAAAGTTCTCTTGTTGTATAGACTATTGTTTTGGATTGAGGAGAATTGAATATCTGAAATAAATCTTTGTTAATTTTATTTTCGAAATCAGGACTTTCAAAAGTATTTAGCAACTCCTCTTTTTCGGTGTGAATAATCCTTCGGCCTACGAATACATCATTTTTGCAAGCTGTGGCTATTACTGCAGGCTCATTTAATTGAATCAATTTTTCAAATAACGCAATTGGATTGTGAGCATCAGCGCAGTCAATTGCCTCAATTAAAACATCGATCACACCATTGCACCCTAAACTAATTCCTAAATTCTGATTGCTTTCTTCCCGTGTATCATACGTGACCACAAGCGCTTCTCCTGAAGTCATTACCTGTCGCGCTTTTCTAAGGGCATCACCTTCGAGGCATCCACCACTAATGGAGCCTACCCACTTGCCATCATCGGTAATGAGCATCCGCGCACCGGGGCTGCGATAAGAAGATCCTTTCACTTTCACAACGGTTGCCAATGCAACTTTGCGCAGCGTCAAGTCCAGCTTTTTATACTCATTTACTATGGCTTTGAACTCCTTCATCGATCACTGTCCTTTTTTCCGAATGGCTTTTATGTGTTCCGGTTTTATTGCCTCGCCTGAATTACCCCATGTATTGCGAATATAATTCATCACATCACTTACTTGTTCATCACTTAAATTAAAATTGGGCATGGCGCCATCGTAATCAACACCATTTACAGTAATTAATTCGCTACCTCCATGGAGTATCATACGAATACTTTTTTCAGTTTCTTTCATTAGAAAATCGGCCTTGGCAAGGGGAGGATAGACGGTGGGAATGCCTTCACCTTTTGCCATGTGACACATAGCGCATTGTCCAAAGTAAATTTCCTGACCCCGCTGCTTGCTTGCTTCCAAATCAAAAGATTGGGGAGATGAAAAACCAACAAGGCAAATGCCTGCTAAAAAAAGAATATAGATAAATTTAATTTTCATAACTGAAGGATAGAAAGTTACTAAATTCTGAAAGGATTTGAAGTATTCTGGAGAGGTTGTCGGAAATTCTTATTGATTTTCAATCGTTTTAAGCAGATTTCTACACCTTGCTTTCCGCTGTTCATCATCCGGCTCATTCAATGGAAGTTTAAGTGCGTGTTCCAGCAGTTTTTTTGCTTCCTCGTTTTTGCCCAAATAATGAAGGACACTGGCCTCACCAAAAAGGAAAAGGATAGTATTGGGTTGCAATTGATTTGCCTTCTCAAAATTTTCTTTCGCGGCTTCAATAGAAAATTTCTCTGGTAGTCCTCCAAAAAAAACTTCACACGCCATCTGTTCAAACCAGTTAAGTTTTGCCAGTTCAAAATTCCACTTTCCGAGTATGAAGTAGCCTTCCGCCATTGTGGGATCCAACCGAATGATTGCATCTCCTTCCTCTTTAATAATTTTAGCGTCCATGATTTTTTCCCGTGGCGAACCTGATATCTCTGAAAGCAATCCTAACGATATTGCATATGCAAGGTGTGTATTTGGATTGTTGGGCAAAAGCCGAATTGATTCTTGTGCATATTTTTTAGCAAGAAGGTATTTTTCTTTTTTCTCCTCTTTCTTTGAAGGCGGAAGGTTACCTCCAATGTTGGACAACATTCTGCTGGCGTGAAAATGGGCCAAACCATTTTCAGGATTTACTGCGATCTCCTTTTCATATTTTTCAAGGGCTTCTTCAATTTTGAATTTTTTTTCCAACGCCAATCCTTCTTCATAAAAGTCTTGCCCAAGACATTCCATGAATAGGGGATATAAAAAAATGAAGATTACGACCTTTTGAAACATTTCCGCTGATGGCTGTTAAAATTTATTCCGGACAAGCGTTTAGGATTTTTGAAGCATCCTTTACTTCAACGATTCCCCTATCCCTTCCCCACGTATTGTAAAGATACGTAGCGATTTCTGCAATTTCCAGATCGGTTAAACCGGGAATAGGGGGCATCTCCTTGTTAAAGCTCTTGCCATTAACAACGATTTCCCCTTTGATTCCATTCCGGA
>JBGTGG010000472.1:0-4585 GCA_041746855.1 Cyclobacteriaceae bacterium | reverse complement strand
GCCATGTTATACTTCGGCCACAATCTTCTTATTTCCTGCGATTCAAAAATCAAAGCGATGAGTTCGTTGCCGGTAAGCTCATAGTTTACATGATGGATTTCATTGCGGATGCGCGAGCGGTTCCATTCGCGGGCATCACCTGTAAAGTGCCCGGCAATTCTTTTTTTAATATTGATTGCTTTGCCGACATAGATCACATGACCCCGTGCATTTTGAAAATAATACACGCCTGGTTTTGCCGGCAGCCGATCAAATTCTTCTTTTGGAAGATTAGGCGGTAAAATGGTTTCGCCCGAATTGCGCTTGAGCGCTTTCACAATGTAATTGGTCTTGTCCCTTTTCAGCAGTTGATCAAATACTTTTACAGTAGCCGCTGCATCTCCGCTCGCACGGTGGCGGTTGGTGATTTGTATTTTTAAACTTTCGGCAAGACTTCCCAAACTATAGGAACGTAATCCGGGAATAATTTTTCTGCTCAGGCGAACCGTGCATAATTTTTTAGCCTGCCATTTAATGTCGGCTTGCTCAAATTCTTTTTTAAGAAAGGAGTAATCGAAGTGGGCATTGTGGGCTACAAATATTTTTCCCTCCAGCCATTGAAAAATCTCCGCGCCAAGCTCCGCAAATGTGGGAGCCTTGCTTACCATTTCAGAAGTAATTCCCGTAAGGCCGGTAATATAATAGGGGATGTTTCTGCCCGGATTGACCAGCGAATGGAATTCGCCCGTCACTTGCATGCCATCGTGGTGGTAAATGGCGATTTCAGTGATGCGGTGGTTTTCCGCATACCCGCCAGTCGTCTCCAGATCAACAATTGCATACATGGCACCAAGTTAGAGTTTGACTTTCTCACATAAAAGCGGATATTGAAACAAAATTTCAACACATTTAAAATGAGCGGAATAGTACGATTTCTTTTGTCGGGATTGGCGGTGTTGCTGGCCTCGTATCTTTTGCCGGGGGTAATGGTAGAGCATTATGGCTATGCCTTATTAGTGGCGGTGGTTCTGGCGCTTGCCAATATTCTTGTCAAACCCTTGTTGGTAATCCTGACCATTCCGCTTACCATCTTCACTTTCGGACTTTTCCTATTGGTGATCAATGCGTTGATCATTTTATTGGTGGATTACCTGGTACCCGGATTCCATGTTGATAATTTTTGGTGGGCGCTACTCTTTAGTCTAATCCTTTCGCTGTTTAATAGCATGTTTACGGATTTGGCAACAAAAAAATAATTTGAAAATTTGAGGATGTTTAAATACCTCAATTCTTTGTAGTACTTCGTGTAATAGCTAATACCTAAAATTATTGCACGAAGTTTCACAGAGGATCACAAAGACTCACTAAGAATTGATTTGAAGGCCTCAACACTTTGCGTCCCTTTGTGCAGCTTTGTGCAGTAGTTAAAGATTTTAAAGTTGTTACACTAAGTTTCTCAGTGGATACCAAAGAATAAAGAGCGAAAATTATAATTCAACTCTTCTCTTTTCCTTATTGCTCAACATTGCAGCTTCGATTATTTGCATCACGCGAATTCCATCATCAGCGGAAACCGGAACTTCTTTTTTTGAAACCAGAGCATGATATAATTGATCAAAGTAAATGCGATAATCTCCCGGCAACGTTTCAATTAGTTCTTTGCTGCTTTTTCCATCCCTCTCAATATGCAACAAACCTTTTTCAGTGTCGGGCTCTCTTGACCAATCGCCAATCGGTTTTTCTCCTTTGAGAAGTCTTTGCTCCTGCACATCTCCGCGTGATTTCAAAAAGGTACCGGTGGTTCCGTGTATGACATACGAGGGTACCGGTTCTTTTACATAATAACTGGAAAGCAATCGCACCCGAAAAGTTGGATAGAACAAAAGGATTTCAAAGTAGTCGTCAACTTTTGAAAACGGACGAGTGATGGTAATGTCTGCAAAAACAGAGTCGGGCATGCCGAACAACACAATAGCCTGATCAATCAGATGAGCACCTAAATCTTTTACTATTCCAGAACCAGGGCTCGGTATTTCTTTATGTTTTTTGGGGCTTGGTCCCGGACTAAAGCGATCAAATGCAATCGTGACCTGAACAATATCGCCCAACACTCCGCTTTCAATAACTTGTTTAACCGTTCTGAAATCACTATCCCACCTGCGATTCTGAAAAACGGAAAGTATCCGTCCTTTTTCAATCGCCAAATTTTTCAAGTGAACAGCTTCTTCAACTGTTGTTGTAAAAGCTTTTTCCACTACCACATGTTTATTCGCCTGCAATGCTTTATCCGCATATTCAAAATGTGTGGCCGTGGGAGTGTTGACAATAACTAAATCGACAGTATCATCACTCAAAACAGATTCCAATGATGGGTAACTTCTTACTGTTGGATAATCCTGTTGGATTAATTTCTTCGATCGCTCCCACGAGCCGACAAGTTCCATGTTCGGATGGAGATCAATAAACGGTGCATGAAATACACGCCCCGACATTCCATAGGATAATAATGCTGTTTTAATTTTTTGCATGGGATAAAGGTAAAGGCATTATCTGGTTGATTGAAACATTCCGGCTATTTCTTACTTGATCTTATCCTTGTTTCGTTCGTTGTATCGGACAACGTACTCCAATAATTTTTTGCCCTTCCCTGTTTCATTGTTAAACTCTTCCAACAATTCAGGATCTTCTAATTCCAAAATATCCCGAAATAATTTTTTTGTCAATTCGAAGACCTTGCCATTATTGAAATTGATAATTAATGCATCCTTATCTGGTATTGGCACTGGGATTGGGATACCACTTGACACCACAGGAATAATATTCACTTCTTTTGCTACAAAAAAACAATATCTTCCCTTTTCTAATAACTCATAATTTTTGTTCCAACGAATATAAATTTTTTCACCATCACAAAATCCCCAATACGCATCATTTTTGAACTTGTCACCTTTTTCTCCATTGTCTAAAAGCCATAGTTTATTATCATTAAAAGTGAACTCAGCTTCGATTGATGGAGCATTATATTTAAACTCTTTAAAAGTTCTGTAAATACCTTTTTTATAAGCGGTTGTATTGATAATATAATCCTCCTTACTTTTAAGACTATCAATAATTACCTGGCTCTTTGCTAAATGGAAACAAGTCAATAAAAGAACAATCAGAAGTGATTTTAAACTTTTGCATTTCATAGTGGCTAAATCAAATTACATTAACTTTCAGTGCTCAATAATAGGTATTCTCAACAAATTTTGAGTTCCTTTTTAAATCATAAAAATATGCGCCATCTATTTATTTTGCTTCTGCTATCATCCGGAACAATGTATGCTCAAAACCTCCGTTCCGGTGGTGCTTTGAAACCTGAGCAAGCCATCATGGACATCCGCCACTACACCATTGCGCTGGATGTGAATCCGGAAACCCAATACATTAAAGGGTATACAGAAATTGACTTAATCCTGTCAGAAGCATCACCAATATTATTGTTGGATTTATGGCATGGCCTTACGGTAGATGGCGTGACCGTAAATGGAAAAAAGGAAACATTTGAACATTCCGAAAACGATTTGCTCAGGATCACCGGAAATAAACCATTCGCGAAGGGCAAAGTAAAAATAAAAGTCATGTATGGAGGAAAGCCCGGCATTGCCGAACGCCCACCGTGGACAGGCGGATTTCAATGGACCGAAGATTCAAATGGTAAGCCGTGGATAGCCGTTACCTGTCAATCGGAAGGAGGCAAAATCTTTTTCCCCTGCAAGGACCATCCGAGTGATGAACCCAACGAAGGTGCAGACCTGATCATCACCGTTCCCAAAGGTTTATCGGTTGCCGGTCCTGGGTTGCTAAAGAAAACAACACATTCCAAAACCACTTCCACATTTCATTGGAAAACCAATTACAGCATCAGCAACTATTGCCTTGTGTTCAACATTGGCGACTATGCCGTGGTGAAAGACACCTACACCACTGTGTTGGGAAACAAGGTACCGATGGAATTTTATGTAACACAAGAAAACAAAGACAAAGGGGCACATCATTTGGAAGTGCTGAAGCGCACCGCACAAGTAATGGAAAAATATTTTGGGGAATATCCGTGGGCAAAAGAAAAAATTGGAATTGCCGAAACTCCGCATTTAGGTATGGAGCATCAAACCATGAACGCGTACGGAAATAAATTCCGCTACACAAAAGTTGGTGGTGAAGATTTTGATTGGTTGCTCACCCATGAATTTGGTCACGAGTGGTGGGCCAATAAAGTTACCAATTCAGACTGGGCGCACATGTGGATTCAGGAGGGCATCTGCAGCTATGGCGATGTGTTGTATGTTCGGGAACTGGAGGGTGAAGAAGCCTATCAAAAAGCGATGCGGCAGCGCGCGCGACAAGCGCAAAATATAAAACCCATTGTGCAGGGTGAAGTAGTTGATTCAGATGATACCAACCATGGCGATATTTATGGCAAAGGATCTTTCTTTATGCACACATTGCGTTTTATTATTAGCGATAGTATTTTCTTCCCAACCTTAAAAAATTTGGCAATGGATCCAAAATATACATACAACAACACCGTGAACACGGATGATGTTGAAAAATTTTTCAGCTCAGC
>JBGTGG010000471.1:0-2182 GCA_041746855.1 Cyclobacteriaceae bacterium | reverse complement strand
AAAGTCCTTTCAACAAGCCAGGAAGAAATGTCATGTTTTGTTGGTAGGCCAATTCAAACCCAAACAAATTTGCTTCTCCTCCATTCTGCGCTTGTGTCAACTCTAATTCAACTCCATTGGAGCCAGGAAAATTTGTGGTTTCAAAGGTGCGGTTGAAAATAAACTTGTCTAATTTTTTATAAAAGAAACCTCCGGACAAAACACCAACCGAACCAAAGTAATGCTCGCCAAGCAAATCGAAATTGGTCGCAGAAACGGGTTCCAGATTTGGGTTTCCGATGGTTCCCTCACGTCCGTTGAATTCAATCTCAGAGCTTGGGATAATGCTTTCAAAATTTGGACGGGAATAGCTTTGTGTAAAGGCTGCGCGAATATTTGTATTATCTCCAATTTGATATTTTGCGTGTACTTGCGGAAGAAAAAATCCGTAATCCGTTCCTCCTTTTTCAGGGACGATCTCTTCCAAATCACCATCGAAACCATAGACTACTGTGCTGTAATCGTAATCCACCTTTGTGTTTTCATATCGAAACCCACCCAACAACATTAATTTATTGAATTGGAATTTCGCCATGGCATACACAGCGTATACATCTTCGGTGGCCGTGTACGATTCAACTGCTTCGGCAGCAAGTTTTCCTTCTACATCCAATTCATATCCGGCACGGTTGGCATTAAAATGATCAATCATTTTACCCATGTCCACACTTGGCCTGACCACGTAATGCCCAAGAAAATCTGTGTCGGAAGGACCACCGTCAAATTGATCAAGCGTCAGGTCTTCACCACCTTCCCATGAAAATACATTTTCAACGACACTAAAACTCTTTTCTTTCAATCGCACTTTGCCCCCGAACTTAAATAACCCGCTGGCCGAACCTGCATTGAACGGAATGCCGATATTAATTTTTGCTGTTGTGTTTTTATCAATCGCATAGGTATTGCCAAATGTCACTTCATCAAATTCATATAATGCATTGTTCAGATAGTCTGGGCTGCTTTCAACACTTATGGAAGGAAAGTCTGGATCGGAATCAAAATCAATTTCTATGTTATCTGCTTCCCCAACAAAAGCGGCTTCATTATCAAAAGGTGTGTCTTGAATCGCTTCCGCATACGCTACTTCATAGTCAAGATTAAACCTTGGCAAGGTGTGCTTTCCTCCCAGATTGAAACTTGTTACAATCTGTTTTTCCAACCGATCTTTTGTCAATCGCTCAATCTCATTGTCTTCAAAGGGGGATTCATCCGCATTGGGAACAAAAACATATCTTCTCCTAAATTCACGATCAGTAAAGCGATTGTAAATGGAACGGAAGTAAATCTCATTACGATCGTTAAACCGGTAATCAAGCGTACTACTTAAGCCCGTACGCGTCCGCGCCAAATCATAATCACGTAATTCCATTTCGTTACCATCACGTTCCCAGTTATCGGAACCCCGGTCTGTTTCATAGTAGCTTCCGTTTAGCATGATGCCCAACTTATTATCCAAAAAACGTTGGCTGAATTCCAATGCTCCCTGCAAATTTGCTTTTTGAACAATGTCGTTATATCCGACAACTGCGGAAGCCCTTATGGTTGGGGTTTCTGTTTGAGCCGTACGTGTAATCAGGTTTACATTCCCACCGATTGCATCAGCGTCCATATCGGGTGTGATTGCCTTTGTAACTTCGATTGAAGATAGTTGGTCTGCCGGAATGGCATCCAACGCAACATACCGAACACCTGCTTCTGGTGAAGGAATCTGTTCGCCATTAATACTAATGTTGGTAAACTGTGGCGCCAGTCCGCGTACCAATACATAGCGTCCTTCACCTTGATCGCGTTCAATGTTAACACCCGGAACACGCTGCAATGCTTCCGCCACATTCGGATCAGGAAAGCGACCGATCTGATCAGCACTCACAATATTTTTAATATTGTCGGCTGATTTTTGTTGGTTCAATGCCTTCCGTTGTCCTTGCAAAACCCCTGTAATGGTAACTTCCGCAAGTTCAAATGCATTAGCAACGAGTTTGAATTCAACTTCTGAAGTAAGATCTTGCGTTGCATCGATAGTCTGGGTAAGTGTTGTAAAACCAATGTAGCTAACATTAATATCTACGCTTCCAGATTTTAAACGCAATAAAAATTCACCATTTAAATCGGTGATGGTTCCTATGGTAGTTCCGGAAATTTG
>JBGTGG010000470.1:0-9137 GCA_041746855.1 Cyclobacteriaceae bacterium | reverse complement strand
GATATGCTGGAGATCCTTCCCTCACAAAAGTTGAAGATGGAAACTTCCGGTATTTTGATACCGGGAAATCTTGAGGAGAATGTTTGCCTTAAAACGTATCATTTATTGGCAAGCGATTTTAAAATTCCCCCTGTACACATTCATTTGCATAAAATCATTCCCATTGGTGCCGGCCTTGGCGGAGGTTCTGCCGATGGTGCTTTTGCTTTGAAGGCATTGAATTCACTTTTCGATTTAAAGTTGAGCAACGAACAGTTAAAAGTGTATGCTGCGCGTTTGGGAAGTGATTGTGCTTTTTTTGTTGATGGTGTTCCCGCTTTGGGTACCGGAAGGGGAGAAGTACTAAGTCCGATTATTGTTGACCTTAGCGGGAAGTATTTGGTCATCATCAAACCAGATATGCATGTCTCCACAGCAGAAGCCTACGCGAATGTGAAACCAAGAGCATGGAATACTCCGCTACAAAAAATAATTAAGGAAACGCCTATAGCCCAATGGCGGAATTCTCTTGAAAACGATTTTGAGAACTCTGTTTTTGAAAAATATCCTGAGATCAAAAAAATAAAAGGAGATCTATATCAAGCGGGGGCTGTGTATGCATCCATGAGTGGATCGGGATCGGCTGTGTTTGGGATTTTTGATGGGGAAGTTGATCCTAGGACATTATTTTCAGGTTCGGCTGCCATATGGTCTGGTTGGGTTTAAACTTCATATAAATCGCAGAACTATCCTGTTTTCGTCTTTGTTAACTTTTAAGTTAACTTTGTAAAGTGAACGAAATTCGTCAAATCATCTTTCATGAGGGTTATTTCCTGGATTTTTTTAATAGGCAGACTGAGAAAGTAAAGGAAAAAATTGAACACGTGCTGTTTGTGATTTCAGTTGCTGAACGAATTCCTGTAAAGTTCTTCAAGCATATTGAGAGCACAGACGGGCTCTATGAGATTAGGATTGAATTCGGTGGAAATATCTTTAGGATTTTCTCATGTTTTGATGAAGGGAAACTAGTGGTGCTTTTCAATGGGTTTCAAAAGAAGTCCCAAAAAACTCCAGCTAAAGAAATTGAAAAGGCACTTAAATTATAAGCAGAGTATTTTATACAAAAAGTAAAATCAAAAGGTTATGGAAAAGCGAACTAAAAAAGAAAAAAGGGTCACCACTTTTGATGAACTCATTGAAAGCAGACATGGAAAAATTGGAACGAAGAAACGCACTGAATTCGAAATCAAAGCGAAGTCTTTTGCGATTGGTGAAATAATAAAGGAGGAAAGAAGGCTGGCCAACATGACACAGGAGGAGTTAGCTGATAAGACAGGTACTAAAAAAAGTTTTATATCACGGATTGAAAACGGGCACAGTGATATCCAATTATCTACATTGTTTAAATTGATCGAGTTGGGCCTAGGAAGAAAGATATCGTTGACGATTGAGTGACAAGAGCTGGGGTAGTGGGTTTTGGATATCTGGTTGGATTTGAATTTTATGAAAGAGTACAACCAATCGACAATATTGTGTGTCGAAATGAAATAATGCATAAATCATGAAGACATGGCTTTGGTTATTTTTTTTAGCGTGCGTTTCACTTTCTTGTGAAAGGAATGAACCAGAAATCACCAATGAATTAAAGGGACAATGGATTTGGAAGTCCACATGTGGGGGTATTGTTGGTTGTGTAACTGCCACTGTAACTACATTTCGGATACTGACAATTGCAGATTCAGAAATGAAAATTACCGAAAATGGGGATCTTACTTTTCGGGACACCTATCAAATCAACAGTTTAACAAACGAAGATGATTCTAAAGTTTATGAAATTGAGTTTAGTGATGGAATGATTTGGAAAATTTCTGTTTCTGGTAAACATCTAGCAATTGAATATTCTTTTTTGATTTCTGTTTACAAAAGGTTATAATGATTCAATCAGAAATTATCCAATCATCCCAACCTCCCAAACCGTTTCTTCAAAACCGGATACAAAATCACTGAACATAAAATAATCACTGTTCCTACATAAAAGTTGATCGACATCTTTTCTTTTTGTCCGAAGAGGATCACCGCCATAATAATGCCGTACACAGGTTCCAGGTTGAGCGTTAGTTGAATAATAAACACAGACATGGTTTTTAATAAACTTACCATTCGTGAGTATGCATACACAGAACACACCAATGCCAGAATCAAAATATAAACCCAATCCATTGCGATAGGATTCAACTGTAGTACTCCATCTTCCGCAAAGTAAATTTTGTAAACAGGAAAGAACAGCGCAGTGAAAATACAACCGCCAATCATTTCGTAGAAGGTGATCGTATACCGATCGATCCGCTTTACAAAACGAGCGTTGATAATAGAAAAAATTGCAGCGGTCAATCCGGAAGCTACACCCAACAATAACCCCAATGGATATTTAAAATCAAAATAGAAAATAATGTATAGCCCGATCAACACGACTATTCCCAGGAAAATTTCAAGTGGTCTTACTTTCATTCGGTGCGACCACGGCTCTAAAAATGCCGACCATAATGAAGCTGTAGCAAACCCCACTAAGCTTACGGATACATTTGAAACTTTTGCGGAAGCGAAAAAGGTAATCCAATGCACGCCTACGATAAATCCGGTGAGCAAAAGTTTTACAAAATCATTTCCGGTAACTTTAAAAGATCCTTTGACGGACAGAATTAAAACACCCAGTCCTATAGCCGCCAAAAGAGTTCGGTAAAACACCATCTCCACAGAAGGAATTGAAATGAGTACGCCCAGAATAGCGGTGAACCCCCAAAGAAAAACCAAAAAATGCAGGGTAAGATAATCGCTGGTACGGGGCATTAGCGAGGAACATACTTATACATAAAACCTGAAATGATTCCGAAAATAATATTCGGTATCCAAACGGAAATCTGCGGCCCCATCGCACCGGCTTCCGCAAAGCTTCGAAAGATTACAAAGAAAAGGATATAAATAAAGGAAAGTAAAAACCCTAGCGCAATTTGAAAGCCCGTTCCTTCCCTACTCTTTTTGGACGAAACAAGTGCCCCCATGAACACCAAAATGAAAATAGAAAAGGGTGCCGCGAAGCGTGTATATTTTTCAACTTCAAAAAACTCTACACCGGCCATGCCTCTTTTTTTCATGGTGGTAATATAATCATCCAGTTCCCCGATGGTCATGCCTTCATAATTTTTATAATTATTTTCGAATTCTTTCGGATGGATGACGAGTGCTGTATCGAATGTTATACCGGTTTTTTCTTCCAGTTTTTCTTCAGTTGTTTCATTTTTAATTTTTTGTCCTTCAAAAATGGCATCTATTTTTCGGTAGCGCCAATCACGAAGCGTCCATTTGTTTTTTGTGGAATCCCACTCAATTCGATTGGCTGTTAACTTTTCAAGTAATACGTTCCCATCAAATTTTTCAATTGTAAAACGCATGCCCACATTGCTTGTATTGTTATAGCTCTCCAGGTACAGGTATTCATCAGGCGCTGTCTGGATGTGGATGTTGCGTTCGTTGAAAAAATATTTGCCACGGGTATATTGGTTTTCAAAAGCAATTTTTCTTTTTGTGGAAGAAGGGATCACCCAACCATTTAAAAAGAAACTTGTGCCGGCAACCAACGCTGCTCCGATAAAAAATGGTACCAGGAATCTGCGAAAGCTTACACCACCACTTAAAATCGCAATGATTTCCGTGTGGCCTGCCATCCTTCCACAAACAAACACGGTGGAGATAAACACGGTGAGTGGCGCGAGCATATTGGTCACCCAGGCTACATAATCCCAATAGTATTGTGCAATCTCCCACGTGGTTACATCCGCTTTGGAAAGCTTGTCCATTTTATCGGTAAGGTCAATCACAATGATTACCGAAGTAAGCGTCAACACCACAAAAATGAAAGTGGTGAGAAAGCGAAACAGGATGTACCGGTCTAGTATTTTCATTTAATTTTTTTCCTGCTTACAATCTGCGGGTAACGCGTGCCACCATTTCGTTTTTCCAGGTACTAAAAGTACCGGCAATAATTTCTTTTCGCGCTTCGCGAACAAGCCAAAGATAAAAAGTAAGGTTATGAATGCTAGCAATTTGTGCGCCCAAAATCTCTTTGTTAATGATTAAGTGACGCAAATAGGCTTTTGAATAAAATGTACTGACGTATCCACCCAATTGTGCATCAATGGGAGAAAGATCATCTTTCCATTTTTCGTTGCGGATGTTGATGATGCCTTCTGCTGTAAAGAGCATGCCGTTTCTTGCATTGCGGGTAGGCATTACGCAGTCGAACATATCCACACCCATCGCGATGCATTCCAAAATATTTTCAGGCGTGCCTACACCCATTAAGTAGCGTGGTTTATCTGATGGAAGAATGGAACACACCACATCCGTCATTTCATACATCATCTCATGGGGCTCACCCACCGATAAGCCGCCTATTGCATTGCCCCATTGGTTTTGACTGGCAATAAATTCCGCGGAAGCGATGCGTAAATCTTTGTAAACACTTCCCTGTACAATTGGAAAGAGGGCTTGTTCAAAATTGTAGCGTGGTTCTGTTTCGTTTATCCGTTTTACGCAACGTGCAAGCCAGCGATGCGTCATGTCCATCGAGTTTTTGGCGTAGGTGTAATCGCATGGATAGGGCGTGCATTCATCAAATGCCATAATGATATCGGCACCGATGGTGCGTTGGATATCCATTACATTTTCCGGAGTAAAGGTGTGTTTGGATCCATCGATATGGGATTTGAACAGAACACCCTCTTCTGTAATTTTTCTGTTGGCGCCCAACGAATACACCTGGTATCCACCACTATCGGTGAGGATAGGCCTTTTCCAGCCAATGAAATTGTGGAGGCCTTCCGCTTTTTCCATCAGTTCCATTCCCGGACGGAGATACAGGTGGTACGTGTTTCCCAAGATGATCTCGGCATTGATATCAGACTCCAATTCGCGCTGGTGCACGGCCTTTACAGTTCCTGCGGTGCCCACCGGCATAAAAATGGGGGTTTGTATATCGCCATGGTCGGTATGGAGGATTCCCGCACGGGCTTTGCTTTTCGGATCGGTGTTGGTGAGCGTATAGTTCATGTTGCGGCAAAAATAGGTTCATTATCTAAATTTCCTTTTATCCTGCCCCCGCTCGTTTATATTTGCTGCTTTTAAATTCGGAGTCATTTGCAAGTTCTATTCTACGTCTTTTTAGCGGCAGCCTGTATCCAGTCGATCTACTTTCTAATCTTTATTATTGCCTTTAAGGGTAAAAAAAGCATCCCCGCCCATACGTTTCCTCCCGTGTCGATTGTGGTGGCAGCCCATGACGAAGAGCAAAACCTAAGAGAACTGTTGCCTTTGTTATCCAATCAGGTTTATCCTGACTTTGAAGTCATTGTAGTGGAAGATCGATCAAACGATGAATCGTATGATTTTCTGTTGGCGGAAACAAAACTAAATAACAAAGTCAAGATGGTGCGGGTGCAGCAGACACCCGACCATATCAATAGCAAGAAATTTGCACTTACCTTAGGGATAAAAGCGGCCAAGCACGAATGGGTTTTATTTTGTGATGCAGATTGCCGTCCGACAAGTGACCAGTGGATTACTTCCATGAGTGCTCATTTCCAGGATTCAAAGAAAATTGTGCTGGGTTATTCACCCTATATGAACATGCCCGGTTGGCTCAATCGTTTTATCCGGTTTGATACGATAATTACCGCTGTCCAATACCTTGGGTTTGCCTTGGTGGGGATGCCGTACATGGGGGTTGGGCGCAACCTCGCGTACCGAAAGTCGCTTTTTTTGGAGAATAAAGGATTTAATGAAGTAAACCACGTAGTTGGGGGCGATGATGATTTGTTTGTGAACAAACATGCCAATGGAAAGAATACAGCCATCGCCATGGGATCCGATACTTTGGTGGAAACCCTTCCCAAAACGAGTTGGGGAGCATTCTTTTACCAAAAGCTCAGGCACTTGTCGGTAGGGAAATACTATAAGGCATCACACAAGTTTGTCCTTTCAATTTTCACCTTGTCGTGGATTTTGGTCTGGACCTTGGGGCCATTGCAACTTTTCTTTTTGGAATTGCCTCTTATAGTAGGGGGAATTTTGTTGGTTCGTGTAATTCTTATAACCGCGACCATACAAATTACCGTAAAAGCACTGGGTGATAGATTTGAGGCGTGGCCCGTCCTACTTTTGGATATTCTTTACCCGTTTTACTATATTACTACTGGTCTGGCAGCCATATTTACGAAAAAAGTGCAATGGAGGAACTAAAAAGGCAATTTTCTGAGAAAGCGTTGGAAGACTTTCGGCTTATTGATTTGGCCGTGGAGCATGATGATGAACAAGCATTTGCCAAACTCCTACAGCGTTATAAGCGGCCGGTTTACCACATGATCCTGAAGATGATCCGCAATGTGGATGATGCCGAAGATCTGACCATCGAATCCTTCGCGAAAGCCTTCAAGAGTTTACATAAGTTTAAGAAGGATTTTACTTTTAGTACCTGGTTGTTCCGCATTGCGACCAACAACACCATCGATTTTATCCGTAAGAAAAAACTAAACACACTCAGTTTAGATAATACCTTCACGGATGACAATGGTTCACCTGTTTCCATCGATATTGAAGATGAGAATCTGAATCCACAGGAAATATCTATTAAAAAACAAAAGGCTGCTTTGATCCAGGTTTTTGTTGATAAGCTTCCCGCCAAGTATCAGCGACTTGTTCGCCTTCGCTATTTTCAGGAACTGGCGTATGAAGAAATTGCCAAAGAACTGGATGCTCCATTAGGCACCGTAAAAGCCCAACTCCATCGTGCACGTGAGCTGCTGTATGAAATGGTGAAACACAAGCGCGAGCATTTGTAATCTCCAAATAGCCCCGACATTTATGTCGGGGGAAAAAATCACACAAATATGAAGGGCTTTAGCCCAACATAGTTTTGGCTAAAGCCAATTGCTCTTCCATCTATTTCCCCGACCTGAAGGTCGGGGCTATTTGCACAATAAATAGGTTTTTAAATAAATAGGTTTTAAATTTTTAGGACTGGAAGCATTATCTAACCTTTTCAATTATAAATTCCTTTCCACGAAACTGAAAAGTATCCCCATTTCTTTTATTGAGGAGAAGCGCACCGATCGGGGATGCACTTGAAATAGCAAAATAATTTTTATTGTCGATAGTGAGTTGACCCAGGGAAATGGAGATAAAGAAATTTCCATTGTTGGTGATGGCCAGGCTGCCGTTGCGAATGATAGAATCTTCATTCTCATTTAATACCAATGAAGACAAAACCGATTTTTGTTGCTCCGCATCCTGAAGCTGCATCGAATACTTATCAATTTCCTGTTGGATCATCGCACGGGCAGTTTCATACTTGTCGCCAGCACTACTTTTGGTTTCTTCTTTTGAAGATTGCCTTGCCAGAGCGATTGCTTTATTGCATTCGGCAATCTTCTTGTCAATTGCCTGATGACACAATTCGATTAATTGTTTTTTGATGTTGATCACTAGAAATACGTTGAGAAGTGCATAAAGATAACAACCTTCCTTTTACTTTTGAGAAAACAACTGTGCAGTATGCCAACCGCTGATATTATTTTCAAGTATTTTCCTGATCTGTCCGATCACCAGCGGCAGCAGTTCCATCAGCTCTATGATTTATATGTTGAGTGGAATTCGAAGATTAATGTGATTTCCCGAAAGGATATTGAAAATCTGTATATCAATCATGTGTTGCATTCATTGGGAATTGCCAAGGTGATGGCTTTTAAAAAAGGTGCTTCTGTATTGGATGTGGGAACAGGTGGAGGTTTTCCCGGTATTCCCCTGGCGATTTTATTTCCGGAAACCAATTTTCATTTGGTGGATTCCATTGGAAAAAAAATCACGGTAGTGAAGGAGGTTGCAAATGGGATTGGGTTGAAAAATTTAACCGCTGAGCAAATCCGTGCCGAACAAGTGAAAGGCAAATATGATTTTATTGTTAGCCGTGCGGTCACACGATTAAAAGAATTTTATGGGTGGATCCATCAAAAAGTAAAATCGGAATCCATACATGCAATGGACAATGGAATTTTATATCTAAAAGGCGGTGATCTTGATGAAGAACTTGCTGAGTTGAAAAAACTTCATCAAGTATTTGAGCTCTCCAATTATTTTGAAGAAGAATTTTTCGAGACGAAGAAAGTTGTGTTCGTGCCATTCTAATTTATTAACCGCAAAGGCGCTAAGGCGCAAAGTATTTAATTCATTAGTTTTTGATTTCCAGAAAATGATTGTAGTTCCTTTGAGTCTCTGCGTCTTCGCGGTTTAAAATTCTGAGTTAGCTACAATCATATTCTTCATCACATCAAACGTTTCTGTTTTGAGATTGCCAGAATCGGAGGTAGTGAGCCCTTCAGTTTGAATTTCATTCCCAACAATAATTTTTATTGTACCGGGCCAAAGCTTAAGCTTGCCGGGAGGCATCAATTTTCCGGCACCGATGATTACAATTGGCAGTATGGGTTGCTGTGTGTCTATCGCGATTCTAAAAGCGCCATCGTGAAAAGGTTGCAACACTTCCTTTGATCGGTTTTGTGTTCCTTCCGCAAAAAGCAAAATATTGATTCCTTCTTTTAATGCTTGCTTTAATTTATCAATGCTTCTTTTTCGGCTTTCGGTGCTGGAGCGATCTACACTGATTGTTGCGCCTCTGGCAATAATTCCGAAAACCGGAATTTTAAGTAATTCTTTTTTCGCAAGGGCTCTAAATTCCCCCGGCAACGTAAGGACTACACCAGGAATATCCAGAAAAGAAGTATGGTTGCTAACGTAGATGTAGGATTTTTCTTTTTTGAAATTCCTTTTCCCTTCAATGGAATACCGGATGAAGGTGAGTTTGCTAAAAATCCATGCCCACGCTTTCAAAAATTTATAAGCAATCCAGCTAATCTTATTCCCAAATAAAAATGGCAAAGTCATCATCGGAAGAAACAAAAGCATGAACACTGTAAACACCAGGAATACCCAAGCGGTAAATAGTGTTTGCAATATTTTTTTCAGGAAGTTCAAACCGAAATAGTTAAGCGAGATTTACAAAGAGAGCAGTGAGGTTTGAATAGTCGTTCATCAGCGCACAATTTAATATG
>JBGTGG010000469.1:0-31071 GCA_041746855.1 Cyclobacteriaceae bacterium | reverse complement strand
AACACGCCATTTATTGGGGATGTGGCCATTCAAGGAGATACGATTGCAGCCGTTGGAGATTTGGGAAACGCACTCGGTGAATTTGAAATTGAAGCATATGGGCGTGCAATTGCTCCCGGTTTTATCAATATGCTAAGCTGGGCCGAGAAAAGTTTGTTGATGGATGGTCGATCGCTTAGTGATATCAAACAAGGTGTTACCACAGAAGTCTTTGGCGAGGGCTGGTCGCCAGGACCGGTTCGGAGAAAAAATAAAATACAGGAAGATACTTTATGGACCACCCTGGGAGGCTACTTCGATTACCTGCAAGAAAAAGGAATGTCGCCCAATGTAGCTTCTTTTGTTGGGGCTACTTCGGTACGGATCTATGTTTTGGACCAGGACAACCGCGCACCAAACGAAGAAGAACTTCAAACCATGCGCGAGTTGGTTGCGGAAGCTATGGAAGAGGGGGCGATGGGTTTAGGGAGTTCGTTGATTTATGCTCCTGCCGATTATGCATCCACGGAAGAACTTATTGAATTGGCGAAAGTAGCTTCCGATTATGGCGGGATGTACATCACCCACATGCGCAGTGAAAGCGATCATATTTTAAAAGCACTCGATGAAACCTTTCGCATTGCACAGGAAGCCAACATCAAAACGGAAATCTATCATCTTAAAATCAACCATTCGCGCAACTGGAATAAAATCGATACGCTCATTGCAAAAATTGATAGTGCACAAAAAATCGGACTCTTCATCACCGCCAATATGTACCCCTACACTGCCAGCGCCACGAGCCTGACGGCACGGTTGCCAAACTGGGTGCAGGAAGGTGGAGGAATAGAACTGCGAAAGCGTTTACGAAATCCATCCATACGAAAAAAAGTATTGTATGAAATGCGGATGGGAATACCTACTAAAAATTCCGATCCTGAAAATGTAATGTTGTTGGGCTTTCGAACAGAGGAATTAAATAAAAAATTCAAAGGGAAACGACTGGACGAAGTTGCAAGGGTATTAGGAAAAGATTCAGATGAAGCCGTGCTGGATTTGATAGTGGAAGATAAATCGCCAATAGGAGCTGTGTTTTTTTTAATGGATGAAGGAAATGTAAAAAGAATACTACAACTCCCGTACGTGAGTTTTGGATCCGATGCTGCCTCCATGGCAAAGACGGAACAATTTGAAGATTGGGGCACCCATCCGCGTGCTTATGGTACATTTGCGCGTGTAATTGGAAAATATGTTCGTGACGAAAAAATAATATCCCTGGAAGAAGCCATCCGGAGAATGACCAGCCTACCCGCCACGAATTTAAAAATCGCAAAAAGAGGGCAACTCAAACCCGGCTTCTTTGCAGATGTGGTCGTGTTCCATCCCGATAGCATTCAGGACCTCGCTACCTTCGAAAATCCACAGGAATATGCTGAAGGTGTTGACCATGTTATCATAAATGGAAAGATTGTTCTCTATCGGGGTACAGAAACAGGAATAACCCCCGGGCAAATACTTTATGGTCCTGGCTGGAAAGGTGATAAATAATTGAGATAAACTTGTCAGGCTAGAGTAATCCTGCTAATTTTTGGGGATTTAAGTTTGAATGGTCCACATGCCCCGAGCCCGGCTACTTGTATTTTTTCTGTTCCTATCCATTGTCGCTTCCGCGCAGGATTTTAAAAACCTATTCAGCGATGGTGAAAAAGCGTATGCGAAAAAAGATTACACGAACGCCATTTTACTCTTTTCACAAGCCCGCGATTTAAATAGCGAAAATGCAAAAGTCAATTATCGATTGGGAATGTCCTACCTCTATAGTACGACAAGATCCAAATCACTTCCGTATCTGGAAAAGGCTTACGAATTAGATCCCAATGTTGATTCTGAAATCAATTATCATCTCGCCACAGCGTACCAGATCAATAATCAATACTTGCTTGCCAAAGACCATTTTGAATACTTCAAACAAAAAAATAAAAAACTCGCTTCCGTAGCCGATGAAAAAATACGTGAATGCATGGTAGCGGATTCGCTCAGCAGAAACCCTCCCAACATTGTCGTTGAAAATATTGGAGCAGCAATCAATACCAACTTTCACGAATACTCGCCTATCATTTCTGCAGATGGTTCGATGTTGATTTTCACATCCGACCGCACCGATGGGTTGGAGTATCAAAAAGGAAAAAATACCGAGAACTTCGAAGATATTTATGTGTCGCGAAAAAGTGGTTCTGGATGGGGCACGCCTGAAAAGATTAGTCCCAATATCAACATTAAATACCACGATGCAGCAGCATCTTTATCCCCCGATGGCAAAACATTGTTTCTCTATTATGAAGAAGGGAACGGTGATATTTATACTTCTACATTTGAAAACGGAGAGTGGTCGAAAGCAAAACCGTTAAACAAAAATATTAATACCCATTTCTGGGAAACTTCGGCCAGCATTTCTGCTGATGGCACAAAACTTTACTTTACAAGCGACCGGCCCGGTGGGCAAGGCGGGTTGGATATTTATGTAAGTGAGCTCACAAAAAAAGGAGACTGGGGCAAACCCGTCAACCTTGGAAAAAAAATCAACACCCCATACAGTGAAGATTCACCATTCATTCATCCAGATGGGGTTACGTTATATTTTTCATCGAACGGGCACGCAACAATTGGCAGTACCGATATTTTTAAAAGTGAGTTTGTAAATGGTGAATGGCAAAAGCCGGAGAATTTAGGAATCGGTATAAACTCCGTGGAGTACGATGGTTTTTTTAGTATGTCTGCTGATAAGAAAACCGGATACTATTCAACACTTCGCGAAGAAGGACTTGGCAATGCAGACATTTATAAAGTAACGTTTCTTCCGCCCAAACCGAAACCCCAACCATTGGTCGTTAAACTGGAACCTGATCCGCAAGCCAAAAAAGAAGAGCCAAAACCAGAGCCGGTTGTTGAAGTTGCAATTCAAGGACCGGCTGTCGAGAAAGCTCCGGTGGTAGAGCAGGAGGATTTTGTAGACCCCAGGATCGCGCTGCAAGTGGAACTTAAAATAGTAACGGTCCTTCGCGGAAAAGTAATTGATGCGAACACGGCTGCTCCTTTAACAGCTTCTATCTCGTTGGTTGATAATGAAAAAAATGTGGTCTTGTCACGAACGCGCTCCAACGCCAACGGAGAATTTGAAGTGACCATTCCACACGGAGGAAACTATGGGGTGTCAACCGAAAAAGACGGATACCTTTTTAACTCCATCAACTTTAACGTTCCTACCTTTTCTGAATTCAGGGAAATCGATACCCATATTATAATGGTGAAAGCAGAGGTGGGATCGAAAGTGATTTTGAAGAATATCTTTTTTGATGTTGGAAAATCGGTTATAAAAAAGGAATCCCTCTCTGAGCTTGAAAATATACAAGAATTGCTAACCGGTAATCCGAAGTTGCGTGTGCAGATCAACGGCCACACCGACAACACCGGAAATGCTGCAGCCAATAAAGTGTTGAGCTTGCAGCGTGCAACTGCTGTTGTTAATTACCTGATCGAAAACGGAATTTCCAAAGACCGGTTACGGGCCGTGGGCTTCGGTGAAGAGCGCCCCATTGTTTCAAACGATGATGAAATCGGTGGTCGCGAAATCAACAGAAGAACAGAGATTGAAATTATTGATGTTGATCAATAAAATCATTATCCGATTCGTCTGATTGGGAATGTAATCAGCGGTCAGATGGGTAAAACGTTCGACCCCTTCAGGGTAGGATCATGTATCTGATTTTTTTCTACAAACCTTTAATCCCTAACGGGATTAGATAGCCGAAACTAAACGCTTGGAAAATTTATCTACACTGTATAACCAATTTCAATGCGCGACTCCAGCGGAGTCAAATATTTGTAGATAATACAGAAAATCTGATGCGACCTTGGAGGGGTCGGATAATATACCTGGTTTTTTTCTACAGACATTCAATCCATAACGGGATTCGATAGCCGAAGCTAGGCGCTGGTAAAGATTTATCTACGCTCTGCAAACCAATTTCTACGAACCACTCCAGCGGAATCGAATATTTGTAGATAATACAGAAAAAGGGGATGCGACCCTGTAGGGGTCGAACATTTCAATTCGGCATTTGCCCAATTTTGTTAAACTATAAAATTTAAAACCCACATTTAAATGTGTATCTTATCCTCATGAAAAAAATAATTCTACTGGCCCTTCTGGTATCTTTTCTCAACAGCTGCAAACAAGAAAAATACGACATCATCATCCGCAACGGAATAGTCTATGATGGCTCCGGCAACGCACCCATCACTGCCGACATTGGAATCAATGCTGACACCATCGCCATCATCGGTGATCTATCGAAAGCAATCGGTACAAAAGAAATCGATGCAACCGGATTGGCGGTCGCGCCCGGGTTTATCAACATGTTGAGTTGGGCTACCGAAAGTTTGATCGTTGATGGAAAATCACAAGGCGATATCCGACAAGGTGTAACATTGGAAGTCCTCGGTGAAGGCTGGTCGATGGGTCCGCTAAACGATGCCATGAAAGAAGAAATGAAATCGGGCATGCACGATTACACTTTTGAAATTGATTGGACAACACTGGGTGAATATCTGGAGTCGTTGGAGCGGAGAGGTATCTCCACTAACGTTGCTTCGTTCATGGGCGCCACCACTGCACGCATTCATGAAATTGGTTACGAAAATCGTGCGCCAACACCGGAAGAATTGGAACGGATGAAAGCATTGGTAAAACAAGCAATGGAAGAAGGCGCCATGGGCATTGGCTCATCTTTGATTTATGCACCGGCAAGTTATTCTTCAACAGAAGAATTAATTGAATTATGCAAAGTAGCTTCTGAATATGGAGGCATGTACATCACCCACATGCGAAGTGAAGGCGATCAGATTTTCAAAGCCGTGGATGAAACCATTCGTATTTCAAAGCAAGCCAATATCCCTGCCGAGATTTATCATTTGAAAATGGCGGGGAAATCAAACTGGAACAAACTTGATTCAGTGGTTGCGATGATTGACAAGGCACGTACCGAAGGCCATCGCATTACCACCGATATGTACAACTATGTAGCAGGTGCTACCGGCCTCGATGCATCGATGCCCACATGGGTGCAAGAAGGTGGTATGAATGATTGGATTAAAAGGTTACGTGATCCGGCTATTCGTAAAAAAGTAGTAGCGGAAATGAAAACGCCTTCGGATCAATGGGAAAATCTAATGCTTGGTGCGGGTTCATCCGAAAATATTCTGATCATTGGTTTTGCGAAAGATTCCCTTAAAAATTTATACATGGGAAAAACCTTAGGTCAGATTGCAAAGCTTCATGGAAAATCACCCGAAGAAACCGCCATTGATTTAGTAATCACAGACAGCACGCGTATTGAAACTGTTTATTTTTTAATGAATGAAGACAATGTGAAACGGCAGATCGCCCTTCCGTATATGAGTTTTGGTTCGGATGCCGGCTCGATGGCACCGGAAGGTGTATTCTTAAAAAGTAGCAATCACCCGAGAGCGTATGGCAACTTTGCACGATTACTGGGAAAATATGTGCGTGATGAAAAAGTAATTCCATTGGAAGAAGCTATACGAAAATTATCAGCGCTTCCAGCCAGCAATTTAGGAATCAAAAAACGAGGCATGTTAAAGATTGGCAATTATGCAGATGTTGTGCTGTTTGATCCGGAAAAAATGCAAGACCATGCTACCTTCGAAAACCCACATCAATATGCTACCGGAATGATGTTTGTATTGGTAAATGGAACGGTAGTTCTGGAAAATGGAGAACATACAGGAGCCAAGCCGGGGAAAGTGGTGCGGGGACCGGGATGGAGGGAATAGTAATTAGTAGTTAGTATTGAGTATTGAGTATTGAGTATTGAGTATTGAGTAATTAGTTGTCCCAACTTAAACGGTTGTTCATGGGGAATGCAGAAAAAGTAGGGAGATAAATGTGAGAAATTGTAACCAGGAGTTAAGCTCCAGAGGAGCTAAATATTTGTAGCCGTGGGTGAAACCCACGGTGAAAATACAAGGTTTAGCAGTGTCGACTGCGAACGTTCGATGAAACAATATCATTTCATCGACACGTTGGCACACATGGACATTTAAATATTTTTAATAATTGGATTTTTACCTATTAACATTTAGAGAGAGAAGTATGGCGAATAAAATGATAATATTTATTTTTTGTCTATGTGCTAATCTGGTTTACGCACAACCTTCTTTTGAATCCAACCTTGCAACAGCAGCTATCGCGCTAACCAATGATCGTGTAACCTACGATCCCTCCTACTTCTCAATCGCTTATCCCAATGGTGATGTTCCTTCCGACAAAGGTGTTTGTACCGATGTTGTTATTCGTGCGTATCGAAAAGTAGGGATTGATTTACAAAAAGAAGTACATGAAGACATGGTTAAAAATTTTTCAGTTTATCCTAAAATCTGGGGATTGACAAAAACTGATAAAAATATTGACCACCGAAGGGTACCCAACCTAATGACTTTTTTTTCCCGCTATGGAAAAACGAAAACCATCACCGACAACCCAGCTGATTATGTGCCCGGTGATATTGTCTGTTGGAATTTAGGTGGCGCCATTACCCACATTGGTATTGTGGTGAACAAAAAATCGGATGACGGAAAACGCAATTTAATAGTCCACAACATTGGTGGCGGACAAGTGTTGGCTGACTGTCTTTTTCAATTCAAAATTATCGGTCACTATTCTTATAGAAAGTAATCAGGCAACTGCTGAATATGTTTTTTCTTTTGGCAGTAGCATGCTCGCCTGCACAAAATGACGATCTACATGATGGATTACAAAAAGAAAAATATCACCCAGTTTCAATCGTATCATTTTGGCGATAGAAATTGGTATTCGAATACGCTCTAAATTTACTTCCCTGGCTTTAAATAAAAATTTAAGCAACAACTCTTCCTGACGAATAAATTCCATCACCACTTCTGTGGAATTTAAATTATTCTTTGGAAAATGGATTTTTGCGGCCTTTATCTTTTTTGTTCCCGGGGTAATCATTCGCACAAAGTAATTGCCCAACATTCCACTTTTAAAAAATTGGGGTTTCGCTGGTGTATTTTTCCTTTCCAGTCCGCTTTGTATCAACGGCAAGTAATATGCACCATAACTATTCAGGTGGTCGAGGATTTGTACTATACTCCAACCACCGGACGGGGATGGTTTTAATAATTCGTCATCGGATAAATTTTGTAAAACCTCCACAGCAAAAGTTATTTGGGCTTCTACTTTGTTTTCCAATTGGTCTATAAGTGTTGTTACCTCGTATTTCATCTTGCGCTTTTTATGCAAATGTGAAGATATAGTGAGTACCCGATGTTGGTAATTACCAAGATTTTAGATTTTTACTTTATTGATCAGCTTGCTAAAATTGGTGGTATCGATTCCCAAATAATTAGCGAGGTACTTATGAGGAATCAATTGTAAAATGTGTGGACTGCGCGTTAATTATTTTTTAAACTTTTCTTCGGAAGAAAAACATTGCAACTCGACCATCCGCTCCAATACACCCGATAAAGCAAAATGGGTTATGCGTTGCAATAAATGATCAACCGATTTAAATTCTTCCTTTACCTGTTGTATTACATCATACGTGGTAGACAACAACACAGAAGGAGTCAATGTTTCGTAATAAAACTTAGAAGGTTGCTGGCAAAGAAATGAATCAGCAATACCGCCAAAAGAAAAAGGGTATGTCAATACTACGGTTGCTTCACGACCATCATCATCTAAATAATAAATACGCTGAACCCCTTCCATAACAAAATACAAATTCATTTCAAATTGTCCGGCCACCGAAATAATTTCCTTACGCTTGAACTCGACAGGCTTCCAGATTTGTGCGAAAGCATTCCAGGCAGCATCTTCCATGGGTAATATGCTTTGACAATACTCGTGTAGTTCCGGATGTACATTCATACCCTTGCAACCTTTATTACAATTACCATAACTTTTTGAACAAATCAAATCTTCTGAGTGTTGCTTGCGTATAACCAACCATGGAAATTTTACAACAGCCCTCCATTTACATTTTGGGAATTCGCATAGATGAACCCATGACAACCTTTACCGATTTAATTGTTTCGTTTGTCTGTTTCTATGCGTTCTACAAACTTTCAAAAAAAAACCTTCCCGGGCGCACCCAGTTTTTCTTCAAATATTATTTTCTATTCATGGGAATTGCCACCGGAATTGGTGGACTGATCGGACACGGTTTTTTGTACCTCTTCAGTTTTAGCTGGAAACTTCCCGGGTGGATCACCAGTATGCTTTCGGTGGCGTTGATAGAGCGTTCGGCCATCCAACATGCCAAACCCTTTATCAAACCTACTGTTGGAAAAACCTTTTTAGTAATCAATGTTATTGAGTTGATTACCATCATGGTCATCACAATGGTTACCCTCAATTTCAAGTGGGTGGAATTCCATTCCGGCTATGGATTGTTGGCCATCGTTGCCCCCTTTCACTTCTGGGTCTTTTATAAAACCCGCGACCGCGGAAGTCTGCTTGTGCTCGGTGGTGTTGCGCTGGCATCCCTTGCTGCATTGTTTTATATGAATAAAATTTCGTTGCATACCTGGTTTAATTACCTTGATATTAGCCATATAATTATGGCCATTGCTGCCTATGTATTTTATTTAGGTGCAGAAAACCTTGGTAAACGGGAAGTACTCATCTCAAATAAGCTGTACAATATCCTTTCTTATAGTCTGGAAAAGAACAAATAGCACTTCTTTAATTTGTTTAGCAACCGATAGTGTTAGCCATTTAGAACGAATTCAGGCGTATCAGGAATTTTGGCATAGCTGGAGGAGCTTTCATCCCAATACCTCACAATACGGTGAAAAATAGAATATTTTTATGCAAGCATCCATTCCAATGTTAAGTCAATGTTAAATTTTCAACCTCAACTATTTACTTTGACGCTCATCGGTTAGCTTTAGTCCTTATAAAATCAGAATCAGATGAAAAAAATTTCGAAGAAAGAGATCACCAAAATTGTAAAGGAATCCATCACCAAAACGCTGGAAAAGCTAGACCTTACAAAACCTTCAAAAAACGCCACAAAGTTTCTCGATAAGGTTGCCAAAACAATTTCCAAGGAATTAGATGCCGAAGTAAAATCCGCAAAGAAAAAATTGGCAAAAGCCGAGAAAGCGATTAATAAGAAATTGAAAAAAGAGGAGAAATCCGCAAAGAAAAAAATTGCCAAAGCTGAGAAAGTAATCAAGAAAAAAATATTGAATGCAGAAGCAGATGCAAAAAATACGTTAGCCGTGGTTTCCAAAAAAATTAAAAAGCCAGCGGTTAGATTAACAAAGGCATTGCCCCAAAATAATTCCAAGCCTAAAACGGCAGCCAAAAAGAAAGTGCAAGCCAAGGCGAATGCTACGCCCCCGGTCGAGACCAAAAAATGAAATAGAGCTTACTTATATTCTGCTTTCATAAAATCAAAAGCTGGCAACGGGTTTCCATCGAAATCAAAAAACGTACAGTTCTCCCAGGAAGAACCAGTTCCCCACAAATCCTTCATCGAAGAAGTTATCCAGGCAGGCTCCCAATAGATCACGCCTAACCCACCTCCTTCAAGGGTTTCTTGTGTGATTTTCTTGAGCATGTTAAGTTGGCCTTGTTCTGTTTTAGGATATCCAACAATGGCCGTTTCATTTCCAAAATGATTGTTGTAATTATCATTTGAGTCGATGGTCCAGGGATAAGCGGTTTCAAGAATCATCACTTCCCTGCTATACCGTGTTTTAAAAAAAGCGATCTTATCAGAAAGTTGATCAAGCGTTACGGTAGTATGCCATAACGGATAGTACGAAAATCCAACAATATCAAAATCGGTAACACCCGCACTGATAATATTATCAAACCACCATTCCACATTTTTCGGATCGGCTACATGCAAGATAATTTTTGTATCAATAGTGGAAGTAGCAGCAACTTCATTTACCGCCTGTACTGCTTTGTTCAATACGGTTGCCATGTTTGCGAAAGAACCTGTACATACATTGCAGGAAGGAAACCCAACAGGTGCGTCTGTATACAACATGCCACAATTTGTTTCGTTGCCCAACTGAACAAACTCCGGCAACAGGTTTTTACTTTGCAAATACGACAAGGTTTTTTTTGTATAGTTATAAACAGAATCTTCTAAATCCTCAATGGATGTTATCTCTTGCCAGGCGGCTGGTATTTTTTGATTTCCCGGATCAGCCCAAATGTCTGAGTAATGAAAATCCAACAGCACTTCCATTCCCTGCGCTTTCGATAGTTGAATTGCTTTTTCAACATCCAACACATCATTGTACAGTTGATCGCCTTCTGGAGTATACACCGTTTTCGTCCAGGTGGGATTGTGCCATAGACGCAAACGCACAAGCTTTGTCCCCCGCTCTTTGAATATGGAATACGGATTTTTTGGTATTCCTTCCTCCTTATAAACGCCCCCCTGATCAAGTATCTGGTTGACAAAAGACAAGTCGGCTCCAAAATAAAAGCCGGTGAGATCGCGTGGACTAACGGGGGTTGCTGGCTCATCACCCCCACAACTCGCGATCATAATGATGATTCCTAAAGTGATCAGCAAAAAAGTAAACGATTTTATCTTCATAAGTATAAAACTAGCCAGATACCGATATTGTTCAAAATCATAAGGTGATATGTATTTACTGTAAATTCAAATTGATTGGCAAGTATTTTCCTGATTTTCGGAATATTGTTTGCTCATCAATATTCAACATGGCTCTTAAAATCGATTGGGTCACTTTTATTAATTTTGTTCATTAACAAAAGCGTAATTAATGCCGATACATGTTGTAAAATCGCAGCAAGTTGTAAATTTTCTTACCCATGATAAGCAGGTCAAGATAACAATAGTTTGATTCACTTGTTAATCTGACTAAATATTGAATCAATGGAACGCAGCACGGGTATCACACGTTTAATAAAACCTACCCTACATTTCACGAAGCTTTGAAAAATGATAAAAAAAGTATTCTATATTCTTGTTGTTTACTTCCTCGCGTTAAACGGAACGGTCGTTTCTGCACAATCTGATTCCGATTCGTATACTATCACCGGAAAAGCTTTGGACGAATCCGATCAACCTGTTCCATTTGTACAAGTTGCACTCTATTCAGGAAACAAATCCCAACCGGATGCTTTTGCTTCAGCAGATATAAACGGAAATTTTTCACTCACAACAGAAGGTGGGTTGTATACGCTTAAAATATTTATGGTCGGATATGCCGATAAAGAAATTACTGATATTAACATCAACAGCAATGTAAAACTTGGCGGGGTAAAGCTGATAGAAGAAAGCCAACAATTGGATGAAGTAGTGGTTGAAGCAAGCCGACCGATGACTACCACCAATATGGAAGGACTCGTAATTAATCCAGGACGAAATTTGTCAAACCTGGGTGGCACCGTGTTGGATATCCTTCGCAATACACCGTCCATCCGGGTGGGAGATGATGGCGGCATTTCGTTGCGCGGAAGTACCGGAACGAATGTATTGATCAATGGAAGAAATTCTTCATTGACACAAAATCTTGATCGTATTCCTGCCAGTGCGGTGGAGCAAATCAAAGTGATCAATAATCCCAATGCACGATACGATGCAGAAGCCGAAGCGGGAATTATTGATATTGTATTGAAAAAGGGTGGTGACCTTGGTACCAATTTTGGCATGGATGCCTTGTATGGTACGCGGGGAAGAATGAATGCAGGTGCTCAACTTAGTCACCGCACGCTCAATTATAATTTGTATGGCGGATATAATCTGAGAAGATGGCCAAGAATCGGCACCAATACAATTGAACGGGAGATTTATGCTGATGGTGAATCCTTAAATCAGCAGACCGATTCGCGAAGCGAAGACCTAAGCCACACCTTCAATTACGGTGCGGATTATTATTTCGGGAAAAACATTTTAAGCTATGAAGGTGTGTTGAATAAAAGTTTGGATGAGCAAGTAGACAATCTGTATTCCAACCTTACCGATAATAATACGAATCTGTCATTACTGGAATATGTGCGGATCAATAACGAATCCGAAACAGATGACGGAATGGACAATGCACTTATTTATGAACGCACGTTTGACAATAAAGAAAGGTCGTTCAAGTTTATCGCCAGTCAATCGTATACCAACCAATTCAAAACACAAAATATTGATATCTATCGCAACACCTCAACACCTGATCCAGACGGAGCGGATGCACAGGAGCGTTCCACCACCGATGAGAAACGATACACGTATGTTTTTCAAGCAGATTATGTACATCCCCTGCAAAATAAAGTAAAGCTAGAGACAGGACTCAAGTCAAACATTCGAAACTTCAGTTATGATTTTGATTATTCACGGATGGAAAATCCAGATGATGGATTTATAAACGATCCCGCCATCAGTAACGAGTTCGAATATCAAGACCGTATTCATGCCGGCTATCTGGTCGCTTCAAAAACTTCAGAAAAATTTAATTACACCGTAGGCTTACGAGGTGAATACACCACGCTTGAACTGTATCAGTACAATACAAATGAGCGAAATCGGCAACGGTATTTCAATTTGTTTCCTAGCGTACAGATGCTTTACCGCATTACACCAAAACAGGCATTGAAGTTAACGTATAGCCGCAGGATTGATCGTCCGCGTGCTTGGCGGTTAAACCCGTTCCCTAACATTACCGATTCTTTGAGTGTGAGAAGGGGAAATCCAAACCTACAACCCGAAATGATCAACTCCATGGAATTTGGCCATGTGTATGAAGCATCAAGAACGAGCATTGCCACCAATTTTTTCTATCGATACACGAGTGGCCAGATGGACTACATCACGTTTGTTGAAGATGGTATTTCGTATTCGCAGCCGGCCAATTTAAATAATTCCCAATCGTATGGAGTGGAGATCATTGGCACATCTGAATTTACACCCTGGTGGACCGTAACCGGCAGTGTTACCGGTTTTGGAATTACTGTAGATGGATCCAATCTCAGTGAAGAATTTGTGAACAGCGGATATGCGATGAATACTAAAATCACTACCGACTTCAAACTTCCGTTGAACATTACATTCCAAATGGTTTTTAATTATGAATCGCCAGAAA
Source organism: Cyclobacteriaceae bacterium (assembly GCA_041746855.1). Classification (GTDB taxonomy): domain Bacteria; phylum Bacteroidota; class Bacteroidia; order Cytophagales; family Cyclobacteriaceae; genus JBGTGG01. The sequence continues at coordinate 17,925 of JBGTGG010000469.1, read as the reverse complement.
TTGAAGCACAGGGAAAAGACCTTGCGCAATATTATCTTGACGCGAGTATTCAGAAAAGTTTCTTTAACAAGAAGGCTGTATTGTCGGTAAGTGCGCGTGATATCTTTGACACCCGTCAATTTGCCGGATATAATCAAACCAATACATTTACCCAATCCTTTGTACGCAAAAGGGAAACACAAATCGTTTTGGTAAGTGCACGGATTAACTTCTAGCCCACAAAATTTGCTGTAGATTTTAAAATCCAATCGGAAGACACAAAGGTTGGACTTGCCTGGCGCATAACTGGTCAATAGGTCGTAGACTGCTTACAACCTTCACTAGTAGTCGTATATTTGAAACTATGTCATCACCACAAAAAACTGTTCTGATTTTAGGCGCCAACTCCGATGTGGCGAAAGAAGCGATTAAATTATATACGCAGCAGGGCCATACTGTTATAGCTGCCTCCCGTAGCACTGACCAATTGCACGAATTTGTTCAACAGCAAGTAGCGGCAAAGGAAAATATAAACGTGTCATACTTTGATGCCGCGGACTTTGAAAGCCATCCTGCGTTTTATAAAAGCTTGCCTGCAAAACCCAACATTGTGGTATATGCCGCAGGATACTTAAAAGACAATTTGGAAGCACTTCATGAGTGGGAAGGAACCTTTCAGATGATGAAGGTCCATTATTGCGGTGCCGTTTCTATTTTAAATATTATCGCAACTGATACTACTAACACCCACTTAGAAAAAATTGTTGGCTTGTCATCGCTCTCCGGTGTACGCGGGAGAAAAAGCAATTTTATTTACGGAAGCACCAAGAGCGCTTTCACACAATACCTTGCCGGACTACGCCAACATCTTGCAGTACGTAAAGTGATGGTGAGCGTAATTGTAGCGGGCTACATCAGAAGCAAAATGACAGCGGGATTAGACTTGCCAGAGGCATTACTGTTGGAACCTTCCTTTATTGCAAATGCTGTTGTGAATGCAGGTACCCGCTTTACAATTGTACCGGGATTCAAATGGAAACTCATTTATAATATTCTTAGAATTTTACCAGAGCAGTTGGTGGCAAGATTGCCTTAGGGTGAATAGACTTAAGTGGACACTAGATACTGGATGCTGGATACTGGCAAGCACTTAAGCGGATTTGGGACAAGGGGATCGTGAGGTGGTGCGGTCATAAAACGATAACAAGACAGCGTGTTGTAGTATTAAAAAATCTCTATCAATTTTTAGTTTGCTTCTTCCAAATCCTGGTAAAAATCTTAAATTTGAAATATCAAGGCGGAAGAAATTCTTGATTCTCCGAGCCTTGATCGCTACTACCTACTGCTGTTAGCAAAACATTTTACGCGTGGCAGGTGAGCATTTAAGTTAACAACTATGGCGTATTCACAGACCAAAAAACAAAACCATCCTATGAATCCGTTACACATTCTCAAAGAAAAATTCGGGTATACTTCCTTTCGGTTAGAACAGGAAGCAATTATCAATTCCATCTTAGAAAAGAGAGATACGTTTGCCCTCATGCCCACAGGAGGCGGAAAGTCATTATGTTATCAGATTCCTGCGCTGATTTTTGATGGGCTCACAGTAGTCATTTCACCCCTCATTGCCTTAATGAAAGACCAGGTCGATGCCCTTCGCATCAACGGCATTCCGGCAGCATTTTTAAACTCCACACAAAGTACGCGCGAACACGAAGAAATTCTAAACGCGATTAACGCGAAAGAACTTAAACTTCTGTACCTCGCTCCGGAGAGTACCTACTTTAGCAAACTCCCATCCTTCAATGTAAACCTTATTGCGATTGATGAGGCTCATTGTATTTCTCATTGGGGCCACGATTTCCGGCCAGAATATTTAATGCTTGCCAAACTCAAGCAAGCCATGCCACATGTGCCGATGATTGCCCTTACCGCTACTGCTGATCGTCTCACACGAAAAGACATCGTAGAAAAACTAACACTTCATAACCCATCAACTTTTGTATCGAGTTTCAACCGCGCCAACATTCGCTATACCGTTGAACCCAAACGAAATAACGTTGAGAAGTTGCTTCACTTTTTAGATAAACAAAAAGAAGAATCAGGTATCATCTACTGTCTCTCCCGGGCATCTACTGAAAAACTAGCCCGTGATTTAACAGAAGAAGGATTTCAGGCACTACCTTATCATGCCGGCCTCGACCGCGATACCCGTACCCGTCATCAAGAGATGTTTTTACGGGATGAGATCAAGATCGTTGTGGCAACGATCGCGTTTGGAATGGGTATTGACAAATCGAATGTTCGGTTTGTTGTCCATATGGACCTTCCAAAGAATATTGAAAGCTATTATCAGGAAACCGGGCGTGCAGGAAGAGATGGAGTTGATAGTGAGGCCTTACTCTTTTATTCCTATGCTGATGTGAGCAAACTGAAACGGTTTGTAGAAATAGAGAACAACCCCGCACAAACCGAAATATCCTTAAAGAAGTTAGATCAGATGGCCACCTATGGCGACCTGACCACATGCCGGAGAAAATATTTATTGAATTACTTTGATGAAACATTCGAAACATACTGTGGCAATTGCGATGTGTGCCTGACAAAATTTGATCGGGTGGACGGAACTGTGTTGGCACAGAAAGTCCTTTCAGCTGTAACACGTTTACAGGAACGATTTGGTGCGGGGTATGTAATTGATTTCCTCCGCGGGTCAAATAATGTAAAAATCAAAGAAGAACACAAGCAATTAAAGACTTTCGGCATAGGTGCTGATGTGAGCAAAGAAGATTGGAACGATGTCATTCGCGATTTACTTGCACAGGATTATCTCAGCAAATCAGAAGGTATTTATCCTGTATTAAAACTCACCCCAAAAAGCGGAGCAGTACTACAGGGTAAAGAAACAGTAATGCTCTCAAAATCAAAAGAGGTTATTGAAATGCAGCCTGTCCATAAAATCGATTACGAAATAGAACTCTTTAAGCAACTGAAAGCGGTGCGACTACAACTTGCTGCTGAAGAAAATGTTCCCGCCTATATTGTTCTTTCCGATGCCACACTGATTGAACTCGCTACCTATCTGCCGCACAACAAAGAGGAGTTCAATCAAATATCCGGCTTTGGACAAGTGAAGATTGAAAAGTACGGTAAACAATTTTGGGAAGTGGTCGCAGTATATTGTCGCCAGTATGCCTTAGCTTCACGCATCCATCTCAAAACCCCCAAGCGCCAACGCAGGGAAAAACGCGAAAGGGAAACCGATACCAAACAACAAAGCCTTGAGCTATTCAACCAGGGACATTCCATTCAAAAAATTGCTGAATTGCGTGGATTTAGTATCACAACCATTGAAGGACATCTTGCCTTTTATGTACAGCACGGAAAACTTTCCATTGACCAGGTGATGGACGCATCAAAAATTCCTGCAATCCAAAAAGCACTAGAACAGGTTGGCGGAACGGCCCTCGCACCTGTGAAAAATCTGCTCGGTGACGATTATGGTTACGGAGAAATACGATTGGTGATGGCCTATTTAGATGCACCCAATAATTCTTAACCATAGATAAAAGTGATCATACCGTATGCGGTACGGTGAGAACACCGACCGTTGGCAAAACAAAAAACTAAGTAAGTTGTTAGGTGTCTTTGCCGACTATCAATATTTGAAACTATGAAAGAGACAAATTCAAAAGAAAATCCTTAGATTGAAAACCATGGAGATACTTTACTTTTGCACTGCGGGTTTTATTCTACTTGCTTCCCTCCTTTCCTTCATTGATCGACCGCATTGGATATTCAGAATATTTGAATTTGCGAAAGTTCAACTCTTAGTTTTTCAGCTTGTTACTTTCACAGCAGGTTTCGGATTGGAACCCTCGTGGGCAACCTGGATTATTCAAGCCCTTCTATGTGGATTGATTATTTTCAATATTATTATTCTATTAAAATACACACCTTTATTTAAACCCACCACTGACAAAGCCTCACGTCAGCATTCAGAAAATATTACGGTCATTGCTGTCAACGTTTACCAATTTAACACCCAGTATCAATTGCTTATTGACCTGGTGAAAGAAATAAAACCTGACGTCTTATGGACATTTGAATCAAATGCAGCATGGGAAAATGCGCTTACACCTATAGAACAGGATTACCCCAATTTTAAAAAAGTGGCATTTGAAAATACTTATGGTATGCATTTTTATACCCGATTAAAAATAATCAAATCAGAAGTACATTACTATGTAGCAGACGATATCCCAAGCATTGAAGCGCACCTTGAAACAAAGGATGGTTATCGGTTTATCATGCACGGTGTACATCCACCACCACCAAGTCCAACAGAAGAGGAAACCTCAAAAGAACGGGATGGTGAACTGATGTGTGTGGCAAAAGAAGTACGCAAGCAAAAAACTTCAACAATTGTGATTGGTGATTTCAACACCGTAGCCTGGTCGCAAGTGAGTACGCTTTTTAGGAAAACTTCCGAGCTCGTGGATCCCCGCATCGGGCGTGGGCTTGTCGCTACCTATCATGCCAAGTATCCCCTCTTTCGATTTCCCATTGATCAAATGTTTCACTCCACCGACATAGTAGTGCACGAATTCAAAGTCTTGGGAAAAATCGGTTCCGATCACTTCCCCTTGTTTTGTACGTTTAGTATTACGGAGGGGAAAGAGTTGAATAAAGATAAAGTTGAAAAACTCGAACCCGGGGAAACTGAAAAGGTAAATGAATTGATAAACGGTGGAAAAAAAGAGAATGGCAATCGGGATGTGGTTGCCAAGGAATAAAATCCTGAGGCGCTTCGGTGACCACTAAATTTAAGCCTCGTAGAGGTGAAATAGTGGTAGTACAAGTTTACAACAAACGGAAAGTTCCGTAGGAACGAAATATTTACATCCCGATGGTATTTCATGATTATTATCTTTTCTCAAACTACCAGCATTTTATCCCTAGCGGGATTCGTAACGCTTTATATCAGGACCCGGAAGCGCTACCGTGACAATCCGATCGCTTTCATAATACCGACATAAAGCAGAAACTAAAACGAAATTGAAGATGATAGAACAAATATAAAGTTGTCTTTTTCACTTGTAAATCCATTCGGTCCATAACGATAAAAAACTCCAGCACCATACCCAAACCAATAGAATTTTGAATCGAAACGGATGTTGCTCATGGTTGGTGTTGTCACCAACCAGCACCAGCAGCTTATATCATGACCCAGAGGCGAGGCGTTGCAATGACCACACCGACCTAAAGCAGAAACTAAAACGAAATTGAAGATGATAGAACAAATATAAAGTTGTCTTTTTCATTTGTAAATCCATTCGGTCCATAACGATAAAAAACTCCAGCACCATACCCAAACCAATAGAATTTTGAATCGAAACGGATTAAATTATTTAGCATCAACCCACTTTCAAAATATCCCTTTTCTAAGGTTTTTATTTCAACACCTTCATGTGCATTTTCATTACGCAAAGTACCATACGCAACATTTTGTACAATCACTAACTCAGGCTTGGTCACTCCTTTAAAAGCGCTAAATAGGGAGCCAAAATTATGCTCCAGTGTAAATTGACCATAAGTATCCGAAGCAAACTCATAAAGCCGCATGGTCTGAAAATAGCCAGGTGCATAGACAGAAATATTATTTTTGTTGTCTCCTTTGAAAGCATTCCCAAAGTTGAGATAGGGATACGGAATGTTGTCTCCCCATGCCTTGCTAACATTCAGATATAAGGAGGTTTTTCCCAATGCTATCGTGTTAATTACTTGTTTGATTCGTATATCCGCCTTCGTAAAACTATATTCTCCACCCAACAGGCCTTCAATCGATTTTGAAACGCGCGCGGTGATATAGGGAAAACTATTCCCGGTAATAATTTGATAGCCACCAATTTTAGTAATCGTTTCCTTGAAGAGAAAACGGATGTTCAATCCCACTTCAGAAACTACAAATTTGGAATGCATATCAAGTCCGGTATCTTCGAAGGCATACTGGTAGGTTGGGTCTCTACTTTCGCGATTTCCAAAAATGGAGAGCTCCGTAAACCGGGCGGGTCTGAAATTATAGGCTACCCCTATCCGCTCAACACTATCCATTCGGTTTCTTAAAAATCTTCTAAAGACATCCCCACTTGAAGTTAAATCTATTCCGTTTGGCTTAATAAAGTTGACAGTTCCGGGCTCTTCAATATCCTGACTGTACTTGATATCAATAGTATGTTGCTTCGGCCTACTGACATTTATCTTAACAGCGCCACCGTATTTCAAAGCTTTATCCCCAAAACCATACATCCCATACCCTTGAAGCTGCCATACTTTTGAGAGTCGGTCGTTTGTCGTGAGCCCGATACCCAAAGCAACTTTTTCATATAAATTGAACCGTAGGAGATAATTGGGAAGCAGCGAAATTTTACCAAAGGGAACTTTGCCTCCGGCTAATTCAAAAGTTAAGTCTGTTACTTTATTGAGAAGCCTTTTTGTTTTATCACTTAGCGTATCATAATTATAATAGGTTTGAACTTCACGATTGCTAAGTACATCAGCCCGTAAAGAATCCCAGGGAATGTCATGAAGGGCGTCCGTTTCGTATTCAATATTAATCAAATCAAAGTCGGCTTTGGTGAGCGATGGGTTAAGATCAATGTTTGTAAAATAGCTTTGATTTTTGAATACCATAGGAATATAGCGAACCTTTCTCGAAGAATTCGAAGAGTCACTCTTAATTGCAATACCTCCATCCTTCATTAAATAACGCGTGTATAATTCTTTTGGAAACCACTGACCGTTCACGCGCTCATACTTTTGCTGAATCCGAAATTCTATCTTTAGTGTAGTATCAGCAGGTGAAGCGATAATATTCTCAATGGCATAGCCGTCCGTGTTGATGTATAGTAATCCGGCTAGTGTTTTGTCCTTATTTGTTCGCTCCGGCTCAAACGACAAAACAAAAGTAGTATCCGAATTAACGAGTAGTTTATCCTTCAAGTAGAACTCATAGCGCTTTAAACTTCCATTACTTAACGGGTTAATAAAGAATATCCCAAATAGGTTTACTTGCTCTTCATAAAAGGCAAAAGGCTGAAAGCTACTGGAGAGTACGGCAAACTTCGGATCCGCCAGACCCGAAACTTTATTTTTCAGTACTGTTTCCTTTGTTAAAGTTGGCCGCATTCGTTTTACTTCAGAATAGCTTTCAAACACCAATAAGTGACCGTACTTCAGGTACTTCTCAACCAATGAATCAACTTTCAGCGAATCATTATCCAGACCACTTGCGGTATAAATAGTTTTATTGTAACAATTAAAGGTATAGGCATCAATGAATTTTGGGTCATTCAAATCTTTGGAAGCGATGGCCTTTCTAATAATATCATGTGCCGGATTTTCACCAGCACGTACAACAACCTCTTGTAATTCAGTGCTGGAATTTTTTAGCTTAACGGGATTTAGCTTTTGAAGGTCTTGAATTGAAATTGCTATTTTTTCATATCCAACAAAACTGAATTCAACGATCTGTTCTGGGTTTGATAAAGGAATTGATAGGGCATATTTTCCATCTATGTTGGATGTAGTACCTGTCTTCGTTCCGACTAAATGAACATTTACAAAGGCCATCGGCTCATAGCTATCCGCATCAACTACGGTTCCTGAAAGCGTGACCTGCGCGAAAGCAACGTGATGGATGGCCGCGAATGCGATTATAAAGAGTAAGCCTTTCTTGAAATATGGAATTTGAAAAATCATATCTCATTAGAGGCCTCCAATTTCTTCATCATCAATTTGCTGACTAAACCGTTCAATAATTCACTTTTGTGAATATTCAATTCCGTTTTTAGATAGTCAACTAGCTTTAATTTCATCAAAAGGGCTTCCATGATATTCTTGCTCTACCGCTAACACCACAAGATGGATTGTGAGAATTTGCCGGGGTTTACCCATGCAAAATAATAATTTATAAGAAAAGACAACTACGCATGTTGGTGTTTTATATACTTGACTTTTGTACATGGTTAGTGTGTTGCTCATGGTTGGTATTCACCAACCAGCACCCGATAGACCGGAAGGCGGTACAGTGACAACACCTGCCGCTTGCAGGAAAGTGCTACTTCGTCTTGTCCTTTTTAGCTTTCCAATACCAGGAATTTAAGTCCTTCTCTGCACTTTTCAAGGCCCCTAAAAAAGTAGCTGCCCAATAGTTTCGAAATCCAAAACCCGCGGGTTCTGTTTTGTAAGTATTTTTATAGAGGATTTTGTTGCTCGCCAAATCCATGACCAAGAAATGATACGTTGCGGTCTCTTCGTTTTTATTGTATGCCTCCACAATCATAATGGCGCCAAACCCGCTCAACTCTGAAAAATCATAACCCATCACTATTTTTTCCAACTGGTCACCTGAAAGCGGATTCGCTTCTTCAACAACAATTTCCTTGGCGTCCACTGCTTTATTTTTAGCACGCACATATTTTAGGTTGATAGAGACATCAGCAATCAGATAGCTGGGCAGATTATACTTTCGTGATTCCGTCATCACCAGTTTATTCCAGTTTTCAAAGTAGTAGTCAACAATCTGGTCGGGGTTGTTGAATCCCTGTGCCCCGATCATTTTGGCGTGGGAATAATCCAGGCCCAGCCAGGTAACAGGTGAAGAAAAATATTCCGTTGGAAATTCTTGTGCACGTGAACTGAATTGCGACAACAGGATGATGAGGATAACGAGTAATCGTTTCATAGTAGGTTGATTTTTTATTAAGGGAAATTTTTTGTTAATAATTTACGCTAAATCCTTCCAAGCAAAATAGTTGCCAATGTTAACAAGCGGTAGGCAATCCTTGAGGTGGTACGGTGACAACACCGACCGCTTGCAGAGAACCAGGACCAAAAATCCGCATAAGTGGTTATCGGTTTTTCTACTTTGCCTAGAAATTTATCAAATAATCCCATCTATACTTTCGTTATTGAACATTTTTCCGTTGAGTGAAATCTGGATTGAACCTCCTCCTCTCACGGTGCGGTTGAAAGAAGATGAAAAGCGCCAGCACCGGAAAAAGAAACACCAAAATCCATAACAACATCGTGTTACGGCTTAACCTATTTGATGAGCGATCAAGGAAAGCCCATAGTATTAATACGATGGTTAGAATAGCATAAAATAAGAATAGGGTTTTCATAACGTCAACAGGGTTTACTAATGCAAAATAATAATTTCTTTTACTTCTGTACAAGGTTGTTGTTGTCGCCAACCCTCTACCGCTCTTCTATGGCACTGAGGCCAGTGCGGTGACAACACCGACCGTAAGCAGAGATTAATTAGAGACCTACTTCTTTCTTCCAAATAATCTTAACAAATAAAGGAAGAGGTTTATGAAGTCCAAATACAAAGTAAGGGCACCCATCACGGCTTCCTTTTTATCCTCTTCAGTTCCTTCATTGCCGATAATATTCATGTCTTTTATTTTCTGAGTATCATAAGCAGTTAATGCCACAAAAATTAAAATGCCCGCATAAGTGGTGATCCAATAAATAGTTTCACTATGAAGAAATATATTCGCAACCGATGCAATAATTAACCCCATTAATCCCATAAAGGCAAGATTTCCAATGGATGTCAAATCCCTCTTCGTGAAGTAGCCATAAGCACTCATGATTCCAAAGGTTATCGCTGTAATAAAAAATGTGGAAGCAATGGATTCTGTAGTGTAGACCAAAAATATTACGGAAAAGGTCAGCCCATTGAGGGCGGCATATCCGAAAAAAATCAAAATCGCCAGTTGAGAAGAAATCTTTTTAATGACCGCGACCAGGTACGCAACACATATAAATTCCGCGATTACCAATCCGAAAAAAACAAAACGGCTAGAAAATATCAATTCAGTAAGTACTTGGCTTGAGGCGGTTGCTATGGCCACCAAACCCGTGACCAATAGCGCCAGGGACATCCATGCATAGACTTTGGTAATAAAATTTGCTTGCTCAATGTGGATTTGTTCTAATGATTGTTCTGCATTCATAGTGGCTAAAGTTAATTTAAAATAAAACCCCAGTACCTTACTCCAAGGCAACACAGAGGGCTCAGCAACTAAGATAGATATTTTATTTTATTGTCAAAAAAGGAGGTGCAGGTTAATCATTACCTTTTGAATTCCTCACGACAATCCTTGCACGTATAGTCACACATAAGATTACCAATGAGCCCAGCTAGCAACAATCCGATAAACAGCAGTGCAGCCTTCCGCTGAGGTCTTTCGTACGCGAGTTCGATGTTTAGGGATCCACAAGCCGGACACGTTACTTTTCCTGAATCTAGTTTTGCAATTTCACGAGCTCTTACTAAATCCCCGCGTTTAACTACAACTTGCACACCCCCGCCAAGAATATTATAATATATTGGAAACCAACTCGAAAAATTTTCATTCATAAGAAATGATTCTATTCCTTCAATTTCAAGCTTACTCTTCAGAAGGTGTGCATCAATGGAATTGGGCAATGTGGCTAATACTTCTGTACTCATGATAACCTTAGAATCAATTATAATAAAAACTTATCCCAATTTTCCTTGCTCTATCAAATGCCGTAATCTCAATACCTGTGTAGAATAAATTATCTTCCGGATCATCGTCATCCACTTCAAACCAAAATCCAGTATCATTATGCACGATATTTACCTTTCCTGCTTTTATCGATTGAGCATAATGATCAAACCCAAATCGCTCTGCAAATTTTAATGAAGCCTGGATCCAATAGGTTGAGTCCGCCAAGGGAACGGTATTTGAAGTAAGGACTTGTTCAACCGAGAATCCAAAATGAGCACAACCGCCTTGTCTGAAGTAAATCGAGTCTGCACCTTCAATTAGTACAGTCCTTTTATTAACATCATCCCAACTGTACGTTTGGACTCGAAGTTCTTTCATCCATTCCGTGGTTAAACTCTTGTAATCATTGTTAAACACACAATCACTTTCTATTTCTTCCTCTTGAATTTTGTCTGACTCAGCTGTTGATTTAGGATTCCTCTTTCTATAGTCCTCCTCCCTATTAAACTTTCGCTCCCGCCAACCATTTATATATGCATCCAACGCATCTTCCTTATCCTGTAAGAGTGCACTCGTATCAATATCAGTAACAAGGCGATAATAATTGGAGTTAGTATGTTGGCTTAACATATCAAATTCATTTGTATTCTTTAGGATAAGTTTAGCAGCAAAATCATTCTGCTCAATAAAGACTGAATCATTCCTAATAATATAGTGAAAAGACTGTGTTCCGAAATTGTCATCATACTGCCAAATTAAGTCTTTCGTAATAATACTCTCCACATAAACTGAATCACGAAACATACAATACCAAGTGCCGGTGATATCAATGGAATTCTCTTTTTCCGGTTTACAACTGCCTGCTGTTAATAAACAAGCCAATATAAAAAAGATGATAAGATGATTAGTTCTCATAAAATTACGGCTCCACTATAACACGGAGCACAGGTTAAAATTTATTTAGGAATCCATCGATCATCATATTCCTTTACACCTTCAAGTAAATTACCCATATCAACCGATATATCAGCATCATTTGTTTCTCCCATGTCATACGCCAGAAAAAGACAGATTAGCATTAAATCATTCGCATCATTGTCAGCTATAATAAATCCCTTATCATATTCCCATAGGTTGGTAGTGCGCTTATTGAATTTAGCCATTTGCTGATCTTCCTTATAAAGCGATTTACGATGACCCCGATGGAAATAAAAGTCATATTTCTCACCATTAAATTCAAAAGCCCAGTGACCCTTCCAACGATTCAATACGGTTACCGTAATTACTTGTTGTTCTTTATAGAATTCAAATTCATAGTTAATCTTCTTTTTCCACCAGGTACCCGCTGATTTACCAAATCTTATTGTGGCTACTTTATTTTGGTCTCCATCATAAATTTCAGAATAAACGCTTTTGAAAAATCCACTCACCCATTTTCCTGTGAGATAATGATCTTGACTGTTATTTTTAAAGAATTTATAATGGTTACCGGATTGACCAATGTCTATTTTCATCTTCTATATATAATAGCTCAAGCAAGTTACATCCCAACGGTTTCATAAATATAGCATATCCCATTTTTTGGATTTACGAAATAACGTGACCGATAAGTAAATCTACTCATTCTCCCTTCTCTTGAGTGCCTCCAGTATATTCTGCTCCAAAATATAAATGCTTCCTGCACCAATACCCTGGCTTGCATACTGATAGTTCCCATCACTATCAATAACATAATTTGTCGGATATACTGAGATTCTAAAGTTTTCACTTAATCCTTTTTCCATAACTACAACGGGATAGTTAAATTCTTTTTGCAACAAGAACTTTCTGCTTTTCTCTTCGTTGCTTCTTGAAAAGGAAACAAAAACTATAGCTGAATTGTCCTTATACTTTTCAACCAGGCTATTCAACTCCGGCATTTCAACTTCACAAGGCGCGCATCCTACAAACCAATAATTTATGACGACAATTTTATCACGAAGCGTTTCAGCGTTGTAAAGCTTCCCATCGATATCCTTTACTGCTGGAAAAAGAAATTCTTCACCGATTCTATTCTTTAATAGTATGCGATCTTTGGTTCTGGCAACAAGGCTATCAAATTCTCTTTTTGTGTTTTTCTCCCATCCATAATACCGGATTGTTTCATTCGAATCATCAATAGCCCGTTTAAATTTTCCGGTATTCATTATCGATAACACACCATACATATCCGTTACATTTCCAATGGTATCCAGAATAACAACTTTTTTCTTTTGTTTCTTTTGAGCATTGGTGGAAAAGGTTAGGAATAAAAGGATTATACAAAATTGAATTTTTGTAGGCATCGGTGAATTTCGCATAACGTAGTACCTAAGTTTAACACATGAGAATACACAAGTATCAATACCAAATTACTCCAATTCTGGTAAACCGCCAACGCAATCCCCTGAGAATCTGCTGCTCCCGGGGATTTCCGTAACTTTAATTCCAGAATCCTGTAACCATTTACAAAGGGGGTGGTTTCCCTGCTTGAAATTCGAAATTCTTTGGAAGCGCTATCCGACAATGCATTGATGACCAGGGTCAAAGAGGGTGACCTCGATAAATTGGGCCTGTTGTTCGAACGTTATAAAAGTCCTTTGTACGGCTTCTTTTATGGCATGAACAGGAACCCGGAACTATCCGAGGACCTGGTGCAAAACACCTTCTTCCGTGTGCTGAAATACCGCCATCTTTTTCGCGGGGATGGCACCTTCAAAACGTGGTTGTTTCACATCGCGCGCAATGTGCGGCATGACCAGTTCCGCAAGGAAAAAATAAAACATAAAGATTCCATCGAGGATTGGAGTGATCGGATCGCGAATACCGATACCACCGAATCGATCATCGAACAACGGGAAGAACACCACATGCTGGCGCTGGCATTGGCGAACCTTCCGGAAGACAAACGCGAAATTTTAATGCTCAGTAAATTCCAGGAAAAGAAATACAAAGAGATCGGAAGTTTACTGGGATGTACAGAAGGAACCGTGAAGATAAAAGTCTTTCGCGCACTACAGGCGCTGAAGGGTGTATATGAACAACTCGAAAAAAGAATGTGATATGGAAAAGGAAAAAATTAACATGCTAATCGAAAAGTATAACGCTGGGGTAGCTGATCCGTCAGAAATCATCATGCTGGAAAATTTGATCGGGCAGGGTGACGTTTCCCTTACCCAACTCACTGACTTGTCGCTACTCGATGAACAGTTGATGCAGACGGAACTTCCCTCCCCTTCGCTGGAACTCGACCATAAATTTTATGCGATGCTGGCAGCCGAAAAGAAAAAGTCGAAAGGGTTTTTCGCAGCGCTTTCCTTTCCTTCGCTCACGATGTTCATGCCGCGGTTGGCGCTGGCGAGTGTGTTGCTGATCGTTGGTTTTGTGGGTGGCTATTTTATCAGTCAGCCGAAAGGTGATGAAACGGTAGCGGTGCTCACCAATGAGATTGCCGATTTAAAAGAAATGGTGATGTTGTCGCTGTTGGAGAAAGAGTCGGCCACCGAACGATTGAAAGCGGTGAGCCTCACCAGTGAAATGGATGACCCGAGCAAGAAAGTTACGGAAGCGCTGATTGAAACACTCAACAAAGATAGTCAGGTGAATGTGCGGCTGGCTGCATTGGATGCATTGAAACCGTATTTGGGAAATGCGAACGTGCGCGAAGCGTTGGTGAATTCCATTGCGCACCAGGAGTCACCGATGGTGCAGGTTTCGCTGGCAGAAGTGATGGTGGCATTGCAGGCGAAGGAGTCGGTGCGGGAGTTTGAAAAAATTATCCAAAACGAACGAACGCCTGCGGATGTGAAGAAGCGGATTGAGGAGAGTATACAAACGTTGATCTAATTGTAAGGCTGAGCCTGTCGAAGCCGGCTTAGGACTCCGAAGCTATGTTTCGACAAGCTCAACATGACAGGAGGTTCAGCATGACGACTACAAACTAAAAGAACTAAAATGAAAAAGATATTACTCATCATACTTTGCGCAACCCTCGGACACATATCCTGGGCGCAGCGCCACACTGAAAAAATCAGCAAAGAGCTGAACTTTGAAAAAAAGTCAGCGGCCAATGCACTCCTGATTGCCAACATCAATGGCGACATCACAATCGAAGGCTACTCCGGTGATAAAATTTTAGTAGAAGTCGAAAAAATCATCATCGGCAAAACCGAAGCGCGATTGGAAAAAGGAAAAAAAGAAATCAAACTCGGCATCAAAGACCTGGCCGATACACTGATTCTTTACACCGATGGAGTGTGTAATCAATTTGGTCGTACCACTAAAAACCAGCGCAACCATGGCGACTGGAATGGTTGGGGCTACAATTGGGACAACTGCAACAACCGTGATGATGACGATCACAAAAATGAGTACGACTACCGTTTGAATTTCACAGTAAAAGTTCCGGTTGGTCTTACCGTGCGTGTTTCCACCATCAACAACGGTGACGTAACGATCACGAATGTAACTGGAGTCGTATATGCCAACAACATCAATGGCAGCATCAAACTCAGCAAGCTTGTAGGCAAAACCCATGCGTCTACCATCAATGGCGATGTAGATCTTGATTATGTTTCGAATCCCAGCAGTGATTGCCGGTATTATACTTTGAATGGCAACATCAACGCCAACTTCAAAAAGGGATTGGCCGCCAGTGTATACTTTAAAAGTTACAATGGTGATTTGTATACCAATGTCGATCAGCTTGAAGCATTGCCTGTGCAGATGGAGAAAAAAGACACCGGAAAAGGGGTGAAGTATAAGCTTAAAGGAAATCGATTTAAAGTCGGCAACGGGGGCGTGCTCCTCGACTTCGAAACCTTTAATGGAAATGTTTATTTAAAAGAGATTTAAAAATTTAAAGAATTCAATTACTACATATATGAAAAAGTTATTCATCGCACTTTTAGGATTAGCATTTAGCATCAGCACATGGGCACAAACCACCGGGGAAATCCCGATCCCGTTGAGTGATCCTTCAAAACGGGCAACGTTGAAAGCGCACATCAATCGTGGAAGCATTACGGTAAAAGGAACGGGAAGAAAAGACATCCTGGTAAAGTATTCTGTAGCGGAAGGCAAAAAGAAAGAAGGAGAAACCAAAGATGGACTGAAGCGCATCAGCAGCGGAACGATTGATCTGGAGGTTTCCGAAAACAGTAATGCTGTAAAAATAAATTCTGATTCCTGGAACACAAAAATCGATTTGGAAATCGAAGTTCCTTCAGGTATTGATTTAAAACTAGAAGGTTATAATGGTGGTGATATTATCGTTTCAAACATTCAGGGGGAAATCGAAATTGAAAATTACAACGGAAAGATCACCGCTACTGAAATATCAGGAACCGTGGTGGCCGCTACTTATAATGGTGCTATTGTTGTCAAATACAATAAGCTTACACCCAACACTCCACTTTCGTACAGCACCTATAACGGTGATATTGATTTAACGCTCCCCTCCAATTTGAAGGCAACACTGAAAATGAGAACGCAACAAGGTGATATCCTGAGCGACTTTGATGTGAACCTGATAAAAGGTGGCCCGGTGAAAAAACAAGAAACGAAATCCGGTACCTACAAAGTGGTGATTGACGAATGGGTACGCGGGGAAATCAATGGTGGTGGCGCGGAGATTACGATGAAGAATTATAATGGGGATTTGAAGATCAGGAAGAAATAGATGCTGGATGCTGGATGCTGGATGCTGGATGCTGGATGCTGGATGCTGGATGCTGGATGCTGGATGCTGGATGCTGGATGCTGGAATTTTTAGAAACTAATTAATATAACAAAGGCAAATCCGAATTGTGCTAAGTGCACAAAAAAGATTTGCCTCTGCTATACTAGCTTACGGTATAATTAATTTAAAACAAAAGAATTAAGTGTACTCGTAACGGATTTCATGACTTTAGTGTCCTCAATAGATGCACTTTCACCAAGTGCATTTTTATCAAACCCATGCCATAGCGCTTTGCTATTTTTACGATCCATAATTGAAATTAATAGCGTTCCCTTTTTTACTTTAACCGTTTCAGTTGAATTTGGAAACGCATTACCATTATCATCAGTGAAGTTGCCCGGAATTTCTGCGTCCGATTTAAAAACGGTATAGGATACCAGCATATCTGCATCCTTATCAACTTTCTTATAGCCTTTTCTTAAAAGCTCTTGCGTAATTGCTTTCTTAATGCTGGCATTTGATTTTGTATCAGGATATGCAGGATCACTGAATAGCCAAATACGTGTCAAAAAAGGATCTTCATAAACGATAAGTTCCTGCTTATCTTTTTTATCTTTTGTTGACTTCTTGGATTGATCGATAAAAGAAAATGTTTTATAATTTTCTTCAATGATACCTGGTTGCCGTTGGGAATAAACATCCTGCGCCTTCACGACAAAACAAAGTCCAACGAATGCGAGTGTGAAAATTAAATTTTTCATGATAATAAGATTTTGAATTTTTTAAAAGTTAGTATAATCACAATACTATTGATGAACTTAATAACACAAGATTCATTCCAAGGGCGCAGAGGCACCTCACAAGGACATGCTACGAATGGATCACGCTTTTTTGTTGACTTTTAACCACGCTGTCAAAAAAATTCCCCACTCCTTATTAGATACTAGACACTAGATAATTGAATATCAAAAGTGGAAGAGTTGCTAGGTTTTACAGGTTCCAAGTTTCAAGTTTCAGGTTGTTCAACATGTAACCTGAATCTTGCAACACGAAACTACTCATACCGTATCAGATTTTAAAAGTTGTGTTGTTGTAAGTTGTTAGGATAGACTACAGCTTATTTCAATTGCACATGAATGTGATCATCATGCCGCACGGCCTGACATCCGTGGAACCTGATCTTCGGACTCGTTAGTCCAAGTCTGGATTTAAGATGAGGTTCAATAAATATTTTACCAATTGAATTCTCACGGGCAAATAATTCGACCAATCTTTTTGTGCGTGTCGCATCGAACGTAAAGTCTTCTTTACTGCCTTGCGGGATTATTTTTTTCAAAAAGCTGTATTGCCAGTAGCCTTTCTGCTCACACACTATAGCAGTATTAATTTCATTGAATGTTGGTTCTTCACAAACACCATAGCCAATAAAAGAAGGTAATTCATTTGTGATGGCCTTTGTTTGGTTGTCGCGATAAGCAAAAGATAAATCAAGCTTCTTACCATCGTTATGACTTAAGTGGGGCAACAAAGGAAATTTATCAATAAAGGGAAAATTTGCATCCAGGTAATTTAGAACCATTCCCGGGAATTGCTTTTGCAGCTGCTCAGAAACGCGATAGGTTGCTTCCCTTAATTCAGGCCTCACATAATTCCTGCAAAGAAAAACGGTGATAATGGTTCCGGGTTGTAAACCACTTTCCT